>NZ_JALQDH010000012.1:0-92208 GCF_023631365.1 Caballeronia sp. INML2 | reverse complement strand
ACAGCCCGGCGCTCCGTTTACAACCACTTCTCACCCCATAAACAAAAATGCCGTGCAGCGCTAACTGAACGGCATTAAGCCGCGCGGGCTGCCTTTTTTCGTTCGGCGTCAGGAACTCACGACGACTTGCGCGGCATCCCAAGCCCACCGAGCAACGCCGCGAGCGGCTGTTTCGGCGCGCTTTTGCGCTCGGGTTCGACCGTTTCCTCGTGACGCTTCATCGCCGAAGGCGACGGCTCGTACGGCTTCAGGAAAAATTCGTCGACGGGCTGCTGACGGCCACGCGGGCGATCGTGCGCGCCCGCCGGACGGCGCCGCGAACCAGATTCGTCGCGCGAGGCATGACGATGCTCGGTCCGCTCCGGGCGGCCCAAGCGCTCATCGCGACGCGGCGCCGATCCGTCGCGGCGCGCACGCTGCGTCACTTCGAGAGTTTCGACTTCGAGCGGACGCTTGATCAGTTTCTCGATGTCCGCGAGCTGCTTGCGCTCGTTCGCGCTACACAGCGACAGCGCATCGCCCGACGCACCCGCACGCCCGGTTCTGCCGATACGGTGCACGTAATCTTCCGCGTTGAACGGCAAATCGAAATTGATGACGGCCGGCAACTCGGCGATATCGAGACCGCGCGCCGCGACGTCGGTGGCGACGAGCGCCTCGATCTCGCCCCGCTTGAACGCGTCGAGCGCCTGCATGCGCTCGCCCTGCGTGCGGTCGCCGTGAATCGCCGTCGCAACGATGCCGTCGCGCTCCAGCACGCGCGCGAGCCGGCTCGCGCCAATCTTGCTGTTGCAGAACACGATGACCTGCTTCAACTCGCGCTCGCGAATGAGTTGCGAGACCGCGCCGGACTTGTCGCTTTCATGCACCTCGAAGACGATCTGGCGCACGTTGGTGGCGGTCGAATTGCTGCGCGCGACTTCGATCGTCTGCGGATTGCGCAAGTACGTGGACGCGAGCTTCTTGATTTCCGGCGAGAACGTCGCCGAGAAGAGCAGCGTCTGACGCTCCTTCGGCAACAGATTCAGGATGCGCTGCAGGTCGGGCAGGAAGCCCATGTCCAGCATGCGGTCGGCTTCGTCGAGAACGAGCATCTGCACCTGGCCGAGATTGACCGTCTTCTGCTGCACGTGATCCAGCAGACGCCCGGGCGTCGCGATCAGGATCTCGACGCCGCGGCGCAACGCATCGGACTGCGGGTTCATATCGACGCCGCCGAACACCACCGTGCTGCGCAGCGGTGTGTGCTTCGAGTAAGTCTGCACGTTGGCGGCGACCTGGTCGGCGAGCTCGCGCGTCGGCGTGAGCATCAGCGCGCGCACCGGATGGCGCGCGGGCGAGGCGCTCGTGTTCGCCGAGGGCAGCAGGCGCTGAATGATCGGCAGCGAGAAGCTCGCGGTCTTGCCGGTGCCGGTCTGCGCGGCGCCCATGACATCGCGGCCCGCGAGGACGACCGGAATCGCCTGCGCCTGGATCGGCGTGGGCGTGGTGTAGCCGGACTCGCTCACCGCTTTCAGGATGTCGGCGGACAATCCGAACTGGTCGAACGTCGGCGCGTCGGCCCCTGCGGTGGACGTGTTCGTGGCGGCGGAATCGGACATGGTGACTATATTGGCTTTCGCTAAAGTGCCGCTCGATGCGGCGCGCGTAAAAAATCGGTCGAATCGTTCGGTCGATCGTCGCGACCGGTTGCTTACGCGGATGGGTTTCGTTGGCGCACGCGGCGCATCACTCAGGCACGAAGTGCGCGCTAGACGGGGCGGCCTGTTTCGAGCCTGACTCGCCCGTTCCGGTACGCGAGCCCGCGCTCCGA
The DNA here is from genome assembly GCF_023631365.1 of Caballeronia sp. INML2. NCBI lineage: Bacteria > Pseudomonadati > Pseudomonadota > Betaproteobacteria > Burkholderiales > Burkholderiaceae > Caballeronia > Caballeronia sp. INML2. The sequence continues at coordinate 90,395 of NZ_JALQDH010000012.1, read as the reverse complement.
TAGGACACGGCTTCGATGACGCCTTCAAGGCACGCGGCATCGCCGATTTTCTGGAGCGGCGGTTCGCTCGAGGCCCGTGTACCGCTCAAGCCGGCACCGAACGGCGATGCCGGAAAATCCGGAATCCGGTCCGGCAACGATTTCACAGCCGGAAAGCCGCACATTGTAGCACCGCACGCGAGTACGCTCGCGCGGCGCGACAGCGCGGTCCGACCTTCTTCCATCATGCTGCGCGCCTACTTCTTGCGCGCCTCGCAATCCGCGAGCAGGGGCGGCGAGTCCTTCGCGGCCATTTCGTCGTACAGGTTCGCCTGCGAGCCCTTGGTCCACCACGTGTACTGATCGGCGACGTATCTCGCGCCGGATCCCGCGACCACGTTGACGAACAGCAGCTTGCGCCCGTCGACGGTCAGCGCCGCGAAACTCTGACGATTGCGCGTGTTCGTGTACTGCACTGACACGCTTTTGCCGTCCTTGCAGTCGTAGCGGGTCGTCTGCGTCGACGCGGTCTGGATCTGCGGCACGGTGAGCGGCATTGCAACGGCCGATTGCGTGACGAGCAATGCGAACGTGAGTGCGATGGGTTTCTTCATCATCCGATTTGCGATGGTTTCGAAGTCGATGCGAGCGCAGCGATCACGGATCGATCACGTCCGCGCATGCGTCGGTCGGCGCCGCCGCGACATGCCCAACGACCGGCACGATCTTCAGTCCCGCCGAGGCGATACGGCACGGCGCCGCGGCAAGCCCGCAGCCTGAAAGTCCCAGCGAAACCGCGACGAGCGCGGCCAGTGCTTTCCATATCACGTTCTCGCTCCCGCCGGCGCCTGTGGGCCGGTCATCTGGCCGAAACCGGCCGCACCTTGGACGCCGCGAGTTTCGCGCGCTCGCGCGCCTCGTCGGTGTCGGCCCCCGTCGCCAGCGCGACGCCCATGCGGCGCTTCACGAAGCTCTCCGGCTTGCCGAACAGCCGCACATCCGCCCCCGGCACGGCGAGCGCTTGCGCCACGCCCTCGAACGCGATGCCCGCTTCATCCAGACCGCCGTAAATCACCGCGGACGCGCCCGGCTCGCGCAGGGCGGTATCGACCGGCAAGCCGAGAATCGCGCGTGCATGCAATTCGAACTCGGAGAAGCGCTGCGTCGCGAGCGTGACGAGGCCGGTGTCGTGCGGACGCGGGCTCACTTCGGAGAACCAGACGTCGTCGCCGCGCACGAAGAGCTCGACGCCGAAGAGCCCGCGCCCGCCGAGCGCGGTCGTCACCTTCGCGGCGACATCGCGCGCTTTCTCGAGCGCGGCGGGGCTCATCGCCTGCGGCTGCCACGATTCGACGTAATCGCCCGCGACCTGCACGTGCCCGATCGGATCGCAGAAGTAAGTTTGCGTTTCGCCGCTCGCGGGGTCCGCCGCCCGCACGGTGAGCTGCGTGATTTCGTATTCGAAGTCGATGAAGCCCTCGACAATCACGCGTCCGTAATTCACGCGCCCGCCTGCCATCGCGTAATTCCACGCCGGTTCGACGTCGGCATCGCTGCGCAGCACGGACTGCCCCTTGCCCGACGAGGACATCACCGGCTTCACGACGCACGGAAAGCCGATCTTCGCGATTGCCGCCTTCATCTCGTCGAGCGATTGCGCGAACGCATAGGGCGATGTCGGCAGGCCGAGCTCCTCGGCGGCGAGGCGCCGGATGCCTTCGCGGTTCATCGTGAGCTGCGTGGCGCGCGCCGTCGGGATGACGGTCGCGAGTTTCGCCGCTTCTATTTCGGCGAGCGCGTCTGTCGCGATCGCCTCGATCTCCGGCACGATCAGATGCGGCTGCTCCTTCTCGACGAGCGCGCGCAGCGCCGCGGCGTCGGTCATGTCGATCACGTGCGCACGATGCGCAACCTGATGCCCCGGCGCGTTCGCATAGCGGTCGACCGCGATCACTTCCACGCCCAGGCGCTGCAACGCGATGATCACTTCCTTGCCGAGTTCGCCCGCGCCGAGCAGCATCACGCGGGTCGCGTTGGCGGAAAGCGGCGTGCCGATGCGCCACGCATCAGGACGGATTGAATCGGTCTGCATGAGTGCTCCAGGGATCGATCGGTGACGAGGCCAGTAAAGCCGAAAGCGGCGGAATTGGGCGCGATGTTAACACGCAGCGCCGACCGTAACACTCTGCCGTCCGGTCTATTGACAGCGTCCTCGCAAACCGTGTTGACACGAAAATGTCGACGGGAATTCCCGCGCATTGCCGATCGATGACAGCCGCGGACGGTCAAGTCGAACATTTTGTTGCTCGTGGGCGCTAGACAAATAGTAGGACGCGTGCGATACCCTTACGGTTTCGCCTGCTTCAGGATCATCGATGCCCATGCATTTCCTTCGCGCATACGCTCTTCGTTCGGCGCGCTCATCGTCAGGTTTCCTGTCGCGCCGCAAAGCGGCGCTTTCGCTGGCGTCCCGCGCGTGCGCATTCGTCGTCGCGGCGACGGTCGTCTCCGGCTGCGCGATGCCGAAGCACCCCGATGCGAGCGCGCCGCCCACCGATCCTTATAATCCTGCCGCCACGCAATTACTCGACGACACGCAATGGGAGCTCACGAGCTGGACCGACGCGAGCGGCCAGCCGCGCGCGGTGCCGCACGCGGGCGAGAGCGACGCGCGGCCGATCACGCTCGATTTCTCGACCGCGAATGGTCATCGCCAGGCGAGCGGTTTTTCGGGCTGCAACCGTTTCGCGGGCGCATACGCACTGAAGGACGGCAAGCTCACGTTCGGCCCGCTCGCCGGCACGCGCATGGCGTGCGTGCAGGGTGCGGGTGCCGCGCTGGAGCGGCCCTATCTCGAGGCGCTTGCGCATATCGCGAAAAGCGGCGTGCAGATGAACCCGCCGCAAACGCTGCAACTGACGCTCGACGACGGTCAGGTGCTCATCTTCTCGGCTCGCGCGAAGTGATGTGTTGCGTACATGCGGCACGCGTGTCGTGCCTGCGCGGCGCCCGCGCGGTTGCCGTTAAACTGCTCGATCGAACAGTCCGGCCGGCAGGCGCGGCCGAGTGGCAGTCTCCGGGTCACAACCTGATTCGTTTCACCCAACATTGATTCAATCTCAAGCATGCACATGGTAGTTCTCGGCTGGTTCGGTGCATCGGTCGTCTGGTTTCTTCCGCTCTTCTGGCGCATTGTCAAGCTCGCGCTGCCGGGCAGCGCAGGCGTGCGCGGCCCCGGCACGATCCGCCTCTGGCTCGGCTTTATCGGAGTACTGCTCGCGAGCAGCACGCTGGAAGGCGCGCTCGCAAACTCACTCGAAACGCAGGTGAACATCAACCGCTGCGGGCGCGCGCTCGCCACAGCGTTGAGCGGACCCGCGCATCTGGGCGGCGCAGCCGCGCTCGCGGCAATCGTGCTCGCGATATGCCTGCCGTGGCTGATCGAATTCAGCTGGCGTTCGGTGCTCGCATGGGCGGACGAAGCGTTCGGCTTCGGCCTGCCGCAAAGCTGGCTCACGCCGCGCGAGCGCGAAAGCGAGTCGCGACAAAGTTCGCCTGGCCGCGACAAGACTCGCAACAAGGCGGGCAACTGGTTCGAACGGCGCGCGCACGCAAGAGCCGCGCGCGATACGCAGGAACGCGCTCATCGCGCGGAGCGTTTCGATGCGCCGCCGCCCCGCACGTCGCACGACGAGCCGACGCTCGGTCTTCCGACCGCCCCCCGGAGCAGCCGTTATCAGCGGCCGACCGTGTGGCGCCCGCCTTCGAACGGCAAGAGTGCCAAACGCACGTCGATGGCCACCGCGAGCGCCATCGCCACCGCCGAGGCTTACGCGAAGCGCCCCGCGTTCGAGGCGGCCGGTGTCCCGCGTCCGGTGACGCAGATCGAGCCGGTCGCGCCTTCGGACTGGCTGAATCCGTCGGCGTCATCGGCGAATCGCGAGGCCAGCGCGCCGTTCGGGGCGCGTCGGGCGTCCGCGTTCGAACCTTCGGGCTCGGGCTTGCGCGCGTCTGTCGCCGTCGACAAGCCGCGCATGTCCGCGCCGCCGACGCCCGCGCCTCGCATGGATCGCCCGCGCAGTCCGGTGACGTCGATGCCCGCGCAACGGCCGTCAGGCGCGGCGAGCATATCCACGTCCGTCGCGACGGGCGTGAGCGCCGCGCGTAGAACGCCTCTGCCTCAGGCGCCACAGGGCTTCCGACGTGCGCCATCCGTGCATCCCTCCGCGGTCGGTGCGACGCGTGAATTCGCGCCGACACCGCTCGCCGCACCGGCGTTCTCGCGGCCGGCCACACCGCTCGGGCCGCCCACGCCGCCGCCCGCGCCCGAAGCGATTCAGGCGACGTTGCGATCCATCGAGGAAAAAACCGCGCTGTGGACGTCGCTCGCGGGCGCGAGTCTCGCTCGCGGACATGTGGCGATGGCGCGGGCCGGCCAGTCCGACGTTCAGCCGAACGCCGAGGAGGTGAAAGCGTCGACGACAGCCGACGAAGGCATCGTCGGAACGGTGCCCGAACCGCGCATCGAGCCGCAGGTGCCGCCGCCTGAAAAGGCCCGGGAAATCGAAGCGCGCATCGAGCCCGCGGCGCCCGTGCCCGCACCGATCCAGCAATTCGACGCGGCCATCGAGGCTGTGACGCCGCAGCCCGAACGGGTCCGGGAAGTCCATCCGCACATCGAGCCGATGGCACCCGCGCCCGAAAAGGTCCAGGAAACCGAAGCGCGCATCGAGCCGCCTTTGATCGACGCGCACGTGATCGCCCCCGCGCTTGTCGAGCCCCCGCCGCTCTTCGACTTGCGCCCGCCAGAACCGCCGGCCCCCGCCGAGCCGAACGCGGCCGAGGCAAACGCAACGCAAGCGCCCACGCGCATTCACTTGCCGTCCGAACCGGCACTGCCTCGCCCGGCCGAGACGGCGGCGCTTCCGCCCGTCGCGCGACAGCCGGAACAAGCACAGGACTCGCGCGATCTCGCGCCGACGCCGCCGTGGCTCGACATGCCGGAGTCCCGCGCAGCCCACAGCGAGCCCCCTGCCCCGCCGCTCTTGCGCGTCGCCGACGAGCCGGACGATGTGCTCGACATGCCGGAGGACGAGCCGCAACCCGTCGCCGAGCGCCAGGTCGCCGGCGACGAATTCGCATCGCCGTCGAACATCGTGCGCTTTCCGGTCGTCGCGGCCGCCCCGGTCGTCGCGCCTCCCGTCACGAGTCAGCAGGCCGCGACGCCGCCCTCCTCGCCCGAACCGCGCCCGCCGGTGCGCGGCTCCGCGCCGACCGAGTTCGAGTTCCATGCGCCGCACGCGTCGGCGGTGGAATTGCCGACGCTCGATCTGCTCGAACCCGCGTCCGGCGAAATCGAGCCCGTCTCCGAGGAGCATCTGAACGAAACCGGCCAGTTGATCGAGCAGCGTTTACAAGAATTCAAGGTGCCGGTGACGGTGGTCGGCGCGTCCGCCGGTCCGGTCATCACGCGCTTCGAGGTCGAGCCGGCGCTCGGCGTGCGCGGCAGCCAGATCGTCGGGCTGATGAAGGATCTGTCGCGCGGCCTCGGCCTCACGTCGATCCGCGTCGTCGAAACGATTCCCGGCAAGACCTGCATGGGCCTCGAACTGCCGAACGCGAAGCGCCAGATGATCCGCCTCTCGGAGATTCTCGAGGACGACGTCTATCGAACGTCGAAGTCGAATCTGACGATCGCGATGGGCAAGGACATCGTCGGCAATCCGGTCGTAACGGACCTCGCGCGCGCGCCGCACATGCTGGTCGCGGGCACGACGGGCTCGGGCAAGTCGGTCGCGATCAACGCGATGATCCTCTCGCTGCTCTACAAGGCGAAGCCCGAGGACGTGCGCCTCATCATGATCGATCCGAAGATGCTGGAGCTGTCGGTCTATGAAGGCATTCCGCATCTGCTCGCGCCGGTCGTCACCGACATGAAACTCGCGTCGAACGCGCTCAACTGGTGCGTCGGCGAAATGGAGAAGCGTTACCGGCTGATGTCGGCGGTCGGCGTGCGCAACCTGCAAGGCTTCAACCAGAAGATCCGCAATACCGAGGCCGCAGGCAAGAAGCTCACGAACCCGTTCTCGCTCACGCCCGACGCGCCCGAGCCGCTGTCCACGCTGCCGCTCATCGTCGTGGTCATCGACGAGCTCGCGGATCTGATGATGGTCGCGGGCAAGCAGATCGAGCAGTTGATCGCGCGTCTCGCGCAGAAGGCGCGCGCGGCCGGCATCCACCTGATTCTCGCGACGCAGCGGCCGTCCGTCGACGTGATCACCGGCCTCATCAAGGCGAACATTCCGACGCGCGTGGCGTTCCAGGTCTCGTCGAAGATCGATTCGCGCACGATCCTCGACCAGATGGGCGCGGAATCGCTGCTCGGCGCGGGCGACATGCTGTTCCTTCCGCCCGGAACGGGCTATCCGCAGCGCGTTCACGGCGCGTTCGTCGCGGACGACGAAGTGCATCGCGTGGTCGAGCATCTGAAGCAGTTCGGCGAGCCGGAGTACGAGGAAGGCATTCTGTCCGGCCCGACCTCCGAAGGTGGCGGCGCCCAGGATCTCTTCGGTGAAACACCCGACGCCGAAGCCGATCCGCTCTACGACGAAGCCGTCGCCTTTGTCGTGCGCACGCGCCGCGCGTCGATTTCGTCGGTGCAGCGGCAGTTGCGCATCGGCTATAACCGCGCGGCTCGCCTCGTCGAACAGATGGAAGCGGCCGGCCTCGTCTCGTCGATGAGCAACAACGGCAACCGCGAAGTGCTCGCGCCGCCCGGCCCGGCGGACTGAGCGTTACCAGAGCCGCAGGCGGCGCAGCAGAAAGATGGTGATGGCGGCACAGCCCGTCATCACGCCGACCACGATCCAGAACGACGCCGGATCCTTGGTCCCCGGCAAGCCCGCCACGTTCATGCCGAAGATGCCCGTCACGAGCGTGGCGGGCAGCAGCAACGCGGACATGATCGCGAGCCAGAGCAGCTTGCGGTTGATGTCCTCCGACAGCGCCGTGGCGATTTCATCCTGCAACAGCTTCGCGCGTTCGTAGAGACCTTCGAGACCGCCGCCGAGGCCGTTCAACACCTGAATCGCCTGCACGAGCGCTTCCATCGAGCGCGGCTCGGCCCATTCGAGGCGGCGCAGTACGAGCTGCGTCAGCGCGTTGCGCTCGGGATCGATGAACCGCTTCACTTCGACGATGCGCCGCCGCACGTCGCCCAACACCGCGCGGCATCTGGAATGGCTTCCTTCGAGCACGCTTTCCTCGACATCGTCGAGACAATCGCCGATTTCGTCGATGCGGTCCGCGAAGGTATCGTTCAGCGCGCGAATGAGTCCCGCGAAGAGGTCGACGGTATCGCGGAATATCGCGCCTTCGAGGACCGCGTGGCGCAACCGGTCCGTCGATTGCAGCGGCCGTGCGCGCACGGTGATCATGCGATGTTTGTCGACGTAAAAGCGCAGCGCGCCGGTCGCACGGTTCGCTTCGCGCGCGCCGGGCGCGGCCGCATCCGGCGTCTTCGCGACGAGTTCGAGGTCCGCGACGACGCCGTACATGAAGTTCGAACCGATATGCACGCGCGGACGCTTGTCCTCGCCGTTCAGGAATTCGCGCGCGACATCCGGCATCGACGTGACGCCTTCGAGCCAGCCCTCGACGGTGTCGTCGTTCGCCGACAGATGCAGCCACGTCGGGCCATTGCCCGCGACGGAATCGCGCGCTTCGTCCCACGTCAGCCGCAGCGCCTCGCCGCCGGCAAAGCTGAACGCGCTGATGAATCCCGGCGGCGCCGGCTCGTTGCGCTTGAGCGGGCGCTCGCGCGCGTCGAATGTTTGAGTCATGTTCAATCTTGCATTTCCTGCTATTGCCTTTCGGTTTCCTCAGGGCATCTTCAGTCAAATGGGCGCGAAAAGCGCTTCGGAACCGCATCGTACTAGAACTCGTAGCGCCCCCAGAAGAAAGCGACGTCGCCATCGTTCAGGCCGGGGATGTGCGGGATGATCGTCGCCATGACGGACGCGCGCCGGTAGCGTATCGAGCCGAGCGGCAGCGGCAGGTAATGAGCGATGTCGCTGCGCGCCGTGCGCCGACGAAGAACCCGCCGCCCGCCTGCAATCCGCCGAGCACCGGTTTCGTGTACCACTGTCGTGCGTAGCCGCCGATCGGTTCGAAGTTGTGATGCGAATCCGAAAAAGCGAACGCGAAGAGGATGTCCTCGTTGCCGTTCGCATCGGTCCAGTGCTTGCCCGCGCCGCCGCCGTATGACCACGGGTTGAGTTCGCTGCGATTGTCGAGGCCATCGATATGCCAGCCGTAACCGGCTATGTAGAGATCCCATGTGCCGTCGTGCGCGACGCGCATCACGCGCTGACACGCCGACGACATCCACTCCCGCTTGAAATCGCACTCCTTGTTGTCGTCCGCCCGCACCGCGAGCGGCGCGCACAACATCGAAACCATGACCGCCTTGAGCAGTTTCTTTTTCATCGTCGTCGGACAGCATGCCGCGGTGTGGGTCGCGGCTCGTCGGCCGCTCTCGTCGCTCCGACATCGTCACGACGGCGATACGAACTTGAAATCGACCGGCGAGCCAATCGACAGTTGCTTCGGGTCCGACGCGAGCTCACCCGTCTGCGGATCGCGGCGGAAGAAGTACGCGCTGTCGGTTTCCTGATTGCCGACGACGAGCCAGCGCCCGGTCGGATCGATCGCGAATTCGCGCGGCGTCTTGCCGAGCGTCGGATAGCGTTTGACGAACTTCAGACGGCCGTTCTTCGGGTCGACCGAGAACTGGACGAGCTCGTTGGCGTCGCCGCGATTGGTCGCGTAGAGGAAGCGCCCGTCCGGCGACAGATGAATCGCCCCGCCGCCGATCTTCCCTCTGAAGCCGGGCGCGATCATCGACGCGATCTGGGCCTGCGTGAGATTGCCGTCGCGGTAATCGAACACGAGCACCGACGCGTTCAGCTCGGTCGTCAGATAGGCGTGCTTGCCGCTCGCGTCGAAGATCAGATGGCGGGGCCCCGAGCCCGCCTTGATCGGCGTGTAGCGCGCTTCGGTCGGACCGAAGAGGCCGCGGCTCGATGCGGACGGATCGGCCGTGTAACGGTAGGCAAACACCTTGTCGACGCCGAGATCCTGCGCAAAGAGATATTTGCCGTCGGGCGAGAACACGGTCGAGTGGACGTGCGAATTGTCCTGCCGTCCCTTCACCGGTCCGCGGCCTTCGTGATGCACGGTCAGCACCGAGCTGCCCACGTGGCCGTCCGAGCCAAGCGGAAAGACCGCAAAGCTGCCGCCCGGATTCGAAGCGACGGAGTAGTTGGCGGTCAGCAGATATTTGCCGTCGGGCGAGAGCGCGAGGTAGCACGGATCATTGCCGTCCGACGAAACGCGGTTGAGAAAGCTCAACTGCCCTGTCGCACGATCGAAGCGAAAGGCGCTCACGCCGCCGCGCTGCGTCGCCGGTCCGTTGTCGCCGGGCAATTCGTTCACTGCATACACGTAATTCCGGTCGCGGCTCACGACGAGATACGACGGATTGACCGTCTGCGCCGACGCGATGCGGGACAGCTCACCGCTGCTCGTGTCGAAACGATACACATAGATGCCTTCGCTCTTGCCGCCGCCCGTATAGGTGCCGATGAGCAGATCGTAGACTTCGCCCGGCGACCCGTTCATCGTGGCCGTGCCGCTCGCCGCACCAGGTGCGGGGGGCGTCGCAGCCGTTTGCGCGAAGGCTTGCGCGGCCGCCAGCGAGAGCATCAGCGCGACGCCTTTCGCCCACGCGACGGGCCTTCCGCGCATCGGGCGCGCGTCTTGCAATACGGACCTGGGCGAATTCGCGCCGCTGGGATGGCTCGGGTGCATGAAACCTCCTCATCGTCTCTTTGCTGCGTGTTATAGGGGCGACGCGCGAGTTCGCCGGCATCGCAAGGCCCAAGGACGTGCGAGAGCAAATTCCGCTCCAAACGGCGTACATCGCCAACGAGAGCGATGGAGTTCGCCGCCGAAGTACGCCACGCGCGACAGGCCAGCCGACACGATTCGAACCAACAACAGGAGTTGCCGCGATGACTATCCACCTAAGCCTTGGCCCGCTCGTCTCGCTGATCGCCGGGATCCTGATTCTCATCATGCCGCGGTTGCTGAACTTCATCGTCGCGATCTATCTGATCGTGATCGGGCTGATCGGCCTGTTCGGCATGGGATCGGCCCATTTCTGACGGGCGCGCGACTGTCGTTGTGACGCCGATTCACGTCGGCGGTTCCGCGTGCGGCCCTAAACGCGCACGCGCGCACACGGCCCGACACGCGCGTGCGCACAGTGTCACGAAAGAAGGACAGGCGTAACGAACGTAGCTTCGTCAGCCGTTAGCAAGTTGATCGAGACGCAGGCGTCCTTGCAGCGACAACGCCCCGACCGAAACGCCGCCGGCGCCGAAGCTGTATCGGCTGAAACAGCCGCGTTCCGTGAGGAATGCGGCGGCGGTTTCCATCGCGTTGCGTGACAGACCGAGATGCTTGTGATCGAGCGCGAGAAGTGCCTCCGCATCGGAGACGTGGCTTGCGGCGGAAAGAATGGCGATGCAGTCGGCTTTCGACGGATAGAGCATGGGTTCTGTTCCTCGAAAACGCTACGTTAGGGAGCGGCCGGACAGTGCGCAGAGCAGCTTGCATGACCCGCGTGCGCATCGCGCCCGGATCATGCGTGAAAGACGCGCGAAAGGCGCAAGCGTTTCAGTGTCTGGAAGTAACAAAGGAAACGGCACCGTGACCTTTCACGAAACTTCATTCTAAACATCAGGCGAATGCTTTTTCAACGGCGCGCTGGACGGTTCGCTAGTGCTTTTCCGCCAACGCTGCGCTCGTTACTGTCGCGCAGGCCGTTGCGCGAGGTCGTCACGCGCGGCCCGGTTTTCTGCTTGCCGCGAACGATTGGGGCAGAATGCGGCCAGAAAGGTGCGTGGCGTGCGTCGCGTCATTCGTCCACGACGCCGCGCTTTGCTCGGGGCACGCGCGTCCCGAACATTTTGCTCAACCCGCGGCGCGTTTCGATTCGACATGCGCCGCCAGCAGGAAGATGTTTCGCTTATGCCAGCACTGATCGAAGACTATGCGATGGTCGGCGACGGCCATACCGCCGCCCTCATATCCCGCGACGGCTCCGTTGATTGGCTCTGTTGGCCACGGTTCGACTCCGGCGCGTGCTTCGCGGCGCTGCTCGGCACGCCCGAGCATGGCCGATGGCTCCTCGCGCCCGAGATGCCCGACGGCGAAATGCCCGTCACCAGGCGCCGCTATCGCGACGACACGCTGATCCTCGAAACGGATTTCGAAACACCGCAAGGCGCGGTGACGATCGTCGACTTCATGCCCTTGCGCAACGGGCATTCGGAGCTGGTGCGCATCGTGATCGGCCGACGCGGCACGGTGCGCATGAAAATGGAGCTCGTGTTGCGCTTCGATTACGGCTCGGTGGTGCCTTGGGTCTGCCGCCTGCCCGACGACAGCGGCATTCGCGCGATCGCCGGGCCGGATCTCGCGCTGCTGCGCACGCCGGTCGATCTCGTGGGCGAAAACATGCGCACTACCGCCTCTTTCGACGTGACCGCCGGCGAGCGCGTGCCCTTCTCGTTGTGCTATTCGCAGTCGCATCTGCGCCTGCCGCACGCGTCCGATCCGCATACCCAACTCGCGCGCACCGAGAATCACTGGCGCGAATGGTCGGGGCAAAGCGAGCTCGAGGGCCGCTGGGCGAGCGCGATCCGCCGCTCGCTCATCACGCTCAAGGCGCTCGCCTACGAGCCGACCGGCGGTATCGTCGCTGCGCCCACGACTTCGCTGCCGGAGCAGCTCGGCGGCACGCGCAACTGGGACTATCGCTACTGCTGGCTGCGCGATGCGACCATTACCCTGCTCGCGATGATGCGCGGCGGCTACTACGACGAAGCCCGCGCGTGGCGGGCGTGGCTGGGGCGCGTGATGGCGGGTTCGCCGTCGCAGATCCAGATCATGTACGGCATCGCGGGCGAGCGGCGCCTGCCCGAGTGGGAGATCGCGTGGCTTCCCGGCTACGAGGGCGCGTCGCCGGTGCGCATCGGCAATGGTGCGGTCGATCAGTTGCAACTCGACGTCTACGGCGAAGTGATGAACGCGCTGCACCTTGCGCGCGTCGGCGGCCTTCAAAGCGACGAAACCGCCTGGTCGATCCAGTGCGCGATGCTGCAGCACCTCGACACCATCTGGGAGGAGCCCGACGAAGGCATCTGGGAAGTGCGCGGCGGCCGCCAGCACTTCACGTTTTCGAAGGTCATGGCCTGGGTCGCCTACGACCGCGCGATCAAGTCGGCGGAAAAGTTCGAGCTGCCTGGCCCGATCGACCACTGGCGCGCGATGCGCGCGCGCGTCCGCGCCGAGGTGCTGAAAAAGAGCTGGAATCCGGCGCTGAACTCGTTCACGCAGGCCTACGGCAGCGATGCGCTCGATGCGAGCCTGCTGCTCATCCCGTTGCTCGGCTTTTTGCCGCCAAACGATCCGCGAGTGACCGGAACCGTACATGCGATCGAGACCAATCTGACGCACGATGGCCTCGTCAAGCGTTATCACACCGCCGAAGTCGCGGACGGGTTGCCGCCCGGAGAAGGCACGTTTCTGGCTTGTAGCTTCTGGCTGGTCGACAATCTGGCGCTGCAGGGCCGGATCGATGAAGCGCACGCCATGTTCGAGCGCCTCGTCGGTCTCGCGAACGACGTCGGGCTGCTGGCCGAGGAGTACGACACGGTGGCGAAGCGCATGGTCGGGAATTTTCCGCAGGCCTTCACCCACGTGGCGCTGGTGCACACCGGGATGAACCTGATGCGTCACGAGCAGGAGATGGCAAAGGCCACGGGCCAGCCATCCGGCTCAGGCAATCACGACGAGCCGGAAGCGCAAGCCGAGATCGATGCTGCGACAGGAAAGTCTTAAATAACTGTTTTGTTTGGTGAAATTGGTGTTTGGCGGTTATATTGTTGCAATGCACAAATAATAAGTTACAGCGATCTGTTGTTTCCAGGCCGGCAAATTCGACCGATCGGTTGAAATCAATGCTTAATGCGCGGAAAATCTTGCCCGCGCCGAGTCAAGGTTGTCCGGGCGTCGGTATTGCGCGGTTGGTAGTGCGGGAAACGCAGGCGGGAAACGCAGGCAGGAAACGCAGGCAGGAAGCATCGCAGTAAAGACAGTGCCCCGGCAGCATGGCAACAACTCGCCACGCTGCGGGGGGTCATCGAATGCCGTTGATGTTCATCGCCGGATGTATTGCCGGGATCAACGGGCGTACCGGTTCCACCGGAGTTACTGGGGCAACCATGCTCTATCAAATTCACGAATTCCAGCGAGCAATGCTGTCTCCCCTCACAGCATGGGCAGAGGCCGCATCGAAATCTTTCGTCAATCCGGCCAGTCCGCTCGCCTATATTCCCGGCTCGAGTCGTCTGGCCGCGGGTTACGAGTTGCTCTACCGGCTCGGCAAGGACTACGAGAAGCCAGAGTTCAGCATTCATCAGATCGTCAAGGACGGGCATAACATCCCGATCGTCGAGCAGACCGTGATCGAGAAGCCGTTCTGCCGTCTCTTGCGCTTCAAGCGCTTCGCCGACGACAGCGCCACCGTCACCAAGCTGAAAAACGAGCCGATCGTGCTCGTGTGCGCGCCGCTCTCGGGTCACCACTCGACACTGCTGCGCGACACGGTGAAAACGCTGCTGCAAGACCACAAGGTCTATATCACCGACTGGATCGACGCGCGCATGGTGCCGATCGAGAACGGCCCGTTCCATCTGGACGATTACGTCGAGTACATTCAGGAGTTCATCCGCCACATCGGCGCGAAGGATCTGCACGTGATCTCCGTGTGTCAGCCGACCGTGCCGGTGCTCGCCGCCATTTCGCTGATGGCGAGCCGTGGCGAAGACACGCCGCGCACGATGACGATGATGGGCGGCCCGATCGACGCGCGCCGCAGCCCGACGTCCGTCAACTCGCTCGCGAACGAGCACTCTTACGGATGGTTCGAGAACAACGTCATTTACACGGTGCCGGCGAATTATCCGGGCGTCGGACGCAAGGTTTATCCGGGCTTCCTGCAGCATGCGGGCTTCGTCGCGATGAATCCGGAACGCCACCTCACGGCCCATTGGGACTTCTATCAAAACCTGCTGCGCGGCGACGATGACGACGCCGAGCAACATCGCCGTTTCTACGACGAATACAACGCCGTGCTCGACATGGCCGCCGAGTATTACCTCGAGACGATCCGCATCGTGTTCCAGGAGTTCCGGCTCGCAGAAGGCACCTGGGAAGTCAACGACGAACTCGTGCGTCCCCAGGACATCAAGCACACTGCACTCTTCACGATCGAAGGCGAGCTCGACGACATCTCCGGCAGCGGCCAGACGCGCGCCGCGCACGATCTGTGCACCGGCATTCCGGCGAAGCACAGGCGGCATTTCACGGCGGAGAAGGCCGGCCACTACGGCATCTTCTCGGGCCGTCGCTGGCGCACGATGGTGTATCCGCAGCTGCGCGAGTTCATTCTCGAGCACGACAAGACGCCGAAAACGGAAGCGGTGCCCGCGTAAGTACGCGCGCGGCGGGACCGATTCCATCGCTCGAATAAAGACGTCGCGCCTTGCAGAAGGCGCGACGTCTTTTCTTTGACAGCGTCCGATCAGCGGCGTGTCAGATAAGCCAGCAGCAATTCGGTGTTCATGCGGACGATCTGCTCGCGCTGGCCCGGCTCGTTGAAATCGAGCCCGAAACTCGCTTCGAGCGTGAATCGGTTCGAGACAATGTAATAGCCGAGTCCCGACAGTACGATGTAGAGCTTGAGCGGATCGACGTCGGTGCGAAACAATCCTGCCTTTTGGCCACGATCGAGAATGGCCGTGAGCGTCGTGACCATCGGCGAAATGAGTTCGCGGATTCGATTCGAACCTTTGATATATCTCGCCTCATGCAAATTTTCGTTATTGATGAGGCGCAGCAATTCCGGGTGATCCCGATAGTAATCCCAGACGAAATGCGCAAGACGCGTCATTGCTTCGATGGGCGCGACGCCGTCGAGTTCGAGCGTACGCTCGGCATCGACGAGCGCGGCAAGGGCATGTTCGAGCACGGCGGTGAATAACTGCTCCTTGCTACCGAAGTAGTAATAGAGCATGCGTTCATTGGTCTCCGCCCGGCGTGCGATCTGATCGACGCGGGCGCCGAACAGACCTCCGGCAGCGAACTCTTCTGCGGCGGCAAGTAAAATACGGCGCCGGGTGCCTTCAGGATCTCTTTTGATTTTCGGCTGATTCATGGTGGCATGACTCGGGAGCCGCGTTGCCGGATTAGCGTCACGCGGCCCGCATTGGGGTACATGACGTGAACGGGCGCTGCCCATGGTTATTGGGAAACACCGTCCTGCGGTCAAACGGAAAAGCGCTTCGATTATGCGCACATCGAAGGACATTGGCAATTAGGATTGAAAGCCATTCGCCACGACGGTTGACGACTTCGGCGATAATGTCGGTCAAAGCCGAGCGCGTGCCGGAAAGCGGGACACGCGCCGAACAGGCAGCGTGCCGTCGTCGTGTACGCCGAAGCGTTTTCTCGCATCGAAGCGCGGCGTGATCACAGCGACGCCCTTCGCCCGCGTCGCGCACATGCTGCGCCAGTCCCCAAGGCATCATCGCAATTCCTCGTGACCGCAACCGTTCCCAAGACGCTCGCCGAGCGCATCGAAGATCTGCTGCCGCAGACGCAATGCACCAAGTGCGGCTATCCGGCCTGCCGACCGTATGCCGACGCCATCGCCGCGGGCGAGGCGAACTACAACCAGTGCCCGCCGGGCGGCGCCGAAGGCGTCGCGCGACTGGCCGCCTTGCTCGGCAAGCCCAATATTCCGCTCGACACGACGCACGGCCTCGAACGCGCGCGGCCCGTCGCCGTGATCGACGAGAACGCGTGCATCGGCTGCACGCTGTGCATGCAGGCGTGTCCGGTCGATGCGATCGTCGGCGCGGCGAAGCAGATGCACACGGTCATCGCGCAGCTGTGCACGGGCTGCGATCTGTGCGTGCCGCCCTGCCCGGTCGATTGCATCGCGATGGTGCCCGTCACCGGCGAGCGCACCGGCTGGGATGCCTGGAGCCAGGACGAAGCCGATGCGGCGCGCGCACGGCACGACCGCCGCGTCGCGCGCCTCGAACGCGAGCGCGCGGCTGCGGAAGCGCGGGCAAGCGCGCGTCAGGCAGCGCGCGCCGCACAAGCGGACCAGCCAGCGCCCGAAGCGCCGCCAGCGCAAGCGGCCGCGCCCGCTGCCGCGCCAGCCGCGAGCGACGATCCGGAAGCGAAGAAACGCGCGATCATCCAGGCCGCGCTGGAACGCGCGCGTAAAAAGAAAGAAGAGATGGCGAAGCTCGGCGCGGGTCCCAAAAACACGGACCACGTCAGCGCCGCGGTGCAGGCGCAGATCGACGCCGCCGAGCAACGCCGACGCCGTCTCGGTCTGACGGACGACGAAAACGCGTCCCATCCCGGCGAGCACGATCGCAGCGACAGACCCGCGTGAGAACGGACATCGAATCATGAACGCCACGAAGCGCCGCGCCATCTACGAGACGCTGCAAAGCCTGAATCCGCATCCGACGACGGAGCTCGAATACACGACGCCGTTCGAACTGCTGATCGCCGTGATGCTGTCCGCGCAAGCGACCGACGTCTCCGTCAACAAGTCGATGCGCAAGATGTTTCCTGTGGCCAATACGCCGGCGGCGGTGCTCGCGCTCGGCGAAGAAGGCGTATCGGAATACATTCGCACGATCGGGCTTTACCGCACGAAGGCGAAGAACGTGATCGCGACGTGCCGCATTCTCATCGATCAATACGGTGGTGAGGTGCCCGACAATCGCGAGGCGCTCGAAGCGCTGCCGGGCGTCGGACGCAAGACGGCGAACGTTATCCTGAACACGGCGTTCGGGCAGCCGACGATCGCCGTCGATACGCACATCTTCCGCGTCGCGAATCGCACGGGGCTCGCGCCGGGCAAGGACGTGCGCGCGGTCGAGACCGCGCTCGAGAAGTTCACGCCGAAAGAGTTTCTGCACGACGCGCATCACTGGCTGATCCTGCACGGCCGTTACGTGTGCAAGGCGCGCGTTCCCGAGTGCTGGCATTGCGCGATCGAGCCGCTCTGCGAATATCGGCCGAAGACGCCTGCGCCGGTCGAATGAGCCGGTTTTGGCGGACCGGGTGCGCCGCGGTCTACAATAGCGAGTTCGGAAACCCGCAATCGAATCAATACGTTATGTTCAACCCCAGCCGCGACGAAGTTCGCCAGTTCTTCACCGATACCTGGCGCAAGGAACGCGCCGGCGAGATTTTGACGCCGCTCGAAAGCATGGCCGCCGACTGGATCGGCGAGCATCCCGAATATCACGACGCGCTCGTGAATCCCGATTCTCGCGAGGCCGATTACTCGCCCGATCGCGGCCAGACCAATCCGTTTCTGCATCTGTCGATGCATCTTGCGATCAGCGAGCAATTGTCGATCGATCAGCCGCCGGGCATCCGCCGCGCGCACGACAAGCTGGTCGCGCGCCTGGGCTCGCCGCATGACGCGCAGCACGCGATCATGGATTGCCTCGGACAGGTGATCTGGGAAGCGCAGCGCTCGGGCACGCCGCCGGATACGGACGCCTACCTGGCGCTGATCGAGCGTCGTGCTTCGCGCGACTGAGCACGCGAAAACACCGCCGCCAAATGAAAACACCCCGCTTGCAAAGCGGGGTGCTGTCTGCTGACGAGACCTCGAAGCCGCGCGCTTACTTCTTCAGCACGAGACTGCCGTCGAGCGATTCGATATACGCCGCGAGATCCTTCAGATCGCTCTGCGACAGGCTCTGCACCTGCGCCGCCATGATGGCGTTGTTGCGGCCGAAGTTCGGGTTGTTGCCGCCGATCTGATACTGGCGCAGCGCCCAGTAGATATAGCTCGCATGCTGGCCTGCGAGCCGCGGATACTCGCCGCTCACCGGCTTGTTGAGCCCGGGGCCGTGGCAGGCCGCGCAGTTGTGGCTGTCGGACAGCGCCTTGCCGTTGCTCACATCGGCCGCGTGCGCCGCGCCGACCGTCATGCCGATGAGCGCCGCTGCCGCGCATGCTGCCTTGAAGCTGGTGTGAAGTGCCTTGGAGGGCTTCATGGATTCTCCTTCCCGTTATCGCTTTGCCGTGTCACGCGCGGATCACTTGTCGGGATTGTTCTTCGATTGGGGAGTCTGCGCGGCATAGTACGCGGCGATATCGGCGATGTCCTGATCCGACAGCGTCGTCGCGATGGCGCGCATCGTGTCGAAATGACGGTCGCCCTTCTTGTAGGCGTGCAGTGCATTGGCGATGTACTGCGCGTTCTGGCCGCCCAGCATCGGCACTTCGTAGACTTCGGGGTACGCGGTGCGATAGCCGGGGATGCCGTGGCAGCCGATGCACATCGCGACCTTGCCCTCTGCGGCCTTCGCGTTGCCGACGACGTCGGCCGACGCCTGGGTCGCGAAGCCGGCGAGACCGGACAGCGCTGCAATCACGGCACATTTGCCGACGAAATTGTTCATAGCTCTTCTAACCTGGCTTGAGGGGAAATCCGGCGCTCCAAAGGCCGCGGCCCGCGCCGAGCGCTTACAACCTTCTCGGGACTGTTTGCTGCTACAGGGTCTGTCGCCACGCAGGCCAAAAAAATCGCGCTAATTGTACCGCGCGACCTACCCCCCGTCCACACGCGAACCGCGCCGAAGCCCTGCTGGCAAGGGGAATCGGCTGAAAAGCAGTCACGTGGCCTGCGACAATTCGTCCCTGTACACGCGATGAACCCGCTTGCGCGCACGCTGCACACGCGTTCGGCACGCTGCGGCAACCCGCCGATGGAGCGGCTCAAACGATACCCGGCGCCCCTCCATGCCGAAAGGTCTTCTGACTTATACTGGGATTTTTTTCCTGACCGGATCTTCGTCATGCGTTTCGAAGGCTCATCGCAATACGTCGCAACCGACGATCTCAAGCTCGCGGTGAACGCCGCGATGACGTTGCAACGGCCGCTGCTCATCAAGGGCGAACCCGGCACCGGCAAGACCATGCTCGCGGAAGAAGTCGCGGGCGCGCTCGGCATGCCGCTCCTGCAATGGCACATCAAGTCGACGACCAAGGCGCAGCAAGGCCTCTACGAATACGACGCGGTCTCGCGCCTGCGCGATTCGCAACTCGGCGACGAGCGCGTGAAGGACATCCGCAACTACATCGTCAAGGGCGTGCTGTGGCAGGCGTTCGACTCGGACCAGCAGAGCGTGCTGCTCATCGACGAAATCGACAAGGCGGACATCGAATTTCCGAACGATTTGTTGCGCGAGCTCGACCGCATGGAGTTCTACGTGTACGAGACCCGCGAGCTCGTGAAAGCGAAGCACCGGCCGCTCGTCATCATCACGTCGAACAACGAGAAGGAACTGCCGGACGCGTTCCTGCGCCGCTGCTTCTTCCATTACATCCGGTTCCCGGATGCCGAGACGATGAAGGCGATCGTCGAGGTGCACTTCCCGAACATCAAGCAGGATCTGCTCGCCGCCGCGATGCAGAGCTTTTTCGAGCTGCGCGGCGTGTCGGGACTCAAGAAAAAGCCGTCGACGTCCGAACTGCTCGACTGGCTCAAGCTGCTTCTCGCCGAAGACATTCCGCCCGAAGCCCTGCGCTCGTCCGATCAGAAGCAGATCGTCCCGCCGCTGCACGGCGCGCTTCTGAAGAACGAACAGGACGTCGCGCTGTTCGAGCGTCTGCTCTTCATGAACCGCAACCATCGCTAAAGAAATGAGCCGCTGGATCGAACCCGTCACACTGGAAGGCGAGCATGTCAGGATCGTGCCGCTCACGGCCGGTCATGAACAGGCGCTCACGGCCGCCGCGAGCGACGGCGAATTGTGGAAGCTCTGGTACACGTTCGTGCCCTCTCCCGACAAGACGCGCGGTTACATCGACACCGCGCTCGACATGCGCGAGCGCCTCGGCGCGCTTGCGTTCGCGGTGATCGATGCGAAGACGGGCGATGTCGTCGGTTCGACGCGGTACTTCAATGTCGACGAAGCGAATCGGCGGCTGGAGATCGGCCATACGTGGTACGCACGACGCGTGCAGAAGACGGCGCTCAACACCGAAGCCAAGTTGCTGCTGCTGACGCACGCGTTCGAGAAGCTCGATGCCATCGCGGTGGAGTTCCGCACGCATTTCATGAACCACGCTTCGCGCGCCGCGATCGCGCGGCTCGGCGCAAAGCAGGACGGCATCCTGCGCAATCATCAGATCGGCCGCGATGGCGTGCTGCGCGATACCGTCGTGTTCTCGATCATCCAGTCGGAGTGGCCGGCAGTGCGCGCCAATCTGACCTACCGGCTCAACCGCTGAAACCCGTCACGATGGAGAGCGCGCCATGCTGATCGACTTTTTCTACTCGCTGCGCGACGCGAAGCTGCCCGTCTCGGTGAAGGAATATCTGACTTTGCTCGAAGCGCTGAAGGCGCAGGTGATTTCGCCGTCGCTCGACGAGTTCTACTTCCTCTCACGCATGACGCTCGTGAAGGACGAGAAGTACTTCGACAAGTTCGATCGCGCGTTCGGCACGTACTTCCACGGCGTGACGCAGCTTCCCGACGAAGCCTTCGACATTCCGCTCGACTGGCTCAAGAAGCGCCTCGACCGCGAATTCACCGCGGAGGAAAAGAAGCGCATCGAGGCGCTCGGCGGCCTCGACAAGCTCATGGAGCGTCTGAAAGAGCTGATGGACGAGCAGAAGGAGCGCCACGAAGGCGGCAACAAGTGGATCGGCACGGGCGGCACGTCGCCCTTCGGGCACGGCGGCTATAACCCGGAAGGCATTCGTATCGGCGGGGAATCGTCGGGGAATCGAACCGCCGTGAAGGTGTGGGACGAGCGCGCGTACAAGGACTACGACGATCAGGTCGAAATCGGCACGCGCAATATCAAGGTCGCGCTGCGTCGCTTGCGGCGCTTCGCACGCGAAGGCGCGGCCGAAGAGCTCGATCTGCCCGACACCATCCGCAGCACCGCCGCCAACGCGGGCTGGCTCGACCTCAAGATGGTTCCAGAGCGTCACAACAACGTGAAAGTGCTGATGCTGCTCGATGTCGGCGGCTCGATGGACGATCACATCAAGCGCGTCGAAGAACTCTTTTCGGCGGCGAAGGCGGAGTTCAAGCATCTCGAGTTCTACTACTTCCACAACTGCGTGTACGACTATCTGTGGAAGCACAATCGGCGACGTCACACCGAACGCACGCCGACCTTCGACGTGCTGCACAAGTTCACGCCCGACTACAAGCTGATCTTCGTCGGCGACGCGACCATGAGTCCCTACGAAGTGCTGCAGCCTGGCGGCTCCGTCGAATACAACAATGCCGAAGCGGGCGCGGTGTGGTTGCGCCGGCTCGCCGATCAGTTTCCGCATCACGCGTGGCTCAATCCCGAGCCCGAGCGACTATGGGAATACCGCCAGTCGATTTCGGCGATCCGCAATGTCCTCGGCAATCGCATGTACCCGCTCACCATGGCGGGCCTCGAAACCGCCATGCGCGCGTTGTCGAAATAAAACCGATAGAACCAGCATGAAAGCCTCTCCCACGGCGCCCGTCGCGCTGCGTCCCTTCTTTGACTCGTCCCTCTCGACCATCGTCGCCGGCTTCGTCGCAATGATGACCGGCTACACCAGTTCGCTCGTGCTGATGTTCCAGGCGGGCCAGGCCGCGCATCTCAGCAACGCGCAGATTTCGTCGTGGATCTGGGCGCTCTCGATGGGCATGGCGGTCTGCACCATCGGGCTGTCGCTGCGCTATCGCGCGCCGATCGTCGTCGCGTGGTCCACGCCGGGCGCGGCGCTCCTCGTGTCGTCGCTGCCGAACGTCGCGTATGCCGATGCGATCGGCGCGTTCATCGTCTGCGCGGTGCTTATGAGCGCGGTCGGTCTCACCGGCTGGTTCGACACGCTGATGAAGCGCATTCCGTCGGGCATTGCCGCCGCCTTGCTCGCGGGCATTCTCTTCGAGATCGGCATCGAGATCTTTCGCGCCGCCGGGCACCGGACCGCGCTCGTCATCGCGATGTTCTTCACGTATCTCACGGCCAAGCGCTTCGTGCCGCGTTACGCGATTCCCGCCACGCTCATCGCAGGCATCGCGATCGCAGGCGGGCTCGGGCTGCTCGACTTCACGCACTTTCACGTCGCGCTCGCGCATCCGGTTTTCACGATGCCCGCGTTCTCGCTCGCCGCGGCGATCAGCATCGGCATTCCGCTTTTCGTCGTCGCAATGGCGTCGCAGAACGTGCCGGGCATCGCCGTCCTGCGCGCCGACGGCTACACGACGCCCTCCGCCCCGCTCATCTCGACGACCGGCATCGCGTCGCTCGTTCTCGCGCCGTTCGGCTCGCACGGCGTCAATCTCGCGGCCATCACCGCCGCGATCTGCACCGGCCGCGAGGCGCACGAGGAGCGCGACAAACGCTACACGGCGGCGGTCTGGTGCGGCATCTTCTATCTGATCGCGGGCACGTTCGGCGCGACGATCGCCGCCCTGTTCGCGGCATTTCCGAAGGAACTGGTCGTGTCCGTGGCCGCGCTCGCGCTCTTCGGCTCGATCATGAGCGGTCTCACCAACGCGATGCAGGACGCGCGTCAGCGCGAGCCCGCGCTCGTCACGTTCATGGTGACGGCATCGGGCCTCTCGCTATTGTCGATCGGCTCCGCATTCTGGGGATTGATCGCGGGCGTTTTGACACATTTCGTGCTCAATGCCAGACGATCCTGACGCGGCCTACAATGACGGAATCGGCCCCGATTTCAGGCCGGTTCTCCGCAATACATTCGTATTTCCGTCATGGCCTTGATCGACAAACTGCTGGCGCGCTCCACGCCGCCCGGCGCCACCCAGAAACGCAAGACAATCGTGCGCGTGCTGCTCGACGACGCCGGGCACGTCCAGGACGTCGTCCTAAAACTGAGTTGCGGCGATCCGGCGAAGGACGCCCACGCGCTCGACGAAGTTCGCAAGATGCGCTTCGCACGGGGTCAGCTCGGCTCGGGCACGGTGCGGCGGTGGCACGAGCTCGCCTACGCGGCCGACTGAAAGGCGTTTGAACGCGCAGTCTCGCTCCCGGTCGAAAACCGGCGCACACGGTATCAGCGCGCTCGCCACGCTCGGGACTAGAATGGGAGAATGACATTCAGGGGCGCGCCGCGCGAAGAAGTCGCCGCACGGCGTCGCAATCATGGGCAATCCGCGGGTTGGTTACCGCAATTTGACAAGGCGCAACGCGTCTGAGACTCCACATGACATCCGCTCTCGACCAGCTCAAGCAGTACACGACCGTCGTCGCCGACACGGGCGACTTTCAGCAATTCATTCAGTTCAAGCCGCAGGACGCGACCACGAATCCGTCGCTGATCCTGAAGGCCGTCCAGAAGGACGATTACAAGCCGCTGCTCGAAAAGACCGTCAAGGAGCACGCGAAGAAGCCGATGCCGCAGATCATCGACAATCTGCTCGTGGCGTTCGGCACCGAGATTCTCAAGATCATTCCGGGCCGCGTGTCCACCGAAGTCGACGCACGCCTCTCGTTCGATACAAAAGCGTCGATCGACAAGGCGCACGACATCATCAAGCTGTACGAGAACGCGGGCATCGGCCGCGATCGCGTGCTCATCAAGCTCGCGTCGACGTGGGAAGGCATCCGTGCGGCCGAGGTGCTGCAGAAGGAAGGCATCCACTGCAACATGACGCTGCTCTTCTCGCTCGCGCAGGCGGTCGCGTGCGCCGAAGCGGGCGCGCAACTGATTTCGCCGTTCGTCGGCCGTATCTACGACTGGTACAAGAAGTCCGCCGGCGCGGAATGGGACGAAGTGAAGAACGGCGGCGCGAACGATCCGGGCGTGCAGTCGGTGCGGCGCATCTACTCGTACTACAAGAAGTTCGGCTACAAGACCGAGGTCATGGGCGCGAGCTTCCGCACGGTGAACCAGATCACCGAGCTCGCCGGCTGCGACCTGCTGACGATCAGCCCGGACCTCCTGAAGAAACTCGCCGACAGCAACGACCGCGTCGAGCGCAAGCTCTCGCCGGAAGCGGTCAGGAACGAGAACGTGGAGAAGATTGCCGTCGACGAGCCGACCTTCCGCTTCCTCGTCAACGACGACGCAATGGCAACCGAAAAGCTCGCGGAAGGCATCCGCGCATTCGCCGCCGATGCGATCAAGCTCGAGAAGCTGATCACCGCGCTTCAATGACGCAGGCATGAAGTAACCGCACGTCGCCCCGGAAGATTGGTGCGACGTGCGGTTTTTTCTATTTCGCTGCCTATTGACGTAATTTGACGGTTTCCGAGTCAACGTGGGACCCCGTTGCAATAGACTTTCGAGCTTTGGCGGCATGTCCGCTTCATATGCACGGAGTCACCGGTCATGCAACTGGACACCTATCTCTTCTATAACGGCGATTGCGCTGCGGCGCTCGAACTCTATCAGGCAGCATTCGGCGCGCAGATCGCCACGCTGGTCCGCTTCCGTGACGCACCGGACGGCGGCAACGCACCGCCCGACTGGCAGGACAAGATCATGCACGCGGTGTTTTGCGTGGGCCCGAACGCGATCATGGTCTCGGACGGCCGCTACGGTCAGCCGCGCAAGGACTACTCGGGCTTCACGCTGTCGATCGCCGCGGAGGACGCGCAATCCGGCGAGCGCATTTTCAACATGCTCGCCGAGGGCGGCAACATCCTGACGCCGTGGCAATCCACGTTCTGGACGCAAGGCTTCGGCATGCTCACGGATCGTTTCGGCGTGCCGTGGCTCATCAATGTGGTGCACGAAGGCGAAGCACGGACGGCCTGAGTGGTCATCGCTTCATCGCGTCATCAATTCATGGATTGAGCGCTCGCGCGCCTTCGATATTCCACTGCCGCTCGATTTCCGACAGACGCAGCCGCAGGCGATCCACCTGCTCCACGAAACGCATCGCGAGCCAGTGCATGCCCTGCGTCGTCGCGTTTCCGTCGTCGTCCGGGCATGGCGGCACGCCCGGCGCATCCACTGCGCGGTACAACAATCCCACGCGCCCGAAGCGCAACGCGCGAGCCATCTGCAGAAGCTGCTGGCGCACCGCGTACTCGCCCGGCGAGCACGCGATCGCGAAGCGGCTAGGCGTGGCGCTCGCGACTTCGGGCATCGACATGACCAGCATTTCCAGCGCCGCGAGAATCGAGCGGTGCAGCCGCTGGATCTCTTCGAGCCGGGTCATCGGCACATCGGTTTCCTTCGCGACCGACTCCATCAGCCCGCGCGATTGCACAAGCCGCTGGCTCATCGCGTAGAAGCGCCGCGCGGTTTCCTCCGCGAGAAGCGGCGTACCGTCGAGCAAGGCGCCGTAGAGCCTTGCGCACTCGCGCAGATTGTCCGCGAGCCGGTATCGCCAGGAATACGTCGCGTATTGCGGCAGGACGAAGGAAAAGCCGAGCGCGATGACGACGCCGATCATCACGTTGGCCGTGCGCCACAATCCGGTGGAAAGCGGCAGGTCGCCGTGGCCGGACACGATGACCATGGTGATTGCCGTGAGCAGCGCGACGTAGCCCGCCTTGCCGATCGCATAGTAGGCGCAGCCGCCCGCGATCACGCACATCAGCACGAAGAACACCATCACGGAGCCGGTGAGCATCTGCGCGAGGATGAGCACGAGTCCGAAGAACGCGCCGAGCGCCGTGCCCATCGCGCGCTCGCCCGCCTTCTTGCGGATGTTGCCGTAGTGCTGCAATCCGCCGATCACGACGAGCACCGATACCGACGCCCATACGCCGTGCGGCATGTCGATGCCCGTGGTGACCGCGATCGACACCGCCATCGCGAGCGCGACGCGTACCGCATGAATCACGTTCGCGTGCCGGTAGCGGAAGTACGGCGACGTAATCGAATGAAGCAGGCGCGCGAGACGGCTGCGCCTGAGTGACGTCGATGTCGGAGAAAGCATGGTTCGCTCACCTCGATGAACACGCACGCCCGTCGAACAAAGGCTGCCGGAAAACGAAACGCCCGTAACGGCCGGATGGCTGTTACGGGCGTTTTACCAGCTTTTCGCGCGCCGCGCCGGGCACGTGCGCGTGCGCGATCGGTCGGAATCAGCCTTCCACGATATCCAGATAGTCTTCCGGACGCGTGCGGTCGTCCGAGCGCTTGAGGCCCAGCACGCGCACGAGCAGGCTCACGACGATCGAGACGATCAGATTCGCGATCAGCGCCCACACCGCCGCATAGCCCGGCACGACATAGCCGAACAGATGCAGCGGGTAGATCGAGCCCTTCAGTTGCAGCGACACGGCCATCCACGTGCCGACGCCGATGCCCACCGCCCAGCCGAGCAGCAAGCCGCGATGATCGAGCACCCGCGTATAGAGGCCGAGCACGAGCGCGGGCAGCGTCTGGATGATCCAGATGCCGCCGAGCAGTTGCAACTGGATCGCGTAGGTCAGCGGCAGCGCGAGAATGAAGACCACCGCGCCGATCTTCACGATCAGCGACACGAGCTTCGCGACGTTCGTTTCCTGCTCCGGCGTCATCGACGTATTGACGAACTCGCGATGCACATTGCGCGTGTAGAGGTTCGCCGCCGCGATCGACATGATCGCCGCCGGAACCAGCGCGCCAATGCCGATCGCCGCGAACGCAACGCCCACGAACCACGACGGGAAGTAGTGCAGGAAAAGCGCCGGCACCGCGAAGTTCGCGCCATATGCCTTGAAGTACGACGCGTACTCGGGCATGTCCTTCACGCCCGATGCCAGCGCCATGTAGCCGAGCAGCGCGAGCAGGCCGAGCACGAGCGAGTATGCCGGCAGTAGCGACATGTTGCGGCGGATCGTGTTGCCGGAGTTCGACGAGAGAATCGCCGTCACCGAGTGCGGGTACAGGAAGAGCGCGAGCGCGGAGCCGACCGCGAGCGTCGCGTACGCGCTGTAGCCGTTCAGGCTCGCGGCATCGGGCGCTTTCAGGAGCAGCTTCTCGGGCGGCACGACGCTGAAGATATGGCCGAAGCCGCCGAGCTGCGCCGGAATCACGATCATTGCGGCGATGATCGTGATGTAGATCAGCACGTCCTTCACCACCGCGATCATCGCGGGCGCGCGCAGGCCCGACGTGTACGTGTACGCGGCGAGAATGGCGAACGCGATGATGAGCGGCAGATCGCCGACGAAGCCTTGCGTCGAGAACCCGAGCGCGCCGATCACCACTTCGATGCCGACGAGCTGCAGCGCGATGTACGGCATCGTCGCGACGATGCCCGTCACCGCGACGGCGAGCGCGAGCATGCGGCTGTTGTAGCGCGCGTGCACGAAGTCGGCGGCGGTCACATAGCCGTGACGCTTCGCGATGCTCCAGAGCTTCGGAAACACGACGAACGCGAACGGATAGATGAGGATGGTGTACGGCAACGCGAAGAAGCCCGTCGCGCCCGCGCCGAACACGAGCGCCGGCACCGCGACGAACGTATAGGCGGTGTACAGATCGCCGCCGAGCAGGAACCACGTGACGATGGTGCCGAAACGGCGCCCGCCGAGGCCCCATTCGTCGAGCTGGGCGAGATCGCCCTTACGCCAGTGCGCGGCGATGAAGCCGAGAATCGTGACGCCGACGAAGAAGAGAACGAAGACGAAGGTTGCGGTGGCGTTCATCATCGCGCACCTCCGTTCTTTCGTCCCGAGGGCAGCGCCTTCGTCTTCTTATAGACGACGGCGGTGATGACCGCGCTGATCAGCACCCACAAGAGCTGATACCAGTAGAAGTACGGAAAGCCCCAAAGAACGGGCTCGATCTTGTTGTAAAACGGCACCCATACCACACCGATCCACGGAAGGATCAGAAGCCAAAGCCAATGCTTGTTGCGCGGTTGTCCAGTGCCGGTCGTAGCTTCGTGAGCCATGAACGGTCTCCTCTTGTTTTGTTTCGCGTCGTTATTGCGAGCCCGGCGGGATGCCGGTTGTCGGGTAGACACGCCGCTGAAAGCGCCCCGAAATAACAGAGGGAGTATATGGACCCTTAAAACACGGTCAAGCAGGGGGATTCCCGACTATTCCGCTGATTTGAAAGCTTCTTGTAAATAGGCCGAAACCCTCGTTCCGGCCCCCGCTGCTTGCGCTGCGTCAATCAGATCGAGAATGAGCCGCTCGTGGCGACGCCTGCGCTTTGCGCGAGACCCTTCACCCACTTGCGCGCGGGCAAGCCGAGCTGCGCCTCGATGAGCTTCGCGCGCGCGTCGAGCGCGTCGAACGAAACGTCGAGTGCGGGACCGGCGAACGCGATCGCGACGCGATTGCCGTCATGCACTTCGGGCAGCGCGATCACGCGATGATCGAACGCCTCGTTCAGATGACGCATGTTGCGCACGAAGCTCGGATGATCGCCGAACAGATTGATCGTGACGACGCCCGCTTCCGGCGTGAGACACGCGCGGCAAGCGCGATAGAACGAGACGCTGTCGAGCACGGGGCCGCGCGCGGTGGCGTCGTACAGATCGATCTGCAACGCGCCGATCGTGCCGTGATTCCCGCGATCGTTGACGAACTCCCAGGCGTCGCGTTCGGTGACGGTGAGGCGCGCGTCGTCGTAGGGCAGCTCGAACATCGCGCGCGCGGCGATGACGACCGCGGGATTCAGTTCGACGGCTTCCACGTTCGCCGGCTTCAGAAAGCGATAGCAGAACTTCGTGAGCGCCGCGGCACCGAGCCCGAGTTGCACGATGCGCTCGGGCGTCCCGACGAAGAGCAGCCACGCCATCATCTGCTGCGCGTATTCGAGTTCGATGTGATCCGGCTTCTTCAGGCGCATCGCGCCTTGCACCCATTCGGTGCCGAAGTGCAGGTAGCGCACGCCGCCCTCTTCCGAGAACGTCACGGGGGCGAAGCGCGGCTTGCGGGGCGCCTCGATGCGCGGCGCGTTCGCGAGATCGTCGCGATCGTCGTCGGCGCGCCTGCGCTTCGATTTGTTGTCGTCTTTTTTACGGCCGAACGCGCGCGCTTCTGCCGACGCACGTTTGATGAGATTCGTCATTGTGTGGAGAGAATGTCGCGCCAGATGCGCAATTTTTGATCGAACGAGAGGATAGCATTGGCCGCGCTCGACGACGGCAGCACGAGCGTCGCGTAGCCGGCGGCGCTCAGCACGGGCGCGAACTTGCCCGAGGTCTTGCCGTTGAAGCACACCTTGCGCAACGCCGGAAAACGCGTGTGAAACACCGCGAAATCATTGGGCGATGCGTTGCGGATCGCCGCGTCGAGGCTGCCTTCGCGCTCGCATGCGGCGAGCACGTCCCATAAACCGATGCCGTGCGCGACGAGACGCGCGATACGATCGTCATAGGCGAGTGCGTGCAAGTCCTCGCCGATCGCTGCGCCGACCAGCCGCCAGAATTGATTGCGCGGATGCGCGTAGTACTGCGTCGCCGCGAGCGATGCGACGCCCGGAAAACTGCCGAGGATGAGCGTGTGCGTGCCTTCATCGCCGATGGGCGCAAAGCCTGCAAGCTTCATTTTGCCTCGCCGTGCGCGACGCGCTTCGCATGCGAGCTCAGGTGATCATAGGAGCGGGCATGTTCGCGCCTATGCGGGCCGTGCATGGTGGCGAGCTTGCTCCAGAGCGCATCGAGCATGCATTCGGTGACCATCAGCGGCGCGTCGTGACGTTTGAACACCGAACGGCGCGCGACGAGCGAATGCGCCCGTTCATTCGATTGCGCCGATGCGAGTCGATGAAGCGGATGCCGCGCGGTGATTCTTCGGCTCGCCAGCGCCGAACGCGACACGCTGCTATCGCTATACAGCAGTTCGGCGAGTGGCCGCGTGCGCAGGCGGCGCATCGATTGCCATACGCCCGTGCTGTGCGATAGAGGCACCACGCTGTGCGCGACGACGAACGGCGCGCCATCGACTTTCAGCGCGACTTCGCGCACCCACACCGGGGTGCGCGGCGTTAGCCCGAGCGCGCGCACTTCATCCTGCCAGGGCATGTCGACGGCTTCGCGCGTGACTTCGACCGTCACCGCGCCAAGCGTGCGCAGATGCGCGGTGAGCGAACCGCCGCGTGTGAGCCAGTCCTTTTGTGCGTCGGTGAGCGATGAAAGCGGGATGATGCGCCAGTGCGCATCGATGGGATCGTTGGGCGTGAGCATGCCGGCAATTATAGGATCGTCCACCGCTTCGGACGATTCGTATGGAGCCGACGTGCCGACAGAACGAAACTCAGTGTCCGCTCACGCGCGCGTGACGGCCGGCCGCGCGCCCCGAGCGAACATTGACAAATCATTGAGAGGACAGCGAATGTCGGAAAACAAGAAACAGACATCGAAGAAAGTTGCGCACCTCGCGGCGGAGACGCTGCATAACCCGAAGGCATCGACCATCAAGAAAAGCCTCGCCGCGTCAGCCTTGTCGCAGTCACACACCAAAAGGCAAACGGGCGCCGCGATGGAACACAAGGCGAGCGAAGTGCTTCACAGCAACAAGTACTCGGCAGAAACCAAGGCGCTGGCTGCCTCAGTTCTTGCGCAATCCAGCAAGGAACGCAAGCCCAAATAAGAAACGCGCCGCCGGTTTCCCGGCGGCGCGGTCATCGACAGCGTTCGAGCAAACTTATCGCGCGAGCAGCAGCGCATTCGTGCGCTTGACGAAGCTCGCCGGATCCTCGAGCGCGCCGCCTTCTGCAAGCAACGCCTGATCGAAGAGCAGATGGCACCAGTCGACGAAATTGGCGCTGTCCGCATTCAACGCCTTCACCAGCGGATGCTCGGGATTCACTTCGAGAATGGGCTCCGCTTGCGGCGCTTTCTGCCCCGCTGCCTTGAGCATGCGCTGCAGGTAGCCGCTCATGTCGCCTTCATCGGCGACGAGACAACTCGGCGAATCGGTGAGGCGGAACGTGAGACGCACGTCCTTCGCCTTGCCTTCGAGCGCTTCCTTCATCTTCTCGACGAGCGGCTTCATTTCCTCGCCGACCTTCTCCTGCTGCTGCTTTTCCTCGTCGTCGAGCGCGCCGAGATCGAGGTCGCCGCGCGCCACGCTCGCGAGCGGCTTGCCATCGAACTCATTGAGGAACGACAGCATCCACTCGTCGACGCGATCCGTCAGCAGTAGGACCTCGACGCCCTTCTTGCGGAACACTTCGAGATGCGGGCTGTTCTTCGCGGCTTGCCAGCTATCGGCGGTGACGTAGTAGATCTTCGTCTGCTCGGGCTTCATGCGCGCGACGTAATCGGCGAGCGACACGTTCTGCGCGTCGCTATCGTTATGCGTCGATGCGAATCGCACCAGCTTCGCGATGCGCTCGCGATTGCTGAAATCCTCGCCGATGCCTTCCTTCAGCACCTGCCCGAACTCGTTCCAGAAGGTCGCGTACTTCTGCTTGTCCGCTTCTTCGGTCGCTTCGGCGGAGGACGATGCGATCTCCTCGAGCATCGACAGCACGCGCTTGGTCACGCCTTCGCGAATCGCCTTCACGTCCCGGCTTTCCTGCAGGATTTCGCGCGACACGTTGAGCGGCAGATCGGCCGAATCGACCACACCCTTCACAAAGCGCAGATACGCGGGCAGCAGTTGCTCGGCATCGTCCATGATGAACACGCGCTTCACGTAGAGCTTCAGCCCGCCGCGATGCTCGCGGTTCCACAGATCGAACGGCGCGTGCTTGGGCACGTACAGCAGTTGCGTGTACTCGCTGCGGCCTTCGACGCGGTTGTGCGTCCACGCGAGCGGATCGTCGTGATCGTGCGAGATGTGCTGATAGAACTGCTTGTACTGATCGTCGCTGATGTCGTTCTTCGGACGCGTCCAGAGCGCGCTCGCCTGGTTGACCGTCTCGTCCTCGTCCTTCGTGACCATCTCGCCTTTCTCGGCATCCCACTCTTCCTTCTTCATCAGAATGGGCAGCGCGACGTGATCCGAGTACTTCTGGATGATCGACTTGAGCCGGTGCGACGACAGCAACTCGTCCTCGTCGGCGCGCAGATGCAGCGTGATGGTCGTGCCGCGTTGCGCGCGCTCGATGTCCTCGACTTCGAAATCGCCTTCGCCCGCGCTCGTCCAGCGCACGCCCTCGTTCGCCGGCAAGCCGGCGCGGCGCGTCTCGACGGTGATATTGTCCGCGACGATGAAGCCCGAATAGAAGCCGACGCCGAACTGGCCGATGAGCGCCGCGTCCTTCTGCTGGTCGCCGGAGAGCTTCGAAAAGAACTCCTTGGTGCCCGAGCGCGCGATCGTGCCGAGATGGGAAATCGCTTCCTCGCGGCTCATGCCGATGCCGTTGTCATCGATGGTGATGGTGCGCGCGGCCTTGTCGAACGACACGCGGATGCGCAGGTCCGGATCGTTTTCGTAGAGCGCGCTGTTCTCGATGGCTTCGAAGCGCAGCTTGTCGGCAGCATCGGATGCGTTGGAAATCAGCTCGCGCAGGAAAATTTCCTTGTTGCTGTAGAGCGAATGGATCATCAGGTGCAGAAGCTGCTTTACTTCTGCCTGAAAGCTCATGGTTTCTTGCGCCATGGTCGGGTCCTCTGTGTTGATTTCGTTAGTGCGATGAAGTCGGCCGCGCGCACTCGCCGCGCGGTCAATTCGCCGGATATAAGGGCGGCCCGGCATTTTTCAAGAGCGGCGAGTCCGGATAAGATGCGTTTCCCGAACGACCGATCACTCCGTCACCGCGATGTCCTTCCTGCGCCGTCACGACCGCCACGCCCGGCCTCTTTCACGCCACGAGGCGCAGATGGCGCGGGTAGTGTTCGGCGATGCGATCGACTACGCGACGGTCAAGGTCTACGCATGCGGCTATCTTCCGTTCGGCCTGCAACCGCACCGCACGGCGATGGCGCCCAACGGCAACCTCTATTTCCCGCGCGGCTGTTTTCAGGACGACTTCTCCGCCTGCGACCTCTCGGATCGCATGTGGTTCATTCACGAGATGACGCACGTCTGGCAGTTTCAGCTCGGTTATCCGGTGCGGCTGCGCGGCGCGATCCGCATCGGCTTGACGTATGCGTACACGCTCGCCGACGGCAAGCGACTCTGCGATTACAACATGGAAGCGCAAGGCAACCTGCTCGCGGATTATTTCGCGCTGAAGTTCTGCGACGGGCAAAACCGGTTATACGAGCATCGCTACCGGCATATACCCGGCGCGCTCGCGCTCTATGAAACCGTGCTCGCGGACTTCATCCGCGCGCCCGCAGAGCGCCGCAATCTGCCCGGACGCGGCCGCTAGGCGCTGCGTCGCGCGGCCTTCTCCAGACAGCTCGACAAGAGACCGGGCAGCGCCGGGTCGCCGCAATTGGCGATGTTGAAGCGCATCCACGTCGTCGGCGACTGGTGGGGCGAGAACAGGCTGCCGGGCGTCAGCAGAAAGCCCGCTTCGTGACCCGCCGCCGCCAGGCCATCGGAATCGACACCCGCGTCCGCCCACAGGAACATGCCCGCCGCGGGCGTCGCAAAGAGCTTCAAACCGGTCTTTTCCAGCATGCGCGCGGTCTTGTCGCGCACGCCGTCGAGCCGCGCGCGCAGCCGTTCGACGTGGCGCCGGTAGTGCCCTTCGGTCAGCACCTTGTAGACCACGCGTTCGTTGATTTCCGGGCTCGTCATGCCGACGAGCATCTTCTGATCGGCGAGCGCCTTCGCCACCTCGGGCGCCGCCGCGATATAGCCGACGCGCAGATTGGCCGCGAGCGTCTTCGAGAAACTGCCGAGGAAGATCACGCGTTTCAGCTGATCGAGGGATGCGAGGCGCGTCGCGGGAAAACCCGCCGGGCACAGATCGCCGTATACATCGTCCTCGACGACGATGAAATCGTATTCCTGCGCGAGCTGAAGAATCCGGAACGCCTGCGCCGCCGTGAGCGACGTGCCGGTCGGATTCTGCAAAACGGAATTGATGATCAGCATCTTCGGCCGCCAGGTCGCGACGAGCGTTTCCAGCGCGTCGAGATCGGGGCCCTCGGGCGTGTACGGCATGCCGACGAGCCGCGCGCCCTGCGACGCGAAGCGCCCGAACATCTGGAACCACGCCGGATCGCCGACGATCACCGCGTCGCCGGGCTTCACATACAGACGCGAGATGAGGTCGATCGCCTGCGTGATCCCCGACACGAGCACGATCTGCCGCGCCGCCGATGCGCCGATCTCCAGCTCTTCGAGCCGCGTCTGCAACTGCTGGCGCAGCGGCAGAAAACCTTGCGGCGTGCCGAAGCCGAGCATCTGCGCGCCGCTCTGGCGCGAGAGCGAGCGAAGCGCGTTGGTGATCAGTTCGCCATCGAGCCAGCGTCCCGGCAAATAGCCGAGGCCCGGCCCTTTCTCCGGGCTCGACGTGTGCAGCATGTTGCGCAGCAGCCAGACCACGTCGATGGTGTTTTGCACCGGCTCGCGCTCCGCCGCGGCGGCCGGCGCCTCGCCTTTCGCGACGAGCGTGGGCGCGACGCGCTCTCGCACGTAGAAGCCCGACCCCCGCCGCGAGTCGAGATAGCCGTGGGCGACGAGCCGCTCGTAGGCCTCGACGACCGTGAAACGCGACACGCCCTTGTCGAGCGCGAGCTTGCGGATCGACGGCATGCGCATGCCGGGCCGGAACACGCGCTCGTCAATGCGGCGGCGGCCCCATTGCACCAGCTGGTCGACGAGCGTGAGTTGCGCGGCGTCGTGCGGGGCGGGAATCTGGTCGAGCGGAACGGACATGCGAGCCTCCGTTGAACGGCAAGCGCGGCTGTGAGCCGGGAAAGAACTGTACCGAATAGTCTTGGGCCGATTGTACCGTTACTGTTACGGTGATAGCGGCTACATTTTGCTTTCGGCGGTCCGGCGCGCGAGAAGTAAAGCGTTATGCTGTCGGCCCCTGTTCATCGCACTGCCCGTCATGACCGATCATCGACTCAAACTCGATCACCTGGTGATCGCCGCACGCACGCTGGAAGAAGGCGCGCAGTTCGTCACCGCCACATTCGGCGTCGAGACGGCGGCCGGCGGCGCGCACCCGCTGATGCGCACGCACAACCGGCTGCTGAATCTGTGGGGCGGCGCGTATCTCGAAGTGATCGCGATCGATCCATCGGCGGCGGCGAGCGTCGAATCGCCAAGGCCACGCCTTTTCGCGCTTGACGACCCCGCGATGCAGCGTCGTCTCGCGGACCACGGCCCGCAACTCGTGCACTGGGTCGCGCGCGTCGATCGTCCGAAGTCGCTGGTGCGCTGGCGTGAGCAGTATCCCGGGCGCATCCCGCCCGTCGCGGCCATGTCGCGCGCCGGCAATACGTGGGGCCTGACGGTGCCCGACGACGGCGCGTTTCCGGCGTGGCACGGCGCGGGGGACGGCGTGCTGCCGTCGCTGATCCAGTGGGACACGCCGCGCCATCCGAGCGACGCACTTGCTGAAACGGGCATCGCGCTGCGAACGCTGACGGGCTTCCATCCACAGGCGCAAGCGGTGTCGGAGCAGCTCGCGTGGCTCGGCGCGGCGCATTTGATGCACGTCGAGCCGACGACGGGCGCGCCGGCGCTCGTTGCGCAGTTCGATCTGCCGGACGGATCGACGCTCACGCTGGGTGAATCGGCGGAACAGGCGCAGGCGCGCGAGGAAGCCGCGCGGCAGGCGTCGAAGCGCCGGCGCGCAAGGAAGACAGATACGCCGGACGAACCGGAAGCACCACCGCAACTCGACTGAACGCGCATCGGACAAACGAGGAGACACCGCACGATGAAAACCCGCGAAACCGAAGGCATGCTGCTCGGCCTGATCGGCGTCGTCATTTTCAGCCTGACGCTGCCGATGACACGCATCGTCGTCGCGGAGGTGCATCCGCTGCTGAACGGGCTTGGGCGCGCGCTCGTCGCGGCGATTCCGGCCGCCGCGCTGCTCGTGTGGCGGCGGGAAAAGCTGCCGTCCTGGCCGCAGGTCAAGAGCCTCGCCGTGGTCGCGCTCGGCGTGATCATCGCGTTTCCGGTTTTTTCGGCATGGGCCATGAAGACCGTGCCCGCGTCGCACGGCGCGGTCGTGAACGGCCTGCAACCGCTGTGCGTCGCCATCTATGCCGCGTGGCTCTCGCACGAGCGGCCGTCGAAGGCGTTCTGGGTGAGCGCGGTGGCGGGCAGCGCGATCGTCGTCGCGTTCGCGTTGCAGGCGGGCGGGGGCGGCCTGCAGGTCGGCGATCTGCTGATGCTCGTCGCGGTCGGCATCGGCGCGCTCGGTTACGCGGAAGGTGCGCGGCTCGCGCGTCAGATGGGCGGCTGGCAGGTGATCTGCTGGGCGCTCGTGCTCTGCGCACCGTTCCTGTTGCTGCCGGTCGGCTGGCTCGCGTGGGCGCAGTTGTTCGGAAGCCATGCGGCGCATCCCGAACCGCTCGCGCTCAAGACGTGGCTCGCGTTCGGCTATGTCACGCTGTTCTCGCAATTCATCGGCTTCTTCGCGTGGTACGCAGGACTCGCGATGGGCGGCATCGCGCGCGTCGGGCAAGTGCAACTGCTGCAGATCTTCTTCACGATGGCGTTTTCCGCGCTCTTCTTCGGCGAGCACGTGAGCACGTCGACCTGGCTGTATGCGGCCGCCGTCATCGTGACCGTCGTGCTCGGCCGCAGGACAGCCGTGCGTCCCGCGCCGCAAGCGGCGGTCGTCGCGGCGGGCACGACGCACGCAAGATGACGCACTCGCGCGATAATTGCGGATTGCCGTTCTTAAGCCCAGATTCAACGATTCGCGGCCCACGCCGCGAGAGACATTATTCCCGAGACAGTCGAGGCCCTTCATGAACCAAGCCGATCTCCGCGCCACGCCGTGGCAACTCTCCGAACGCGCACGCAAGCTCACCAGTTCGGCGATTCGCGAAATCCTGAAGGTCACGGAGCGGCCGGAAGTCATTTCATTCGCGGGCGGCCTGCCCTCGCCCGCGACGTTTCCCGTCGAGGAAATGCGCCACGCCTCGGAACGCATCCTGCGCGATCAGCCCGCCGCCGCGCTCCAGTACAGCGCGACCGAAGGCTACATGCCGTTGCGCGAATGGGTCGCGGCGCGCTATTCGGTGAACGGCGCGCATGTCCGCCCGACGCAGGTGCTCATCACGACCGGCTCGCAGCAAGCGCTCGATCTGCTCGGCAAGACGCTCGTCGATCCGGGCAGCCGCGTGCTCGTCGAAACGCCGACGTATCTCGGCGCGCTGCAGTCGTTTTCGCTCTTCGAGCCGCATTACGTGCAGGTGCCGACCGACGAATCCGGCCTGATCCCCGAAGCACTCGACGCCGCGCTCACCGCCAACGCGCGCCTGCTCTACGCGCAGCCGAACTTCCAGAACCCGACGGGCCGCCGCCTGCCGCTCGAGCGCCGCCGCGCGCTCGCCGCGTTCGCGCAGCGTGCGTCGTTCCCGGTGATCGAGGATGATCCCTACGGCGCGCTCGACTACGCCGGCGCCCCGCTGCCGACGCTCCTCTCGATGGCGCCCGAGCATGTCGTGCATCTCGGCTCGTTCTCGAAAGTGCTGGCGCCGGGCCTGCGCGTGGGCTACATCATCGCGCCCGAGGAATTGCACTTCAAACTGGTGCAGGCGAAGCAGGCGACCGATCTGCACACGCCGAGCCTCACGCAGCGCATCGTCTACGAAGTGGTCAAGGACGGCTTCCTCGATCAGCACGTGCCGACCATCCGCGCGCTCTATCGCGACCAGTGCGAGGCGATGCTCCGCGCGCTGGAATGCCACATGCCCGCCGGCGTCGAATGGAACCGGCCGGAAGGCGGCATGTTCGTGTGGGTGAAGTTGCCGCAGCATATCGACTCGATGAAGCTGCTCGAGCAGGCGATCGCGCAGAATGTGGCCTTCGTGCCGGGCGGCCCGTTCTTCGCGAACGAGGCCCAGCACAATACGCTGCGTCTCTCGTTCGTGACGGTTCCCCCCGCGACGATCGACGAAGGCGTGGCAAGGCTCGGCGCGCTGATTCGCGCGAGCGTCTGACTCTCCGGGCGCGACCGCGCCCTTTTCATCCAGTTTCCAGTTACAAGGAGCAACCGATGGCATCCAACGTGTACGACAAGCTGAAGGAACTCGGCATCGAACTGCCCGCGGCGGGCGCACCCGCCGCCGCCTATGTGATGAGCGCGCAGAGCGGCAACACCGTGTATCTCTCCGGGCACATCGCGAAGAAGGACGGCAAGGTGCATGTCGGCAAGCTCGGCGACAACATCACGACAGAAGAAGGCAAGGCCGCGGCGCGCAGCGTCGCCATCGACCTGATCGCGACCCTGCACGCGCACGTCGGCGATCTGAACAAGGTGAAGCGCATCGTCAAGGTGATGAGCCTCGTGAATTCGACGTTCGACTTCACCGAGCAGCACATCGTCACGAACGGCGCGTCGGAACTCATTGCAGAAGTCTTCGGCGATGCGGGCAAGCATGCGCGCTCGGCGTTCGGCGTGGCGCAGATTCCGCTCGGCGCGTGCGTCGAGATCGAGTTGATCGCGGAAGTCGCATAAAGGCGTCTCCCGTCGCCCGTTAGCGAAACCCGACGCGCTCAGGCCGTCGGGTTTTTCTATGAACCGACCGAACCGACAACATTCATGTCCTCACGCACCGTCCAGTTCAAGCAGGTCGACGTCTTCTCGCCGGTTCCCTTCAAGGGCAATCCGCTCGCCGTGATCTTCGACGCCGAAGGCCTTTCTGCGCAACGCATGCAGGAAATCGCGCGCTGGACCAATCTGTCCGAGACGGCGTTTTTGATGCCGCCGACCGATCCGCGCGCCGACTATCGCGTGCGCATTTTCACGACGGCGGTCGAACTGCCCTTCGCCGGGCATCCGACGCTCGGCAGCGCGCACGCGCTCATCGACAGCGGCTACACGCCGAAGACACCCGGCAGGCTCGTGCAGGAATGCGGCGTCGGGCTCGTCATGCTCGCCGAGCGCGACAACGGCGAGTGGGCGTTCGCTGCACCCCCCGCGACCATCGCGCCGCTCAGCGCCGCTCAGAACGAGCGCCTCGCCGATGCGCTCTCGCCCGCGGTAATCGATTTCAGCGCGCCACCCGCCGCGGTCGACAATGGCGCGCCGTGGCTCGTCGTGCGCGTGAAGGACGCGGCGCAATGTCTCGCGCTGTCGCTGGACGGCCGCGCGCGTGAATCGTTGCAGCCGCTCGTCGCGGAAGTGGGCACGCACGGCATCGCCGTGTACGGGCCGCACGACGCCGATGGACCCGCGACCTTCGAACTGCGCGTGATTCTGCTGGGCGCGGAAAACATCGAAGATCCGGTGACGGGCAGCGCGAACGCGGCGCTCGCGACGCTTCTGACCCAACAAGGAAAGCGGCCCGGCGTGTCATACACCGTGCGACAGGGCACCGCGCTCGGGCGGGATGGCCGCGTGAGCATCGCATACAGCGACCAGGAGGACGGCGCACCGATCTGGATCGGCGGCTGCTCGGTAACTGTGATCGACGGCACATTCTGCATCTGAAACAATGACCTACGCGCTGCCGGGAGGCGCGCGTATACCCCCAAGCGGCGCCCCTTTCTTAATCTTCGAGGCTTCGCTAATATCTGAACAATCGGGGATCAGAACGCAATCGCGGTTTCCACATCGGCGAAAGACGGGCGTCGCGAGTGTGAACCGCTTGCGCCGCAGCGCAAACGTATGCTCTTGACGACACCGAAGGCTCGCCGTCTCGCTCATGTCGGGCTTCGGGCGCCGCTGCGAAGAACCGCTCGCCGAACGGCCGTTGCGCTACCTCCTTGCGTGAATACGGACGTGGATCGGGTCTCGGAGAAACAAGCCGCCGATCATCCGCCGCGCGCCGCGCACGGTATAGTCACTCGTTTCGGCCGAACGCCTCAAAACATGCATCGCTTCATCCATCTCGCGCAGTTCGCAGCACGCCACGCGCTACGAAATAAAGCGCCGACGGACGCCCCATGAAGCGCACGCGCTCTCACGCTTTTTCCGACACCCTCTTCGGCGCGCCGTCGGCGCGGCGTCGGCGCGCGCTCCTCGCGATTCCCGTGCTCGGCACCTTCGTGCTGGTGCTGCTGTGGGCGGTGATATTCGCCCGGCTCTCCGTCGAGCGCGAAGCGACGACACACGAATCGATGGCCTCCGCCGCCATCCTCTCGTCGGCGCTCGAGCAGCACACCATCAAGGCGATCCATCAGGTCGACCAGATCACCCGCTTCGTCAAATACGAGTACGAGAAGTCGCCCGACAACTTCGATCTGATCGCCACGGTCGAGAAAGGCGTCGTGCAGAGCGACACGCTCGTGCAGGTCTCGCTGATCGACGAATACGGCACGCTCATCGCCAATACGTCCGATCCTCATCCGAAGCCGATCGACCTGTCCGATCGCGAGCACTACAAGGTCCACGCCCATTCGAACGACGACCTGCTGTACATCAGCCGCCCGGTGCGCGGCCGCGTGTCGGGCCTGTGGACGTTGCAGATCACGCGGCGGCTCAATCATCCGGACGGCTCGTTCGCGGGCGTCGTGGTCGTATCTGAGGATCCGGCCTATTTCACGAGCGATTTCTACAATGTCGCGTCGATCGGTCGCGAAGGCGTGATCGCCGTCGTATCGGATAACGGCTCGGTGCTCGCGCGCAGCACGGGCGGCAGTCTCGCCGAGAGCGCGGCGGCCAGCTCCGCCACGAAAAGCAACGCGCACAACGGCCCGGCCGACCGCACGCACGCCGCCTTCAGCGCGAGCGGCGTCTATCCGACGACGGACCACGCATCCGGCATCTACGTCGATCCGATCGATCAGGTGAAGCGCATCGTGTCGTACCGGCATATCGACGGCTATCCGCTCGGCGTGCTCGTCGGTCTCTCCGAGCGCGAGGAGATGATCGACTACAACCACACGCGCAATGTCTATCTGCTGATGGCGAGCTTCATTTCGCTCGCGATGCTCGGCTTCTTCGCGGTGGCGACGGGCCTCATCGGCAAGCTGCTCGGACGCGAGCGCGAGATGACGCATCTCGTCGAATTCGATCTGCTGACGGGCCTGCGCAACCGCTACTCGACGCTGCGCGCGCTCAGGCGGGAAGTGGCGCAACCGGAGAACATCGGCCGGCTCGCGCTGCTCTTCATCGACCTCGACAACTTCAAGACTGTCAACGACACGCTCGGCCACAATGCAGGCGATATCGTTCTGCAGATGACCGCGTCGCGGCTTGCGGAGACGGTCGGTCAAAGCGGCGCGCTCTCGCGCATCGGCGGCGACGAGTTCGTGGTCGTCGTGAAGGGCGATGACGTCGAACAGCGCGCCGTCACGCTCGCGAACGATATCTCGACGATGTTCGCCACGCCGTTCGACGTGCGCGGCAGCGCGTTCGTGCTGCATGCGAGCATCGGCATTGCGCTCTTTTCGGTGCCGAACGAAAGCGAGATCGATCTGCTGAAGAAGGCGGATCTCGCGATGTACAGCGCGAAGGACGCGGGCCGGAACTGCTATCAATTCTATTCGCCGCAACTGTCGCATCGCGCGGATCATCTGATGAAGTGGGAGCAGCAACTGCGCGTCGCCCTGACCGAGCAGCAACTCTTCCTCGTCTATCAGCCGAAGATCGATCTCACGCGCCGGTGCATTACCGGCTTCGAGGCGCTCGTGCGCTGGAATCATCCGCAGCACGGACTCATTCCTGCGAACGAGTTCATTCCGGTGGCTGAATCGACCGGGCTGATCGTCGCAGTCGGCGATTTCGTGATCTACACCGCGTGCATGCAGCTCGCGCAGTGGCAGCGCGATGGTTATAACGGACTGTCGCTCGCCGTGAACATCTCGGCCGTGCAGTTCTGGCGCGGCGACTTGCTGGAGACGGTCGCGCGCGCGATCGAGTCGAGCGGTATTCCGCCCGACAAGCTCGAACTCGAAATCACCGAAACGGTGATGGTCGAGTACCCGGAGCTCGTGCAGGAGAAGATTGTCGCGTTGAAGCGGCTGGGCGTGCGCATCGCGCTCGATGACTTCGGCACCGGCTATTCGTCGTTGTCGTATCTGAATCGCTTTTCGGTCGATACGCTCAAGGTGGATCGCTCGTTCGTCCAGGCGATTCCCGAAGACCGCAGCGTGTGCGTCATGGTGTCGGCGATCATCAACCTGGCGCGCTCGCTGGGGCTCACGGTGGTCGTCGAAGGAACCGAACGGGAAGAGCAGATCACGTGGCTTGCGGCGCTCGGGCCGGTGGAAGCGCAAGGCTTCCTGTTCTCACGCCCGGTGCCGGCGGATGGCGTGCAGGCGCTGCTCGATCGCTTCGGCGTGTGCGGATGGCCGCGTGGACAGTCGCCGCGCTCGCGCATGGATGCGGGCCAGGAGTCGAGCACCGCGCTGACGGATGCGCGCGGCGGCTGACTCAGAACCCGCGCGAGAGAACGGCCGTTCCAATCGTCACCACACCCAGCACCAGATTGATCACGACGAGCCGCCGCACCGTGGCGACGGCGCGGGCGCCATCGGGCCAGTTCTGCGCCTGCACCGCCCGCCGGATGCGCGGGAACACCCCGAAGCGGATATGACCGAAGATCAGCATCATCACGATGCCGAGGCCGGCCATCGCATGCAATGGCCACACCGCGTGACCGCCGCCGAATTCCATGAGCAGGAAGCCGCCGGTGAGCAGGATCACGAGCACCGAGGCGCCGACCCAGTTGAAAAAACGTGCGAAGACCGACTCCCAAAGCGGCAGACGCATTTGCGGCGTGAGATCACCGAGCGCGGGGCGCAGGCAGAAGTGGGCGAAGACCATGCCGCCTATCCAAACGGCTACGCCGAGTAAATGCAGAAAGAGCGCCGCTTCGATGGCTTTGTTCATTGGGGATTCCGGATGCAGTTCAAAACGTGATGGACGGGTTGCGGTGTAAAAGCCGAGGCGCACACCAGCCGACTCTCGCTGAAGATTGAATATTGCTGCTACATGGCGAGACTGGCCGGTCAAACCCAGAACACTAAGAATGCGAGCCGCGCAGCGAGTTCCCGCGTTCGGATATTAATGATGCGACGCGCGATCATTCCGATGATGCTCGCTACCGTCATCGGAACGTTTGCAAACCTGAATTCGCGAAATCAAAGATGGTCATGCGGCGAAAACAACCTCCACTCGTCCCGCGTTCGTCGAGCGCCGCGGCGGACCGATCGGCGGATGCGAGAAAGCCCGCACGAAGCGGGCTTTCAAGGTACGCAGCAAACAAACTGGAGGGACGCCCGACCGGGACTTTTATCCCTCGAACACCGGCCTCAACTCCGTCACCTTCAACGACGAATCCGGCGCGCGCCCCTTCCTCGCGCGCTTGCCGAGATGCAGTTGCAATTGCGACCCGCTGAGCTTCTCGTCCTTCGGCTTGCCGCCGCGCCCGGTGCCGATCATCATCACGCCGCGCGCATCGAACGCGAGCGCCTGGCGCAGCGTTTCCTTCGCGTCGAGGCCCATCAGGATGACGCCGCGACCGCCGCCCGACAGCGTCTTCATCTCGTCCATGCCGAAGACGAGCAGCTTGCCCGCACTCGACAGACACCCGACAAGCGTCGCCCCGGGGATGACAGGCATCGGCGCGAGCGGAGCCGCACCGTCGTCGATCGTCATGAACGCCTTGCCAGCTTTCTGACGGCTCACCATGTCGCCGAGCTTTGCAACGAAGCCGAAGCCATTGCTCGACGCCAGCAACAACTGCTGCTCCGCATTCGCCGCGAAATAGTGCAGCAGATGCGTGCCCGACTCGA
The DNA here is from genome assembly GCF_023631365.1 of Caballeronia sp. INML2. NCBI lineage: Bacteria > Pseudomonadati > Pseudomonadota > Betaproteobacteria > Burkholderiales > Burkholderiaceae > Caballeronia > Caballeronia sp. INML2. The sequence goes on along the minus strand of NZ_JALQDH010000012.1, from coordinate 46,589 downwards.
GCTCGATCAGCGACGTCACGGGCACGCCGTCACCGCGCCCGCCCGGCAACGCCGAGACCGGCACCGAATACACGCGCCCCTTGCTGCCCCACGCGACCAGCGAATCCGGCGTGCGCGCCTGGAATGCCGCATAGAGTCCGTCGCCCTGCTTGAACGTGAATCCCGCCGGATCGAGTCCGTGGCCCTTCAGCGCGCGCACCCAGCCCTTCTGCGAGACGACGACCGTCACCGGCTCGTCGACGACGCGCGCCTCGAACGTCGCACGCTTTTCCTGCTGGATGAGCGTGCGGCGATCGTCGCCGAATTGCTTCGCGTCGGCTTCGATTTCCTTGATGAGCACGCGCTTCATCGCGGCATCGCTGTTGAGCAGCTCTTCGAGCTTGGTCTTTTCGTCGCGCAAGTCGGACAGCTCCTGTTCGATCTTGATCGCTTCCAGCCGCGCCAACTGACGCAGACGAATTTCGAGGATGTCTTCGGCCTGGCGGTCCGAGAGATTGAAGCGCGCGATAAGCGCCTGCTTCGGCTCCTCCGATTCCCGGATGATGCGAATGACTTCATCGATATTCAGGAAGACGATCATCCGCCCTTCGAGAATATGGATGCGGTCGTTGACCTTGCCGAGGCGATGCTGCGTGCGCCGCGTCACCGTCACGAAGCGAAATCCGATCCACTCGTGCAGGATCTCGACGATGCCCTTCTGCCGCGGTCTGCCGTCCGCGCCGATCATCACGAGGTTGATCGTCGCGTTCGATTCGAGGCTCGTATGCGCGAGCAGCGAGTTGACGAACTCCGTCTGATCGATGCGGCTCGACTTGGGCTCGAACACTAGACGAACCGGCGCGTCCTTGCCGGACTCGTCGCGCACGGCGTCGAGCAGGGCTAGCATCGACTGCTTGGTCTGGACCTGCTCGGGCGTGAGCGTCTTCTTGCCGAGCTTGATCTTCGGGTTGGTGAGTTCCTCGATTTCCTCGAGCACCTTCTGGCTCGACACGCCCGGCGGCAATTCCGTGATGACGACCTGCCACTGGCCGCGCGCCATGTCTTCGATCTTCCAGCGCGCGCGCACCTTCAGGCTGCCGCGACCGGTCTCGTACGCCGTCGAGATTTCCGCGGGCGACGAGATGATCTGCCCGCCGCCGGGGAAATCGGGTCCGGGCAATTTCTCCATCAGACCCGCGTGGCCGATCTTCGGGTCACGGATCATCGCGACGGCGGTCTGCGCCACTTCGCGCAGATTGTGCGACGGGATTTCCGTCGCGAGCCCCACCGCGATGCCCGATGCGCCGTTCAGCAACAGGAACGGCAAGCGCGCAGGCAAGAGCTTCGGCTCTTCGAACGAGCCGTCGTAGTTCGGCATGAAATCGACCGTGCCCTGATCGATTTCATCGAGGAGCAGGCGCGCGATCGGCGTCAGGCGCGCTTCCGTGTAGCGCATGGCCGCCGCGCCGTCGCCGTCGCGCGAGCCGAAGTTGCCCTGCCCGTCGATGAGCGGATAGCGCATCGAGAAGTCCTGCGCGAGGCGCACGAGCGCGTCGTACGCGGATTGGTCGCCGTGCGGGTGATACTTGCCCAGCACGTCGCCCACCACGCGCGCCGACTTCACCGGCTTCGCGTTGGACGCGAGGCCCATCTCGCTCATCGCGTAAAGAATGCGGCGCTGCACGGGCTTTTGTCCGTCGCAGACATCGGGCAGCGCGCGGCCCTTCACCACGCTCACCGCGTAGTCGAGATAGGCGCGCTCGGCGTAATCGCCGAGCGTCAGTTGTTCGCCGTCCGGTGCGGTCTGTTCGGCGAAGAGATCGTCTGTGATTCCCATCGAATATCGATATCCGTTATGCGTTGCTCAAGTCGAGCTCAAATGTCCGCTTCGACTTCGTTGCCCTTCTCTTCGAGCCAGCTTCGGCGCGAGGCCGCTTCGCCCTTGCCCATCAGCATCGTCATGCGCGAGACGGTGAGGTCGAAGCCGAGATCGCCGAGGCCGACCGGCAGCAGGCGGCGCGTGTCCGGGTTCATCGTCGTGTCCCAGAGCTGCTCTGCGCTCATTTCGCCGAGGCCCTTGAAGCGGCTGATGGTCCACGCCGTGTCCCGCACGCCGTCCTTGCGCAGTTTGTCGAGGATGGCTTCGAGCTCGCCCTCGTCGAGCGCATAGAGTTTCTGCGCAGGCTTCTTGCCGCGCGCGGGCGCATCGACGCGAAAGAGCGGCGGACGCGCGACACACACATGGCCGCGTTCGATGAGTTGCGGGAAGTGCTTGAAGAAGAGCGTGAGCAGCAGCACCTGAATGTGCGCGCCGTCGACGTCCGCGTCCGAGAGGATGCAGATCTTGCCGTAGCGCAGATTCGACAGATCGATCTGGTCGTCGGGGCCATGCGGATCGACACCGATCGCGACGGCGATGTCATGCACTTCGTTGTTCGCGAAAAGACGGTCGCGTTCCGTTTCCCACGTGTTCAGCACCTTGCCGCGCAGCGGGAGAATCGCCTGAAACTCCTTGTCGCGGCCCATTTTCGCGGACCCGCCCGCCGAATCGCCCTCGACGAGAAAAAGCTCGTTGCGCGCGATATCCGTCGATTCGCAATCCGTGAGCTTGCCCGGCAACACGGCGACGCCCGAGCTCTTCTTCTTCTCGATCTTCTGGCCGGCGCGCGTGCGGGCCTGCGCCTGACGGATCACGAGCTCCGCGAGCTTCTTCCCGTACTCGACGTGCTGGTTCAGCCATAGCTCGAGCGCAGGCCGCGAGAACGACGACACGAGCTTCACCGCATCGCGGCTATTGAGACGCTCCTTGATCTGCCCTTGGAATTGCGGATCGAGCACCTTCGCCGACAGCACGAACGACACGCGCGCGAACACGTCTTCCGCGAGCAGCTTCACGCCTTTGGGCTGCAGGTTATGAATCTCGACGAAATTCTTCACCGCCTGAAAAAGGCCATCGCGCAGGCCGGATTCATGCGTGCCGCCCGCCGGCGTCGGAATCAGGTTCACATACGATTCGCGCAAGAGCGGCCCTTCCTCGCTCCACGCGACGACCCACGACGCGCCCTCGCCTTCCGCGAAGGTTTCCTCGGTGTTGCGCGAGCTTTCCGCATAGCGCTCGCCTTCGAACAACGGAATCAGCAGTTCGCTGCCGCCCATGCCTTCGAGCAGATAGCCGCGCAGACCATCTTCATATTTCCACGTCTGACGCTCGCCCGTCTTCTCGACGACCAGCACCACTTCGACGCCCGGCAGCAGCACGGCCTTCGAGCGCAAGAGACGCTGCAATTCGCCGAGCGGCAGATTGGCGGAATCGAAGTACTTCGGGTTCGGCCAGGCACGCACGCGTGTGCCGCTTTTCTTGGCGCCGCGCTCCGCTGGGCGCGTCGTGAGTTCTTCGATGACGTCGCCGTTGGAAAACGCGAGTTGCGCGACCTTGTTGTCGCGCCAGACCGTCACTTCGAGGCGCGTCGCGAGCGCGTTCGTCACCGAAACGCCGACGCCGTGCAGACCGCCCGAGAAGGTGTAGGCGCCGCCCGCGGCCTTGTCGAATTTGCCGCCCGCATGCAGCCGCGTGAACACGATCTCGACGACCGGCACGCCTTCTTCCGGATGCAGGCCGAAGGGAATGCCGCGGCCATCGTCCTCGACGGAGACGGAATTATCGTTGTGCAGCGTGACGATGATCTGCTTGCCGTAACCGCCGAGCGCTTCGTCGGAGGCGTTGTCGATCACTTCCTGAATGATGTGCAGCGGATTCTCGGTGCGCGTGTACATGCCGGGCCGCTGCTTGACCGGCTCCAGCCCCTTGAGCACCTTGATCGATGCTTCGCTGTAGCCGGCTGCCTTGGCGTTCATGACGAGGCGCTTGCCGCGTTCAGTACCTGTCGCCATTGCGCTGGATTTTTTCGTGGACATAGTTGAACGTTGATCCGGCTCTCGAGCGTTCTCGCGGGAAATGCCACAACGTGACGCCCGATGTGCCGGCGAATGCTAGATGAAAATGCCTGGCCGGATGCCGGTGCGGGAGGCGGAAAACCGCCCGCCGATCCGAGCCGCGCTAGGAGAATAGCGGTTTTCGCCCGCCGCGCCCACCTCGGACCGATAAAACGCGTGTCATGCGCGGCCGCCGAAGCGCCTACTTGCGCTTTGCTTCCAGCTCTTCCCAGCGCTCGAGCGCGACGAGCAATTCCTCTTCGATCGCCGCGTGGCGCTCCGACAGCCGCGCGCCTTCCTTCGCATCCCTGGCGAAGATCGAGCCGTCTTCGAGCTGCGCACCGATCGCCTTCTGCTCATCCTCCAGCTCGGCGACGCGCGCCGGCAGTGCTTCGAGCTCGCGCTGTTCCTTGAACGACAGCTTGACCGTGCGCTGCGCGTTGCGGCCTGCCGCGCTTTCCTTCGGCGTGTCGTCCTTCGGCGCTTCCTTGGCCGTCTGACGCGCCGCTTCTTCCGCGATACGCGCCGAACGTTCGCGCTGAATCTGCCAGTCGGAGAAGCCGCCGACATACTCGCGCCACAGGCCGCCGCCCTCCGCGGCGAACACCGAGGTCACGACGTTGTCGAGAAACGCGCGGTCGTGGCTCACGAGCAACACGGTGCCGTCGTAATCCGCGAGCAGTTCTTCGAGCAGTTCGAGCGTGGGAATGTCGAGGTCGTTGGTCGGTTCGTCGAGCACGAGCACGTTCGCGGGCCGCGCGAACAGTCGCGCGAGCAACAGGCGATTGCGCTCGCCGCCCGAAAGCGAGCGCACCGGCGAACGCGCGCGCTCCGGCGCGAACAGGAAGTCGCCGAGATAACTCATCACGTGCTTCTTCACGCCGTTCACTTCCACCCATTCGCTGCCGGGGCTGATGGTGTCGGCGAGCGATTTGTCGAGGTCGAGTTGCGCGCGCATCTGATCGAAGTACGCGACCTGAATGTTGGTGCCGATGCGCACGCGGCCTTCGTCGGGCTGCAACTCGCCGAGCATGAGCTTCAGCAGTGTCGTCTTGCCGGCGCCGTTCGGGCCGACGAGACCGATCTTGTCGCCGCGCATCACGGTGGCCGTGAAGCGGTCGACGATCGTGCGCTCGCCGTAGCGTTTCGTCACGTCAGTCAGTTCCGCGACGATCTTGCCGGACTTCTCGCCCTGGCCGACATCGAGCTTCACGTTGCCCTGCACATTGCGGCGCTCGGCGCGCTCATTGCGCATTTCCACGAGCCGCGCGATGCGCCCGACGCTGCGCGTGCGCCGCGCCTCGACGCCCTTGCGAATCCACACTTCTTCTTGCGCGAGCAACTTGTCGAATTTTTCCTGCTCGACTTTTTCGACCTCGAGTTGCTGCGCCTTCCTCGTCTGATACGCGCTGAAATTGCCCGGATAAGACAGCAGACGCCCGCGATCCAGCTCGACGATGCGCGTCGCCACGCGATCGAGAAACGCGCGATCGTGCGTGATGAAAAGCAACCCGGTGCGCAACGTGACGAGCAACTCTTCCAGCCAGCGAATGCCGTCGAAGTCGAGATGGTTGGTCGGCTCGTCGAGCAGCAGCACATCAGGCTGCACGACGAGCGCACGCGCCAGCGCCACACGCTTTTTCATGCCGCCGGACAGGTCGCCCGCGCGCGCGTCGCCGTCGAGGCCGATTTGCGCGAGCGTGGTTGCGACACGCGTGCGCCAGTTCCACGCATCGCGCATATCGAGCGCCGATTGCAGCGCGTTCATGCGCGCGAGCAACGCGTCGTGCTCGGCGCCTTCGGGCGTGTCGGCGAGCGCGTGCGCGACGGCGTCGTACTCGTCGAGCAGTGCGCGCGCATCGGTCAGGCCGGAGGCGACGACATCGAACACGGAGGCGTCGAGATCGAACTCGGGCTCCTGCGGCACGTAGACGGTCGTGAGCTCGCTCTGACGCGTGACGAGGCCGTCGTCGGGCGCGGCGAGCCCCGCGACGATCTTGAGGAGCGACGACTTGCCCGCACCGTTGCGGCCGATCAGCCCGACACGCTCGCCCGCTTCGAGCGAGAAGTCGGCGTGGTCGAGCAATGCGACGTGGCCGAACGCGAGCTGCGCGTCCGAAATGGAATAAAGCGACATGGGAAAACCGGATGAATGGCGAAGAATCGGTGACGAAGCCGACAACCGATGGAAGCGGCCATTGTACCGGGCGCCGCGCCCGACAACGCGCGACGCACGCGGCTTAGGCCGAACGGATGAGGGTTCGCGGCCCAAAAACAGGAAGGCCGCCCGGATTCCCGATCCGCGGCGGCCTTCCCTCGTCTCGAACCGAAAAACGCGTTACTTCACATGCACCTTGATCGACTGGCTCATTTCCGGCCCATAGGAACGGTGCGCGCCGTCGCCGAACTGCATCGTCAGCGTGTGATCGCCGGGCGGCAGCTTCACATCGGCTTCGGTCTGGCCCTTGCCGAAATGCAGCGACGTATCGTTCGCCGGAATCACGGTGCCCTTCGGCAGCGGCTTGCTATCGATCAGCAGATGGTGATGGCCGGTGCCGTCGGTCATCGTGCCCGCCGGCGCGATCGACATGCCATCGACGCCAAACCTCACGTGCACGGGGCTCGTGACGGTCGCGCCATCCTTCGGCTCGATGAAATAGACGCGCGCCTGCGCATGCGCCGCGCCGGCGTATTGCGCGAGCACGATCGCGCCCGTCAGCATCGCACCCAAGACCTTTTTGTTCATCGTTTTCTCCATGTTGTGAAACCGGTCGCTGGCGCGAAAGCGGCGCCGCAGACTCAAAAAGCATACACCGGGCTTTCGGATCGCCGTAATCGGGACCATCCTGTGGACGGTGCGATGCGGCGGGGCGTCGCGTTTCACGGCCCGGGCCGGGGACGATCGCGCCGATTCCTGTAAGATGCCGGGTCGCCGCGCCGCGCATCGTCTTCGAGCGCACGCGTCCGTTTATTTCTTTCGAATCAAGAGTCTGTCGTGAGCGAAGTCATCGAATTCAAGAGCTGGGTCTGCCTGATTTGCGGCTGGATCTATAACGAGGAAGAAGGTCTGCCGGACGAAGGCATTCCCGCCGGCACCCGTTTCGACGACATTCCCGCCGACTGGCGCTGCCCGTTGTGCGACGTGGGCAAGGCCGACTTCGTCGTCGTCGAGTTCTGATCCGGATTGCCGCTTTTCAGGCGGCAGTTTCGTTACGTTTTTCACCGCGCCACCGCAATCAATTCGCGGCTCGTTTCGTCCACCGGCGCGCGATTCCAGTCGCCATACCAGTCGATGCGCGCAAAACCCGCATCGCGCAAAAGGCGCGCGAGTTCGTCGAGCGTGCGAAAGCGCAGTTCGCTCGCGGCGCTCAGCGTGTCTTCGGGCGTCGACGCGTAGCGGCAGTATGTCGTGAACGCGGCGCGGCCTGTCGTCGACGGATCGGGTTGCGCATGCCGCTCCTGCCACACTTCCACGGTCGTTCCGTCCGGCGCTTCGACGCACCGCGATGAGCGCTCGCGCGTCCAGTCTTCCCACGCGCGCGCCGCCGGATTGCGGCTTTCGAACGCGATCGCGCCGCCTGGCCGGATTGCGCGGCGCGCGGCCCTGAGCGTGGCGAGCAACGCGGCATCGTCGAGAAACACTTGTGCGACGTGGCCCGTCATCACGAGCAGATCCGCCGCGCCGACGAACGGCAGCGCCGTCGCATCGCCTTCGATCCACGTCACCTCGTCGCCTTGCGGACGCGCTCGCGCGACACGCAGCATGTGCGCCGACGGATCGATGCCCGTCACGCGATGCCCGCGCTTCGCCAGTTCGCAGGCGAGCAAGCCCGTGCCGCAGCCGAGATCGACGATATGTCCAGCCGGCTGCGCCAGGGCGAGATAGAACGCCGTGTCGGGCGCGCATGGATTGAGGGCGTCGTAGAGCGCGACGAAGCGCGGATCGTCGTAGCGCATCAGCGGCTCTGGTACCCGATCGCGTCGCGCATCGGCTGGCTGCCGATCATGATCGGGCCGGTGAATGGCGTATCGAGATCGAGGATCACGAGCACCGCCGATGCGATCGACAGCGCGCCGAGCATGATCGTCACGAGCGAGAGCGCGTTGCGCGGCGCGATCAGCCCGAAGCACAGGAAGATGATGAGCAGCCAGCCGACGAGTATCCGGTCGAACGGATAGGAAATCGATCCTTGCGCTTCCTCCACCAGCTTCCAGCGCAGCGCGATGAGTTGCTCGAAGCGCGCGGCGGCTTCGGCGGCAAGCTCGCGATGATACTCATCGTGCGGATGGAGCATGCGCACCTCGCGCTGGGCATTCCCCAATATCGCGCCGAATGTTTTGCTCGCGAGGCTGTCGGTCTTGGTCGACGACTCGACGTTCGGATAATCGCCGGGCGGTCGCGGCTCGTTCGGCCACGTGCTCGCGACCGCCGCCGCCGTGTACGAGCGCAGGAGCTCGCGCGCGTGATCGAGATCGGCGCCGTAATCGCGCATGGCGCGATCGAGTTCGATGATCGAGGTCGCGTAGCTGCGCATGTCGCTGTTCGTGCTGTCGAAGACCGTTTTCGCCGATGCGGTCAGAAGGCCGAGCACGAGCGCCGCGAACGTGACCAGCATGCCGACGAGCAACTGGACGAGTTGCACCGTCTCCTGCGCCTTGTGTTCTTCGGGCAGAAGCGGCCGCACGATCGCGCCGAGGCCCGTGCTGGCCAATAAGAGAATGAAGACGAGCACCGCGGATTGGATTTCCGTCATGAGCGCGCGAGCCGTGATGGCGTGACCGGAGTGGTCGCATTATCGGCGGGAAAGCGCTCGCGGTCCAATGCGCACCGGATCAGGAAGAGCGCGGCAGCGAGGCGGCGACGAAATCAGGCGAGCGAACGAGCGAGAAGAAGACCGCGAGGGCGGCGTGTGGGATCGTGGTCCCCCCGGCAGGAATCGAACCTGCATCTAGCGCTTAGGAGGCACTCGTTCTATCCATTGAACTACGGGGAGCGGACCGCGCATGGCCGACAGCGTCGGCAAGCGAGCGCAGAGTATAGCAAACGCTACAGGCGGGATCGGCGTCGGTGCGAAGAAATTCGAACGCAATGGCGCGCGCCGCGAAAAATCGGCGAAACCCAGGGTTTGCACCTATCAAGTTTCGCGCCGCCATGCCGCCATCGGAATAATGGACCCATATCCCGATATCAAGCCGCAGGGCGCGTTTTCGGCGTTGCTCGCAGACCAGGACCTGACGCACCTCGAACTGGTGCTGCGTCGTTCGTTGTCGTGCGATCTCGGCGGGCCGTTGCTGCCGCCCTCGTACTGGCGCGAGCGGCTCGCATCCATCACGCGTCAGTCACATCTCTCTCACACGCAGATTCAGACCGTGCATCGGCTGTATCTGCATATCGACGCGTTCGAGGCGGCCGGGCGCCAGCGCGAAGAAGAACTCAGACGCGAACGCGAGCAGGCGCGCGCCGTCGCGGCCGGCGGCGGAAACGCTCAAAGCGCCTGAGCGCGTTTCAATGGCGATGCCTCAGCCACCACTCGCGCAATGGATGCCGGTGCGCGTGGTCTCGCGCCGCCACGCGCCTGCGATGTTCATCGCGCCAGTCCTGCGCGAGCAGCACGATGACGATCGTCGCCAGGCACGCAAGCCCGACGAAAATGCTCGACAAATCCCACATGACGTCCTCCCGCTTTCCACTGGCGCCATGTATCGATTTTAGGTCACGCGCCGCCCCGGTTCACGCCGCCTGACGCGCGCGCTGCTGCTGTTGCGCGTGCGCCGCGAGCCGCACCGCCGCGTTGGCCGCGCCGTAGCCGTCGTAGCCGCCGCGCCGCTCGATCACTTCGAGGAAGAAGCGCTGATCGAGCTGCTCCGTATACGCGTGGAAGAACTCGCCGCCGCGCTCGTCGCGGTCGTAAAGGATGTTGTGCTCGCGCATCTGGTCGATCTGCTCGTCGGGCAGGCCGAACCGTGCCACGAGATCGTCGTAATAGTTGCCCGGGATACGCAGGAATTTGACGCCGTCGGTTTCGAGGCGCGGAATCGCATCGAAGATATCGGGCGTGCTGAACGCGACATGGTTCAGGCCCGAGCCACGATAGGTCGATAGCGACTCCGACACCGCGGTATAGCGATCGACCGACGCATTCAGCGCAATGCGCACCGAGCCGTCGCGGCTTCTCACCGCGCGGCTGCGCACGAGGCCGTACGGATCGGGAACGAGCACGGCGGGTTCGGTCTCGAAGCCGAACGCGCTTCTGAAGAACAGCACCCACGTATCGAGCGCATCGGCGGGAAGCGACAGGCACACGTGATCGATGCGCGCGAGCGGCCCCACTTCGTACGGCCCGTCGATGTCCGTCAGAATGAAGTCGGACTCCCACAACGTCGGGGCGCCGGGCGCTTCGTCGACGAAATAGTCGAGACTGCCGTCGGGCGACTGTACGCCGGGCACCACGCGCTCGTTCGGGCCGACTTGGCCGGAGAACGGCGTCGAGCCATACGCGGCGGCGCGCTCGAACGCCTGCTTCGCGTCATCGACATGAAACGCCGACGCGCACAGCGACAAGCCGTGCTTCTGAAAAAAGGCGCTCGCGAACGAATCGGCTTCGGCGTTGAGCACGATCGATCCCGCGCCGTGCCGATACAACGCGACATCCTTCGAGCGATGCTTGCCCGCGAGCCTGAAACCGAGCCGGCCGAGCCATTGCGCGAGATGCTCGCGCGTGCGGTCGTCGACGGCGAATTCGAGAAACTGGAAGCCGATGTGCTCGGGCGGCGCGGGCGGGTTGAACAGCTCCGGCGGCGCGTTGTCGCCCATCAGCTCACGCGTCTGCTCCTCGAGGAAACGCAGCGAGCGATAGCCGTCCGCCGCCGTGATCGCGGTCGGCGCGGCGCGAAAGCCATCATTGAAAATCTCGAGCGACAGCGGACCCTTGTAGCCCGCTTCGAGCACGCGCGCGGTGAAGCCCGCGACATCGAACGCGCCCTGTCCCGGAAAGCAGCGATAGTGACGGCTCCATTCGAGCACGTCCATCGCGAGCACGGGTGCATCGGCGATCTGCACGAACGCGATGCGCTCGCCCGGAATCGACGCGATCTCCTCCACCGAATCGCGGATCGACAGCGTGTGGAACGTGTCGAGCGCAAGCCCGAGGTTCGGATGATTCACCGCGTCGACGAGCTTCCACGCGTGCTTGTACGAGTTCACGTAGCGGCCCCACGCGAGCGCCTCGTACGCGACGATCACGCCCGCCTCCTTCGCGATGTTCGCGAGCACCCCGAGCTGATCGGTGAGCAATGCGTCGTCGCGGATCGTGTCGGGCGACACGTTGCTGCACACGAGAATGCGGTCCGTGCCGAGCTCGTGCATCAGTTCGAACTTGCGCTTCGCACGCTCGACGTTTCTCGCGAGCCGCTCGGGGCTCACGCCGTCGAAATCGCGGAAGGGCTGGAAAAGGTAGATTTCGAGGCCGAGATCCGCGCACATGCGGCGCACGTCGCCGGGCGTGCCGTCGAAATACAGCAGATCGTTCTCGAAGATCTCGACGCCGTCGAAACCGGCCGCCTTGATGGCCCGCAACTTCTCGGGGAGCGTGCCGCTGATGGAAACCGTGGCGATGGAAGTGCGGATTGAACGCAGCATCGCTGCCTCCTCGTTGCAATTCGGTGAATGCGGGATGGATCTGAGCGGCGCTTTCCAGTGTAGGACGTCCGCATGAGAGACGCGCGCAATCCATGTCATTCTGCGAGATAATAACAAACTAACTAGACCGTACAAAGTAGTGAAAACACGAACCGACAAGGCTCCTGCGTGCGTTCACACTGCGCCATAGTCTATTTCGCACTGCAGCATGCAGTGCTCATCCATGCCGGAGCGCTCGCGTGACCAACAAGACTTCGTATCTCATCGGCCTGATCGGATCCGGCATCGCCGGCTCGCTCACGCCCGCCATGCACGAAAAGGAAGGCGGCAACCTCGGCCTCAACTATGTGTATCGCCGCATCGACCTTCAGGCGCTGGCGCTGGAGCCCTCCGCCCTGCCCGATCTGCTCGACGCCGCCGAACGCATGGGCTACGACGGCCTGAACATCACGTACCCGTGCAAGCAAAGCGTGATCCCGTTACTCGACGAGCTCGACCCCGACGCCCGCGCGCTCGGCGCCGTGAATACGGTCGTGCTGAAGGACGGCAAGCGCATCGGCTACAACACGGACGGGTCGGGATTTGCGCGCGCGTTCCAGCGCGGGCTGCCCGGCGTGCCGATGGAACGCGTGGTGCAGCTCGGCGCGGGTGGCGCGGGCGCGGCCGTCGCCCATGCCGCCCTGACGATGGGCGCGCGCGAGCTCAGGCTGTTCGATTCCGACGCGGCACGCGCCGCCTCGCTTGCCGCTGAACTCGCGGCGCGCTTTCCGGATCGCATCGTAAAAAGCGGCGGCGACCTGCGCGAAACGCTCGCCGGCGCAAGCGGCCTCATCCACGCGACACCGACCGGCATGGCGAAGCTGCCCGGCCTGCCGCTTCCGGCGCAATACCTGCACAAGGCATTGTGGGTCGCGGAGATCGTCTACTTCCCGCTCGAAACCGAGTTGCTGAAAGCCGCAAAGGCGCTCGGCTGCCGCACGGTGAGCGGCGGCGGCATGGCGGTATGCCAGGCGGTCGATGCGCTGCGCATCTTCACCGGCCGCGAGCCGGATGCCGAGCGCATGTTCGCGCATTTCCAGAGCTTGCTGGAACGTTGATTACCCGATAGCCACGAAAAAACGGCGACCTCGTGAGAGTGTCGCCGTTTTTCGATGCGCGCGAAGAAAGGATCAGCCGCCGCGCCGCATGTAGCGCGACACCGCATCGACGATCATCTCGCGATGACGCGCACGCGAACGCGCGCCCGACGGATCGCGCCCGAACGCCGCGCCCCACGTATGACGGTTCGCCACACGGTGAAAGCAGAACGAGCTGATCATCAGATGCAGGTCGATCGGATCGACGTCGTCGCGAAAGGTGCCCGCCGCGACGCCGCGCGCGATGAGATCCTCGATGGTCTTCACGACCGTCGAATTGCGCGTCTTGAAGGTCTTCGATTGTTCGATGTACTTCGCGCCATGAATGTTTTCGATGGTCACGAGGCGCACGAAATCGCGATGCTTGTCGTGATAGTCGAACGTGAAACCGATGAATTCGCGCAGCGCTTCCTCCGGCTCCATTTCCGCGAGTTGCAACTCCTGTTCGAGCGCGCGGATATCGCCGTAGACCTGTTCCAATACCGCTTCGTACAAGCCTTCCTTGCTGCCGAAGTAGTAGTACAGCATGCGCTTCGTGGTGTTGGTGCGCTCCGCGATGGCGTCGACGCGCGCGCCCGCGAGGCCCATCGCCGAAAACTCCTGCGTGGCGATGTCGAGAATGTTCCGCTTGGTCTCCTCAGGATCGTACTTGCGCCGCCCTTGCTCCGTGGTCGACGAGGGCGCAGCAGTAGCGGCCTTGCTTCCTTTCTTCATTTTTCTGTCTGAGAACGGCGTTGAGAATCGATTCTAGCACGCGCTATTGACGCATCCTCGCCATAACAGGCGTTCATTACGGAGGGCTTCACCTATAATTTTTTTACCCCGCGGACAAATCGAAAATCCACATGCGCAAGAAGCATTCGCTCTTTCTGGCTCCCTCCATTCTGGCCACATGGTGTCTCTGCGCGACGGCGCAGACCGCGTTGCCGCCCGGCCATCCGTCGTCGCGACAACTGATGGCCGCCGAAGGCGTGATGACGAGCGCGAACATCGCGCGCGGCGCGGCGGATGTCTGTCATATCGATGCCGCGAAGGTCGCGCGCTTTCGGGATGTCGTGCGCACGAGCTATCCCGATGCACCCGATTTCGATGGCGAATGGAAGCTCGGCCTCGCGCAGGCACAACCGACCGTCGATCGCTTCGAGAAGCTGAAGACGAGCAATCCGGCGGAGTATCAAAAGGAAATCGGCGAGGCGTGCCCGGCGCTCAATCGCGGCATCGACGACGTCACGCAGCAGTAATCACGCGCTCTTGCCGTCGTAGTGCGCGCGCTTTTCCGCGTACATGGCGGCGTCCGCGCGTTGCAGCATCGGTTCGAGCCGCTCGCCGTCGTGCGCGGTGGCCGCGCCCATCGCGAAACAAAGCGGATTGCCCGAATAGAACTGGTTGTTCACTTCGAGCAACTGGCGAATGCTCTCGATCACCGCCTCGCCGTCGCGCTCGTCGGCGCCGGGCAGAAGCACCATGAACTCGTCGCCGCCGATGCGCGCCGCCTGGAACGGCTTCTCCACCGCCTTGCCGAGCACTTCGCCCGCGCGGCGCAACAGCGCGTCGCCGGCGGCGTGGCCGAGTTGATCGTTGACGGCCTTGAGCCCGTTCACATCGACCGCGATCGCCGTCACCGGGAACGGGCCCTTGCGTTCGAGGCGATTGATTTCGTCGATATAGAACGAGCGATTCTTGAGCTTCGTGAGCACGTCGTGCTTGCCGAGGAATTCCAGATACGCCTCGGCCTTCTTGCGCGCGGTGATGTCCGTGAGCGCGACGAGCACGAGATCCCAGCGCGCCTCGTGCCCCGGGAATACCAAGAACTGCAGATGCACATGCACCTCGTTGCCTTCGAGCGAATAGTTGAGCACCTCGCGCTGATGGAAGAGCTTCCCATCCCACAGATCGATCAACTGTTCCTGGAAGTGCTGCTGCATGTCGTCGCGGAAGACTTCGGACAGGCGCGCGAGCAGCGCGGCCTTGGTCGGCGCGGCGAACATCCGCAGCGTATGCTGATTCACGTCGAGCACGTGAATCTCCTGCATGCAGCGTTCGACGAACTCCGGATGAACGTTGGTGAACGTGCGAAAGTCGACGATGCCGCGCTCGCGCACATCGTCCAGTAGCGACTTCACGGAACTGAAGTCTTCCACCCACAGCGACACCGGTGAATGCTCGAACAGTCCGCGCGCATACAGTTCGCTCGCGGCGGCGGTGCGGCGCATCGCTTCGAGCTCGGTGATGTCCTCGATCGTGACGAGCACGCGGGTCCATGTGTCTTCGTGGCCCGGCAGGACGACCGCCTTGAGCAGCACGTCGAGGCGCTTGCCGTCGAGCGTGTAGTTGACCGTCTGACTCACGAAGCGCGGCTTGCCGCACCACAACTGCTCCAGTTCGTCGATGTGTGTGGTGAGCATGTCATCGCGGAACACACGATCGAGGTTCTGCACGAGATGATCGACGTCTCTTGCCTGAAACAGCGACAGCGTGCGCTGATTGACCTTCACGACGCGAATGCGTGACGAACACTCGGCCACGCATTCCGGATTCTCGGCGAGAAACGCGCGCAGATCCGTGACGCCCGCCGCGCGCCAGCGCTCGAACTGCTCGCGCACGGCGCTGAAGTCCTCGAGCCAGAGCGAGACGGGCGCGAGGTCGAACATGTCGGCATCGTCCTCCGGCACGCTCGCCGGCATGAATTGACCGGCAGTGCGGCGCGGGTCGTTTGGCACGGTCATCCTTTCGGCTCGCGCCGGCTAAAAAATGGGTCGCTGGTCGATACTCCATTCATCTCATTATTGTAGCCTGCGTCATATTTCCGGAAGCCGCATCGCCCGCGCGCGTACACGCGCAGCGGCGTTTGCGCTCATGCCCGATATCGGGGGCGGATGCTACACTCGATTGGCCACGCCCTTGCCGCATCCACGTTCTACGTTGCGCAACCCTTAGGCACGTTTGCTGCACCGCCGGGAGGATTGCGCGACGCCACGCAGTCCGATGCGCTGTGCGGCATCCATCCACATCGCAAGAAGAAGGAGCACGACTCTCATGGCTGATTTCCGCATCTGGTCCGACGAATTTCCGGCGAACGGCTTCATGACGCACGCGCAGGAATTCGACCAGCAAGCCTTCGGCGGCTCGGGCGAGAACATTTCCCCGGCGCTGCAATGGGAAGATCCGCCCGCCGACACGCGCAGTCTCGCGCTCACCGTCTACGACCCCGACGCGCCCACGGGCAGCGGTTTCTGGCACTGGATCGTCGTCAACATTCCAGCCGATGTGCGCTCGCTGCCGCGCAATGCCGGCAAGCCCGACGGCAGTCTGCTGCCGCAAGGCGCGCTGCAACTTCGCAACGATTACGGCACGGTCGGTTTCGGCGGCGCGGCGCCGCCGCGTGGCGACAAGCCGCATCGGTATATCTTCCGCATCCATGCGCTTTCCGCGGAGAGCCTGCCGCTCGACGGGAACGTGACCAACGCGGTGGCGCGCTTCATGATCCATCTCAACGAAATCGATTCGGCGACCTACACCGGCCTCTACGAGTTGAAGTAAAGCCGGGAATGCGGCGCGGCGTGACCGCGCCGCGCTCACACAGCCATTTGAAAACGGCGCGTCGTACAACGCGCCGCTCCCACTTCCCGCCCATCGATGGACTCCGACCAAGGTCTGCCGCTGCCCCAGCGATACTGGGCGATTGCCGTCGTCGCGCTCGGCATTACGCTCGCGGTGCTCGACGGCGCCATCGCGAACGTCGCGCTGCCGACCATTGCCCGCAATCTGAATGCTTCTCCCGCCGACTCCGTCTGGGTCGTCAACGCGTATCAGCTCGCGATCACCATCTCGCTTCTGCCGCTCGCCTCGCTCGGCGATCGCATCGGCTACCGGCGCGTGTACATGGCGGGGCTTGCGCTCTTCACGGTGTCGTCGTTCGCGTGCGCGCTGTCCGATTCGCTTCTCACGCTCACCATCGCGCGCGTGGTGCAGGGCTTCGGCGCGGCGGGGATCATGAGCGTGAACACGGCGCTCGTGCGCATCATCTATCCGCACGATCAGCTCGGGCGCGGCGTATCCATCAACGCGACGGTCGTCGCCATTTCGTCGGTGATCGGACCGACGGTGGCCTCGGGCGTGCTTTCCGTCGCGACCTGGCCGTGGCTGTTCGCGATCAACGTGCCGATCGGCATCGCGGCGTTCGCGTTCGGCTGGAAGTCGCTGCCGCGCACGCCGGGGCATCGGCAGCCGTATGACTACATCAGCGCGATCATGAACGCGCTCTTCTTCGGCATTGCGATCGTTGCGGTCGATGGCTTCGGGCATGGCGAGCATCGTCCGTATCTCATCGGCGAGATCATCGCGACGGCCGTCATCGGCTACTTCTTCGTGAAGCGGCAACTGACGCAAAGCGCGCCGCTGCTGCCCGTCGATCTGATGCGCATTCCGGTGTTCGCGCTCTCGGTCGGCGCGTCGGTGTGTTCGTTCTGCGCGCAGATGCTCGCGTTCGTGTCGCTGCCGTTCCTGCTGCAGAACAATTTCGGCATGAGCCAGGTCGAGACAGGGTTTCTGATGACGCCGTGGCCGCTCGTGATCGTGTTCGTCGCGCCGCTCGCTGGCGTGCTCGCGGATCGGTATCCGGCGGGACTGCTCGGCGGCATCGGGCTCGCGATTCTGACCGTCGGGCTCGTGCTGCTCGCAAGCGTCGGCGCGCATCCGGGCGCGCTCGACATTGCGTGGCGCATGGCCGTATGCGGGCTCGGCTTCGGCCTCTTCCAGTCGCCCAACAATCGTCAGATGCTCTCGTCCGCGCCGCGTCATCGCAGCGGCGGCGCGAGCGGCATGCTCGGCACCGCGCGCCTCACCGGGCAGACGCTGGGCGCGGCGCTCGTCGCACTGATCTTCGGCGTCGCGCCGAAGCAGGGCCCCGTGATTGCGATTGCGCTCGCGGCGGCGTTCGCGGCGGCTGCCGCCGTGGTGAGCCTGCTGCGCCTCACCGGCAAGCGCAGCATCGAGCCGGCCTGACCGCCCTCTTCTCTCGTGGCCGCGCGGGCGCTCGCTGGGCACAGCCTTTGCTGAAAACTCGGGCATGGATTCCGCTCCCCGCGGAACGTTCGAAACAGCAACAAAGGAGTGTGTTCATGGCCATTTCCCTCAACGGTTGCAAGGTTGCGATTCTCGCCGTCGACGGCTTCGAGCAGGCAGAGCTCGTCGAGCCGCAACGCGCGCTCAAGGAAGCCGGTGCGCAGGTGGATGTCGTGTCCCAAAAGCCGGGGCAGATCCAAGGTTTCAAGCACGTCGACAAGGGCGACAAGGTGAACGTCGATGTCACGCTCGACGCCGTCAACGCCGCCGACTACGACGCGGTCGTGTTGCCGGGCGGCGTCGTGAATGGCGACGCGATCCGGCTCGACGCGAAGGCGCAGAGTTTCGTGAAGGACGCCGATCAGGCGAAGAAGCCGATCGCGGTGATCTGCCACGGCGGCTGGCTGCCGATTTCGGCGGGCATCGTCGCGGGCCGCACGATGACGAGCTGGCCGAGTCTGCAAGACGACATTCGCAACGCGGGCGGCACGTGGGTCGATCAGGAAGTGCAGATCGACGGCAATCTCATCACGAGCCGCAAGCCCGACGATCTGCCCGCGTTCAACAAGGCGCTGATCGAAGCGCTCGAAAAGACGCGCACCGCGTGATGCATCGCACCGGAGCCAAGCCGATGTCGAGATCGCTCATTTCACTCACGCGCGCAATCGCGTTGTCGCTCGCCGCCGTGGCTGCGGCGGCGCCTGCCGCGCAGGCACAGACCGAAGGCGCGGCGAGCGCCGCGCGCAACGAAAAGCTCTCACTCATCGATCAGCAGTTCCTTCAGGACGCCGGTCAGGCAGGCGCGACCGAGCTCGCGGCGAGCAAGCTCGCGCTCACGCGCGCGAGCGACCGGCAGGTGTGGGAATTCGCACAGCGAATGATCGTCGATCACACGAAGCTCGCCCGCAATCTCGATGTGCTCGCCAAGCGCCACGGCATCACGGCGCCGCCGGCCGCCGATTCTTCGGTGATCGGCAACCTGCAAAATCTCCAGGGCGCCGAGTTCGACAAGGCCTATATTGAAAAGGTAGCCTTGGACGGCCATCAGAAGGCCGTTGCGCTGTTCAGGAAGGAGAGCGAAAGCGGCAACGATACTGCCCTGAAGGCGGCGGCGACCAAGGCGTTGCCGGTCATCAGCCATCACTACGAGATGGCGCAGCAGCTCGCGAAAGCGAAGGCGGCGTCATGAGCATCGCGAACGTCGCCGGGCCCGCGGTTGCTCCCCGTTCACCTTGCCGCCCCGCTTATGAGGACTCGACCATGCACATCACGTTTGCAGACGAAGCCCCCGTTTATGACGGCGACGACCTCGCCATTCACTTTGCCGCCCTCATCGACGGCGAGCCAGTCGTGTGTTCGATCACCGCCGAAGCGCTCGAAGATCATTTCGGCGCGAAGTCGCCACGCGAGGACGATCTGCTCGAGGCCTACGCGCGCGGCACGGCGCGCATTCGCGCGGTGTGCGCCGAAGTGCTCGACGACAACGGCGGCCAGCCCGCCGTGCTGAGGAGCGGATTGTTCCGCGTCGCCGGCATGGAGCCCGACTGAGCGGCGCTGGAGGCTCGCCCGCGCGCGACGCATCTCACATCACGCAAGCCAACAAGGAGGGAACATGTCACTGATCATTGCCGGCCGATTCCAGACCTTTCCCGCGGCCGAATCAGCAGCCCAGAAGCTCTTCGCGCAAGGTTTCGTCGAAGAAGACGTGACGCTCTTCTTCGTCAATCCGAGCGGCCAGCACGCGCGCTTTCCGGTCGGGGGCGATGTCGGCACCGACGCGGGCGCGAGCGCCGCGCCCAAAGGCGCCGGCAAGGGCGTGACGATCGGAGCGGTCGCGGGTGCGGTCGTGGGCGCTGCGATTTTCGCGGTCTTTCATGCGCCGCTGCTCGTCTCGGTGATCGCGGCCGGCGTCGGCGCGTATGTGGGCTCGCTCGTCGGCGCAATGTCGCATACGAAAAAGAAGCCGCAAGACGCCGCGCCCGCCGAGGAACCCACGCGTCACGCAGGCGTCCTCGTTGCCGTTCATGTATCGCCGGAAACGCAGGAGCGGGCCACGACGACGCTGCGCGAGGCGGGCGGCATGGATATCGAGCGTGCGTCGGGACGCTGGAAACAGGGCCGCTGGAGCGACTTCGACCCGTTGCAGCCGCCGCATCCGGTAAAGGAGTTCGCGCAGACGCGTGCGTGATCGTTTTCACCCCGCGAATGAAAAAACGCCCGCTTCCCGCGGGCGTTTGTGCTGATGCGTTTGCGCCGAACGCGTCACACCCACGACGCGTGCGTCCGATCCGGCCGCCTGTTCGCACGCACGCCGCAAGCGGCAGGCAAAACGCGCGCCTTGCCGGTGCGCGCGGCGGGCGCTTCGCAGAGCGGTCCATATTCCAGGTGAGATGCCTGCGCCGGTTGCGCGTGCATGTCGATAACGCGCTCACGGATGTGCAAGGTCAGCGCGGATGCCGCGACAGCGACGAGGGTAAGGAACTCGCGATGTGCGAGTCGATTAAGGAATTTCACTGTGTTCTCTCCCATTGCCGTGTTCTGCGCGTCTGGAACCCATGCGCGCTGTTTGCCGAGTCGGCAGCAAATCACGTGCCCCTGAACACGAAGCGCGGGCACGCTGCGTGCGCAATGACTCGGCGAGCCGCGTCCCGCAGGGAGGCTGCGCAGTGGCAAATATCGAAACTAAAAGGAGGTGTTATATGAGCACGAACGTCGTATCGGTACTCAACGATCTCGTCGAAACCTCGAAGGACGGGGAAAAGGGTTTTCTCAAGGCCGCCGAGGATACGCGCGATCCGAGCCTCAAGCTGCTCTTTCAGAATCGCGCGCAGAAGTGCGCCGAAGGCGCGCGCGAGTTACAGGATGTCGTCGCGCGTCTGGGCGGTAAGCCCGAAACAGGCGGCTCGATGGCCGGCGCGCTGCATCGCGGCTGGGTCGATGTAAAGTCGGCCGTGACCGGCCACAGCGACCACGCGATTCTCGCCGAATGCGAGCGTGGCGAAGATGCCGCGAAGAAGAACTACCGCGAGGCGCTGGATAAGGATTTGCCTGCCGATATCCGCCAGATCGTCGAGCGTCAGTATCAGGGCGTGGTCGAAAATCACGACCGCATACGCGATCTGCGCGATCAATACGCAGCCGCGAAGTCCTGAAGCATCGACGTAGCAGCGGCCCGATGACGAACGGGCCGCATAAAGACAAACGGCCGCGATGCGGCCGTTTTTTCGTCGAGCGTCGGGCCGACGCCTTACTGCGGCTGACCCTTGTCGTTGGTGCCGAGCGCCGAAGCCGCCGCCGCTGCCGACGCGCCCTTCAGCTTGTGCGCCTTGTCCTGCTGATGCAGATAGGTGCCCTTCTGCTTCTTCGCGTGGGTGCCGGCGTCCGCGCCGGTCGTGGCCGCATCGGAAGCTGCCTGCGCGAATGCCGCCGTCGAGAATGCCAGCGCGAGCGCGCCGATCAATGCCATCTTTTTCGTCTTCATGAAGAGCTCCTTTTTGCCGGGGCCTCTGAATGCCGGGCTACTGCGCATTCGAGAGCCGCCTGTGCAAGTACGGTCCTGAACGGTCGTACTCGTTTTTAAGTTTCGAAGTGCTGCGAGGTGATGCGCACTGCGTGAAGCGTCATGCGTGAACTGCGACTGAAGCATCGGGCGATGCGACGCGACCCCATGCCCCCATGCGAGAACCCGCGCTTCGTCCGATTCTTCGCCTGATTGTGGCGAATCGTCGAACCCCGCGCGGGTTCCGTACTAATGGCACTCAACCGCGGCCCGCCGTGGCGAAGCCGGGCATACGAACTATGCCATTACTTGGCGGCAATTTTAAGATGGTTCTTCACGGAAGCAACACCCGAAACGTTCGAGACGACTTCTTCGGCGGCGGTCTTGTCCTCTGCCGAAGGCACCGTGCCCGTCAGCGACACCACGCCCCCATGCGTCTTGACGTGGATATGCGTGGACTTGACGTTCTTCGCGCCGAGCAATTCGGCCTTGACCTTGGTGGTGATGGCGCTGTCATCGACCTTCTGGCCCATCGACGTGCCGGAACCGCTCGTCGACGACGCCGCATTCGTTTGTGCGCCGACGTTGAGTGCGAACACCACACATGCGATACCGCCGGCTGCCTTAAGGATTTGAGTCGTCTTCATGGCAATACTCCCATTTTTTCGATTTTGGTCTGGCGCCCCGTTCGCCTTTGCGCGAGGCGGCTCTTCGATTACGTCCGCGCCCGTAGCACGCGGATCGTGAGCCTTCTGCCGCAACTTGCGTGCCGGATCACATCACCGCGCTCACAAACTTCTCCTGAGGTGCGCTGAACGGACCATGCAGCAAGGCGTTCGTGCGTGCGCGAACAAATCTTCGACGGTCGAAGAACCGTCTCGCGCAACGCATCTCTCGCGGCCGCAAACCCGCGGTGCTTTTGTCTGAGCGCGTGTAAAAACTGCGTGAAAGAAGGCTCCTGATTGCTTCGCAAACGTGTAGCGGACGGCCAAAAACGTAGTCGCAACGCGAGCTTGCGCAACGTTGGCACGGCCATTGCTTTAATGGTTCGCAAACCTGCCCATTACGTATAGAACAATCGAGGATTAGCAAAGCAATGCCGCCTACACTCGAACTCCGCGCGAAGCAAACGCTCGCGCTCACGCCGCGTCTGCAGCAGTCAGTCCGTCTCCTGCAACTTTCGTCACTGGAGTTCCAGCAAGAACTGCGCAACGCGCTCGATACCAATCCGTTCCTCGAATACGACGAGTCACAGACCGAAGACAACGCGCTCGGCGCCGACAACGGCAGTTCGATGGGCGAATCGGCGCTCTCGTCGACCGCCACCAGCGACACCACCGAGGCGCCGCTCGCGCCCGAAGCAAGCATGGAAAGCGAGCAAAGCGCCGATGCCGGCTCGCGCGAAGATTCGATGAGCGAATTCTCATCCGATCCCTTCGGCCGCGGCTCGCGCAATGGCGGCGACGGCGAAGGCTCCGATCCCGCCGACTGGGTGCGCATCGAGCCGTCGCTGCATGAAACGCTCCACGACGCGTTGCGCCTCTATCAGCTGAACGAGCGCGATCGCGCGATTGCGCAACTCATCATCGAAGCGCTCGACGACGACGGCTATCTGCGCCAGGAATTGAGCGAGCTCGCCAATGTCGTGGAAATCGAGCCCGCGCTGCACGAGGATGAACTCAATATCGCGCTCAAGCTCGTGCAGTCGCTCGACAAGCCGGGCGTCGGCGCGCGCAACCTCTCCGAATGCCTCGCGCTGCAGCTCGAAGCGCTCGAAGAGGACACGCCGGGCCGTGCGGTTGCGCTCGAGATCGTCACGCATCATCTGGAGCGTCTCGCGCGGCGCGAGCAGGCCGAACTGCAAAAAAAGATCGGCTGCAGCGCGGATGAACTGCGCATCGCGTGCGCGCTCGTGCGCCGCCTCGATCCGAAGCCGGGCGAGAACTACGGCCAGAGCGAGGACAACTACGTGGTGCCCGACGTTATCGTGCGTCAGGTGAAGAAGCAATGGGTCGTGACGATCAACCCGGCCGTGCTGCCGCGCGCGCGCATCCATCGCATGTATGCAGAGCTTTTCGCGCAATCGGCCGGCGCGAGCCGCTCGCCGCTCGCGCAGCAATTGCAGGAAGCGCGCTGGCTGATCCGCAACGCGCAGCAGCGTTTCACGACGATCCAGCGCGTCGCCGAATGCATCGTCTCGCATCAGAAGGCGTTCTTCGACTACGGCGAGATCGCGCTCAAGCCGCTCGTGCTGCGCGATGTCGCCGATGAACTCGGTTTGCACGAATCGACCATCTCGCGCGCGACCGGCAACAAGTATATGGCCACGCCGCGCGGCATCTTCGAGTTCAAGCACTTCTTCCCGCGCGAACTGAGCACGGAAAGCGGCGGCACCTGCTCGGCTGCGGCGGTGCGCGCGCTGCTCAAGGAAATGATCTCGAAGGAGAACACGCGCGATCCGCTGTCCGATGTGAGTCTCGCGAAGATGCTCGCGGATCAGGGCGTGATCGTCGCCCGCCGCACGGTGGCGAAGTATCGCCATCTGATGAAGGTGCCGCCCGCCGAACTGCGCCGTCAGGCGTGATGCGGCGCGCGCGTCATCGGTTCTCACGCTCTCAAGCGTTCGGCGACGACCCGGTCAAGCGAGGCGCCTGAGCGACACGAGCGTAATCGCGGGCCGTCCGCTTTCGGACGGCCTTTTTTTGTCCGGTCAGCGCCAGCCCGACGCGCGATGCGTGCGCTTTCTCGCCGCCGTCGCCGCGAGCTCGGCGCCGAGCAGAAAGACCGCGGCCGAGTAGTAGAGCCACATGAGGATGATCGCGAGCGATCCGGCCGCGCCGAACATGTTCGCCGTGCCCGCGTGCGCGAGATAGAACGCGAAAAGGCGCTTGCCGCCTTCGAAGAGCAGCGCGGCGGCGGCGGCGCCGAGCGCGGCATCGCACCAGCGCATGCGCGTCGTCGGCAGGAACTTGAGCAGTACCGTGAAGGCGATCATCAGCACACCGAGCGATATCGCGCGCCGCGTGAGGCCCGACAGGACGATGAACGGGCTGCCGTCGCCGAGCACCCAATGCCCGAGTATCTCGACGAGCGCATCGAGTACGAGCAGCACCGCGACGAGCAGCCCCGAACCGACCACCAGCCCGAACGACATCAGCCGCACGCGCAGCAGCGTGACGATGCTCTCGCGCGTGCTCACCGCAGGCGTCGGCCAGATGACGTTGAGCGCGCTGTGCAGCGAGGAGAACGTCGCCGACGCGCCGATTAGCACGCCCGCGACAGAGAGAATCGCCGTGCTGCGCGCGATGTCGGCGTGCCACGCGTTCGCGACGATCGCCTCCAGCGTGCGGGCGGCGTCCACGCCCACGACACCGCTGATCTCGGCGAAGAGCCGCCCTTGCACGGCATCGGCGCCGAAGAAGACGCTCGCCACCGCGATCACGATGACGAGCGTCGGCGCAAGCGAAAACGCCGCGAAGAACGCGATCGCCGCCGAGAACATCAGGCAGTGATCCTGCGACCATTGCGTGATCGGATCGACGACCCAGGAAAGCCAGCCGAAACGCGACGTGCGGCCCGAGGCGACGGGCGCGGACTGAGGGGCGGAGACGTCCTGGTCCATCGGCGGGGAGCGCGAGCGCGGCTTGAAGTGTCAATCGACGATGTTAGCGCCGCGCTGCGAACCGTGTGTAAAAAACGGCGCGCTCCGTGGGAAGCGCGCCGCTTTCGTGTTGCGCTCTGCAGTACGTGTCAGGGCTGGTCGGCGGCCGGGTCGGCGTCTTCGTCGGCGAGACTGCGGGTTTCATCCTCGACTTCGTCGGGGAGGATATCGGAGTCGGCCTCCAGATTGTTGTCGCCGTCCGCCGACGCGCTTTCGCCAGTGCCGAAGCGGTCCGTATCGCTGGCTAGCTCCGCCTTGGACTGGCCGAGCGCGTGCGCGTCCAGCTCATCTTCGATGTCGCCGGGATAGCGCTTTTCGCCCTGCACGTCCGACCCGCTGTCCGACGAGTCGCTCGGGCCGAGTGCTCCGGTGCCGTGCCCCTTGCCGTATTCCGCGCCGTCGTCTTCGGGCGGGTTCAATGTGCTTCCACTCATCATGACCTCCTTCGATCGTGTCCGTGATGAATCCGCAAATCCCGTTCCGCGACCGTTCCGGAGCGACGCATGAAAAACCCCGCGCTTCTTTCGAGGCGCGGGGCTCTGAGTGCGTGACGACGTTCAGTACGGATTCAGGCCTTCGCCGCCGAACGCCTGGCTTCGGCTGCGCCCTGCTTCACCGTCTTGACGGTCTTTTCGGTAACGGACGTCGCGGTGGCGACACTGCGCAAATCCGACATGAACGAATCGCGCCATACCGAAAGGTTGTTCTCGCGCAGCGGCGCCATCATGTCGGCGTGACGCGCCTGACGCTCGGCGAGCGGCATCGACAACGCACGCTCCAGCGCTTCGGACATCTGCGACAAATCGAACGGATTGACGACGAGCGCGCCCGGCAATTGATCTGCCGCGCCCGCGAACTGCGACAGGACGAGCGCGCCCGGATCGGCCGGATCCTGTGACGCGACATACTCCTTCGCGACGAGATTCATGCCGTCGCGCAGCGGCGTCACATAGCCGACCTGCGAGAGACGGAATAGCGCCATCAGCAGATTGCGCTCGTATTTGCGGTTGAGATACTGGATCGGCGTCCAGTCGAGCTGGGCGAATCGTCCGTTGATGCGGCCCGCCTCGCCTTCGAGATTCTGGCGGATGCGCTGGTAGGTCTGCACGTCCGAGCGCGTCGGCGGCGCGATCTGCACGAGCGACACGCGGCCATGCCAGCCCGGCGCGTTCAGCAGAAGCCGCTCGAACGCCTGAAAGCGCTCGACGAGACCCTTCGAATAGTCGAGGCGGTCGACGCTCATGATGAGCTTGCGCCCGTGCATGCTGTCGCGCAGGCTTTTCACCTGCTTGCGGTTCGCGAACTGCTCGGCGGCCTTCGCGATCGCATCCGGATAAATGCCGATCGGATACGCACCCACTTTCAGCATGCGGCCGAATGCCTGCAGCATGCCGTCGTCCTCGTTGAAGTGGCCGCGGCTCGTGCGCTCCACATAATCGATGAACGACTGCTTGTCGCTGTCCGTCTGAAAGCCCACGACGTCGTACTGGCACATCGCCGCAATCAGTTCCTCGTGCGGCGGCACGGTGCGCATCATCTCCGGCACCGGAAACGGAATGTGCAGGAAGAAGCCGATAGGATTCGCGACGCCGAGCTTTCTCAACTCCTGCGCGAACGGAAGCATGTGATAGTCGTGCACCCAGATGATGTCATCGGGCTTGAGCATCGTCTTCAGCTTCGCGGCGAGGCTGGCGTTGACGCGCATATAACCCGCGTATTCCTCGCGATCGAAGCGCGACAGGTCATTGCGGTAGTGGAACGTCGGCCACAACGTGGCGTTCGAGAAACCGCGGTAGTACTGGTCGTAATCGCGGCGTGTGAGTCCGACGGTCGCGTAAGTCACCTTGCCGCCCTTCTCCACGACAGGAGCGCCCGACTCGCCGACGATCTCGCCGCTCCACCCGAACCACACGCCCCCAGTCTCCTTGAGCGCGTCGAGAACGCCGATCGCGAGGCCGCCTGCGCTGGGCTTGCCCTCCTGGATCGGTGCGACGCGATTCGATACCACGATCAATCTGCTCATTACAGCATCACCTCATCAGTTGTCGTTGCATGCTCGAATTGGCGATCAAGGGTATGCAAAAGCTGTGCCTTTTTGTCGGCCTTTGTGAATGAAAATTTGTATGAGGATGTTACGGACGAACGAAAATACGCGGCGAACGCGGCCGCGTGTAGATTTTTATTCTTGCGCCGGGTGCTCCCGCCGGCTGCAATCACGCGTCCTGCTCGGAACCCAGATCGCGCTGATAGTCGATGCCCTCGCGGCGCACGCCGCCCTGGTTATGCTCGCCATCGGGCGGCGCGCCAGGCGCGGGGCGGTTCTGACCGGCGGGATCGTGATCGGCGGGCGGCGCGGATGCGCCCTGCGTGCCGACAGCCTTGGCGGCTTCGGCGCGCGCTTCGCGCTTGGACGAGTGACGCGCTGAGCGTCGGAGTGCGGGATGCCTCATGATGCCTCCAGAGAAGAAGGCCGTCGCGATAGTGACGTCGGCGGCGCCGGACCGATGCGCTCCGAGAAGCGCAGCTTCAGAAAAAGCGACCGGCGACAGCCTGTGTCGCCGGTCATTATTGCGCCATCCGTTGTAATCCCTACGCTGCGGATGGAAACTTATTCAAACCTTGCACGAATTCTGGGCATTGTCCAACGTCTGCATTCCAGCGTCTTTCTCTGCTGCTAGTACACGTGCGGCGTATCGCCGGGCCCCGGCGGCGGATCGCCGATCGGCTGCGACGGCGGCTCGGGCGGCTCGCGCGTCGGGTCCGGATTCGTGTCGGGCGGAATCGGCGTGGGCGGCGGCTGATCGGGCGGCGTCACAGGCGGATCCGGCGGCTGCGGCGTCTGTGCCTCGATACGGGCACCATTGGAAGCGCGATTGGACGGGCTGTATGACATGGCGGGCTCCTTGCGGTCTTGTGATCGTACTTTCGCCATCCGTCGGCGCCTGCGCGCCACGCGCGGATGTCACTCGACCGACAGCAAGGGGCATGCCCTTCGTTAGCGTCCGTTGCGCTTCTTCCGTCCCATTATCGGCGTAGAAAACGCGCCTGCCAATGAAAAACGCCTGCGCTTTTTAAAAGCCGCAGGCGTTGTTTTGTCTAAAGATAAGCGAAGTTCAGGAATTTTCGCTGTCGGACTCGTTAATATCGCCACCCTCGCCGACCGCTGCCTTGTTCGCGTCCTCGCCATACTCGACGAGCCGGTTATAGAGCGTTTTGAGGCTGATCCCGAGGATTTCGGCGGCGCGCGTCTTCACGCCGCCGCACTGGTCGAGCGTCGCGAGGATGAGCTGCCGGTCAGCTTGCGCGAGCGAAGTGCCGAAAGGAATAGTCACCGCCGTGCCGGCCGATGGTTTCGACAGCGAAATCTGCAACGGCACGGTCGCCGTGCTGTCCGAATCCGACCCCGACATGATGTAGGCGCGCTGCACGTAGTTCTTCAGCTCACGTACGTTGCCCGGCCAGTTGTATGAGGCCAGCATCTCGCGCATGGCGGGCGGGAACGCCTTCTTCGTGTTGTAGCGGGAGTTCAGTTCGTCGAGGAACGCCTGCCCGAGCAGATCGACGTCCTTGCCCCGCTCGCGCAACGGCGGCAGGTTGATCGGAAACACGTTCAGGCGGTGATAGAGATCGAGGCGCAGCTTGCCTTCGAGCACCGCCTGCTCGGGATCGCGGTTGGTCGCGGCGATGAGGCGCACGTCGGTCTCGAGCTCCTTGGTCGTGCCGACGCGCATGAACATGCCCGTCTCCAGCACGCGCAGCAGCTTCACCTGAAGCTCGATCGGCATCTCGGTGATTTCATCGAGGAACAGCGTGCCGCCGTTCGCGCGCTCGAAATAACCCTTGTGCTGACGATCCGCGCCCGTGAACGAGCCGCGCTCGTGGCCGAACATTTCCGATTCGATCAGGTTCGGCGAGATCGCCCCGCAGTTCACGGCGATGAACGAATGCTTGCGACGCAAGCTGAGTTCGTGAAGCGTCTGCGCGGCGACTTCCTTGCCAGTGCCCGATTCGCCGATCAGCAGCACGGACGCGGCCGTCGGCGCGACACGGCCGATCTGGTCGTACACGGTTTGCATTGCGGGCGAGTTGCCGAGCATCAGACCGAAGCGGCCCATGCGGCGCAGTTCGCCACGCAAGGTGCCGATTTCCGCCTTCAGGTCGCCGGCGCGCGGCAGGCGCGAGAGGATGGCCTTCACGCGCTGCATGTTGATCGGTTTGACGAGGTAGTCGGTGGCGCCCATCTTGAGCGCGCTGACGGCGGATTCCACCGTCGCGTGACCGGTTATCACGATCACCTCGACACCCGAACGCGGGTCCAGATCTTCGAAAAGATCGACGCCCGTGCCGTCGGGCAGTTTGAGGTCGGTGAACACGACATCCGGCGTCTGACGCACAAGCTGAATGCGCGCCTCGCGCAAATCGCCGGCGGTGGCCGTCGTCAATCCGTCTTCGCCGATGATCGCGGCTAGCGCCTCGCGGGTACTGGGATCGTCATCGACAATCAATACGTGTGGCATTGCGTCTCGAATTCTTCCAAAGCGTTTTCAGGGTCACACGCCGTGGCGGCGTGGTCTTCTCCG
This sequence comes from Caballeronia sp. INML2, assembly GCF_023631365.1. Lineage (NCBI taxonomy): Bacteria > Pseudomonadati > Pseudomonadota > Betaproteobacteria > Burkholderiales > Burkholderiaceae > Caballeronia > Caballeronia sp. INML2. The sequence goes on along the minus strand of NZ_JALQDH010000012.1, from coordinate 17,098 downwards.
TGCGGCAGGGTCGCCGCGCGGGCCGGTGCGATTCGCGATGAGAGCCGATTAAAAGTAATCGGCGCGACGCAAGATGCGCAAAAAATAGAATAATTTCCGATTATCCAAACGCCTGGTTCAATCCAGCGTAAGTTTTTCCATTAGACAACTTATGGCCGGAGTTTCACTGATTATAAGCGTTTATCATGATAAAAACGCACGCCAGAGCAGCGTGCGTTTGATTAGTCGCACCATTAATAACCGTCAATGGCTCGATTATTCGGCTCGCGTGAGCTGCGGCTCCGAAGCCTGTCAGCTCCGTGGAAAATTCCACGCATCGGCGGTGCCGCCGACGACGCCGTGGCCGTTCACCGCTTGGGCGTGAGTGCCGGTCGCCGGGGTGAGCACCTTACCGCCCTCGTCTTCCCAGCGGTTTATCTCGCGCGCCGTGCGCCGTCCGGCCGCGTCCTGCGACTGCACCCACTTCCACGCGAGAACGCTGCCGACGGCGAACAGCGCGCCGAAAATTCCAATCGAAGGACGTGCCATTTGTGTTCTCTCCATTGTCAAGAATTCGTCGTCGCGTTGAAACGCGGCGCCGCAATTCGGCGCTTCATGGCGAATACGCCGCGAATCAGCGCGAAACCAGAAGTCCCACCAGAAAGCCGACGCCCGCGGCAATGCCGAGCGACTGCCACGGATTGTCCTTCACATATTTCTCAGTGCAATCGACGCCCGCGCGATAGCGGCTTTGCGCACTCGCCTGTGCATCCTCGAGCGCGTTACGCGCCGAATCGACGTGATCGCGCAGACGCGAACGGAGCGCCTCGACGCCCTCGCCCGGCAGCGTCGCCGACAATCGCAGCAACTCCTCCGAATCGTTCAGCAGCACCTTGATGTCTTCAATGATCTTTTGCTTGCCCAACGCAAGCTGGACAGTCGTCTGACTCATGGAATGTAGTCCTCGCGCAATTGGGATGTGTATGAGTAGGCCGAAGCTCGATCAGCGTGTTTCGGCGACCGGAAGGCGGCTCACGGGAAGGCGCGCGTCTGTTTCGAGACGGGCGCGCAGGCTGCGCACGACGCCGCTTGCCATCAACGCGCCGCCCATTGCGCCGAACACGAAACTGGTCACGTTCGCTGCGCGCGCCAGCGCCGGCGTGCCTGCCGCATAGCCTAGCACCGCGCACATCAGCGCGGTGACGAGCGCGACGGCGGCCCAGTGATAGATGTCGATCGGCTCGCCGGGCACGAGTTCCTGACCATCGCTGCCGCCCGCTTGCGCACGCCGCGTGCGGATCGGCCGCTTGGGGATCGTGCGGTCGTGAGCGGCACCGTCGAAACTAAAGAAGTCTTCCATGATGCTTTTGCCTCTCTCGCCTTTCCTCGTGTGTGCGCCCACGATGCCAAGGTCGTTGGCGAACTTTCGAATAAGAATCACGATGACCCAAGCGAACGCAGCTTTCGTGCCAGTGACGGCGTACTGGAGTACGACCCGCGCCTGCGCCGCGAAGCGTCAGCGAATCGGGTAACAATTGCGCTGTGCGCTTGTAATTTCTCAGTGCGTAAAGGAGAACCTTTCCGCAAGCTCTCCGGACGCGCTGCCCATTCAGACAAAATGCGCCGCCGGTCGGCCGGCACATTGCCGCAAGGTCGTTGCGAATGGTTAAATAGCGTTTATGAGATAGGTTCGCCTGTAAGCAATCGGCGTTGCGCAGACACGCGATGCAGGCGACCCGGCACCGACGCACCACGAGGAAGAGCGGCTCACGGCTGACGTGAGCACGACGGGCAGCGCGCACGGGCGCGTGATATGCCGATGCGCGCGGTCACCCACGGTTGCGCCGCTCGCGCGCCGCACTGCGCCACGCCGGCTGCGACCGGCGCCGCCCGCGCAGGCCGCCGCCCGCCCACCACATACGCAGAACTGGAACGATCAGGACACATGGCGTCAACCGAACTGGATCCGCCGCCCGCAGCGGTCGGCGATACACCCGCGCAAAGAAAGCGCAACACGGGGGAAGTGCCGGGCTTGAAGTCCTATGGACTGCTCTATGGCTCGTCGCCCGTGATGCTGGAGTTGTATGCGCAAATCGAGCGCGTCGCCGCGACCGATGCGACGGCGCTCATCATCGGCGAGTCGGGTACCGGCAAGGAACTCGTCGCCCGGACGATTCACGACCATAGCGCGCGCAAGGACGCGCCGTTCATCGCGGTGAACTGCGGCGCGATTCCCGACAATCTGATCGAAGCCGAGCTTTTCGGTCACGAGAAAGGCAGCTTCACGGGTGCGGTGCAGGGGCGCATCGGCTATTTCGAGCACGCGAATGGCGGCACGCTCTTTCTCGACGAAGTCACCGAGATGTCGCCCGTGCGGCAAGTGAAACTGCTGCGCGCGCTCGAGACGGGCACGTTCTTTCGTGTGGGCGGCAACGATCTCATCAGCTCCGATGTGCGCGTGATCGCGGCGACCAATCGCGATCCCATCGTCGCCGTGAAGGAAAATGGCTTGCGCGAGGATCTGATGTATCGCCTCGCGGTATTCCCGTTGCGCGCGCCGCCGCTGCGCGAGCGCGATTCGGACCGCGAACTGCTTGCACAATATTTCCTCTCGGAAATGAACGCGCAGGAAGGCACGAGCAAGGTCTTCAGCAAGCGCGCACTCGACGTGCTGCGCACCTATTCGTGGCCGGGCAACGTGCGCGAGCTGAAGAACACGGTCTATCGCGCGTTCATCCTCGCGGAGAAGACGGTGGAGATCGCGCATCCACACCTTGCCTCGCGCGTGAAGAAGCCCGTCACGCAGGGCGACGCGATGAACGTCTGGGTAGGCACGCCGCTCGCCGATGCGCAGAAGCAGATCATCCTCGGCACGCTCAAGCATTGCGGTGGCGACAAGCGGCGTGCGGCAAAGGCGCTCGGCGTGAGCCTCAAGACCTTGTATAACCGCCTCGGCGCATACGAAAACGAAGACTCCGAAGGCAGTGACACGGCCACCGGCGGCGAAAGCTGAGCAGCCTTTCGGCTTACATCTGCATGACTCCCGAAGCGGGCGCGCATGGCCGCGCTCGCTTCTTTTTGTCCGCGACGCTGCGCCGATCGAAACGTGCTCGCGTCGCTTGCAATTTCTTGCAATTTTCCCGAAGCGGTAATTAGAAGCATGCTTCAAAATGCGCGAAGCCCGCGCATCGTGGCGTGTTTGCGTTGCCGGGCGGCGGCTTGAGGGCGAGACCTCAAGGAGATTCGAGCCAAGCGAACCCCGATGGCAAGCGTCGGGACACGGGTAGACGAAGGAAAGCAACATGCAGATCAGGGTCCATCGGCGCGGCCCGCGCGCCGCCGCGCTCGCCGCGGTCATCTCGGGCGTCATCGCTTGCGTGAGCCTCAGTGGATGCAACTCGCTCTATAGCGAAGGCGCGACGGCAGGCGCCGGTATCGCGGGCGCGGCGGTGGCGAATAGCGTCACCAGCAACGCCGCGGTGGCAACAGGCATCGGCCTGGGCGCAGTCGCCGCGGCGCGCGCGGGCGTGCAGTACACGCAGCGCGTCATTCACACCAACACACAGGATCAGATCGCCACAGCCGCCGGGCCGCTGGCGGTCGGCGCGGTCGCGCCGTGGAAGGCGGTGCACTCGGTGCCGATCGAAGAAGACGAGAAAGGCCGCGTGACAGTGAGCCGCACGATCAGCAGCGGCGTGCTCGACTGCAAGGAGATCGTGTTCTCGGTCGATCGGGACGCGACGAAGGATCGCGCCGCGGACAGTGCGTTCTATGTCGCGTCGGTATGCCGTGACGGCGACAAGTGGAAGTGGGCGTCGGCGGAGCCCGCTACACCGCGCTGGGGCTCGCTGCAATGACGCTGTCTCTCGACGTATCTCTGGCGCTGCGTCTCGGGCTGATCGCGGCGGGTGCGGCCGCTTGCGTGACGATGAGCGGCTGCGCGTCGATCGGCGCCGCGGCCGGCGCGACCGCCGGCATCGCGACGGGCGCGTTCACGACGAATCCGGCCATCGGGCTCGGCGTGGGCATCGCGGTGCAGGCCGCCACCGACGAGGCGGTCAAGCACATCACCAAATCGCTGCATGAGGATCAGCAGGTCATGATCGCGGTGACAGCGGGCGTGTCGCAGATCGGCGAGACGCGGCCATGGAAGGTCAAGCACACCTTGCCGGTCGAGAACGGCCACGGCGAAGTGCGTGTGCTGCGCGAATTCAGCAGTGCGCTCGCGACGTGCAAGGAATTCGCATTCTCGGTCGTCGATGGCGACGATGCGAAAGCGCCCGCCGAATGGTTCATCGCTACGGCATGCCAGCAGCCGAGCGGTTGGAAATGGGCGTCGGCGGAGCCTGCGGTCGAGCGTTGGGGGAACTTGCAGTAGTCTCCTGGATGGTCTACCGAAGAGCGCGGTTCCCTTGCGGACACCGCGCTTTTTTCATGACTTCAGCCGTTGGCCATCGCTTCCGGCGCGGCGCGTGCGAGGAAGCCGTGGATCAGTTTCGGCCGTTCCGAACGGCCAATCCAAAGCAAAAAGCGCGGCGCCTTCATCGGGCAACCGCGCTTTTGAATCGACTGCGATCAAGGCCGCTCAAGCCTCGACATCCTCCAGACTCAGCATCTCCGTCTGGTCGTTATAGGAAAAGATCTCCCCGTAACGTCCCCAGTCGATGACCGCGTCGAGCGTCTCCTGCGCAGCCTTGTCGGAGAGAAAGTCCTCCAGTTCCTGCTCGAAGCGCACGCGCGGCGCGCGATGTCCCGGCCGCTCGTTCAGCACCTTCTTGATCCGCGCGGCCAGCGGCACGTGCCGCAGCAGATGCTCGGCGAACATCATCTTGCGCTCCTGCGTGCCGAGCTCGGCGAAGACGCGCGCTTGCGGCGTGAGGAAGATGTCGCCTTCGCGCACATCGGCGAACCCCAGATGTTGCAGCACTTCCGCGATCGGAAAGAGATCATCGACCTCGAGATGCAGGGTGCGCGCGATTTCGGGCATGTCCGCGCGGCCGTGATACGGCTCCGCCGCGAGCGTTTCGATGAGACCGGCCATCAGGTTGGTCGAGACCGACGGCAGCCAGCTTCCCAGCTCGAGCCCCTTCTTCTTCGCTTCGTCCATCTGGCGCGCGGTCATCTTCGCGTAGATATCGTCGACGAGACGCCGGAACGCCGGGTCCAGACGATTGCGCGGATGCTTGAAGGGCACCTTGATTTCAGCCATCACGCGACCGGGATTCGACGACAGCACCAGAATGCGGTCGCACATGAACACCGCTTCCTCGATGTTGTGCGTGACGATCAGCACCGACTTGATCGGCATGCGCCCCTGCGTCCACAGATCGAGCAGGTCGGTGCGCAGGTTTTCGGCGGTCAGCACGTCGAGCGCGGAGAAAGGCTCGTCCATGAGCAGTAGCGTCGGATCGACGACGAGCGCCCGCGCAAACCCCACGCGCTGTCGCATGCCGCCCGACAGTTCGCGCGGATACGCGTTTTCGAAGCCGTCGAGACCGATCAGGTCGATCGCGGCCAGCGCGCGTTCGCGGCGCTCGCGCGCGCCCACGCCCTGTGCTTCCAGACCGGCTTCCACGTTCTGAAGCACGGTCAGCCACGGAAACAGCGCGAACGTCTGGAACACCATCGCGACGCCCTTCGCGGGACCGTTCAACGGCTCGCCCAGATAGGTCACTTCGCCGGCCGTCGGCTCGATCAGCCCGGCGATGATGCGCAGAAGCGTCGACTTTCCCGAGCCCGAGCGCCCGAGCAATCCGACGATCTCCCCTTCGCGCAGCGCTAGGTTCGCATCGTCGAGCACGAGCAGTTCGCCCTGCGTCTTGTTGAAGCCGCGGCTGACGTTCGCCACGCGCAGGATCTCCGCGCCGAGTCGCGGCGGCGTGCCTTGCGGGCGCTGAAAGCCCGGTGCCGCCGACGTCTGCGTATTTTTCAGGTTCTGCATCGGAACTCGTCCTCAATCCAGCCGGAGTCTAGCTTCGGCGTAGGCGTACAGCGGGCGCCACAACAGTCGGTTGAACAGCGTGACGAACAGCGACATCACGGCGATGCCGAGAATGATTTTCGGATAGTCACCCGCGGCGGTCGTCCGGGCGATATAGGCGCCGAGGCCGTGCGCCACGACCTCCGTCTTCCCCCAGGACACGGCTTCAGCGACGATGCTGGCGTTCCACGCGCCGCCCGAAGCGGTGATCGCGCCGGTGATGTAGTAAGGAAAGATGCCCGGCAGCATGCACTTCTTCCACCACTGCCAGCCGCGGATCTGGAAGTTGCTCGCGGCCTCGCGATAATCGTTCGGATAGGAGGACGCCCCCGCGACTACGTTGAAGAGGATATACCACTGCGTGCCGAGCACGATGAGCGGGGACAGCCAGATATCCGGGTTCAGATTCCAGCGCACGATCACCACGACGAACACCGGAAACAGCAGGTTTGCCGGGAACGCGGCGAGGAACTGCGCGAGCGGCTGGATTTTTTCCGCGAGCGCCGGACGCAGGCCGATCAACACGCCGATGGGAACCCACACCACTGATGCGAGCGCGATCAGCACCACCACGCGCAAGAGCGTGATGAAGCCGAGCACGAACACATGGCCGACTTCGCCCCAACTCACGCCGGTCGAGACGAACGACGCGACCTTCCACACGACGAACACCGTGATCAGCAGCACGACCGTGCCCCACGCGATATCGCCGACGCGCGTGGACGGCACTTTCGCGCGCAACGGCAAGCCGACGTTCTCGAGCGCGCCTTGCAACGACGGCAGCCTGATGGGCACACGCGCCGCCTTCGCAAGAATCCAGCCCGCCGGCACGAGCAGACGGTGAATCAGGCGGGTGCGGCGAATCAGGTCGAGGAGCCACGACGAAGGCTCGTCGCCCGAGCTCGTGTTCTCCATGCGGAACTTGTCGGCCCACGCGACGAGCGGGCGGAACATCAACTGGTCGTAGGCCAGGATGACGATGGTCATCGCGAGGATCACCCAGCCGATCGCGCTCAGGTTGCGCTCGCCGATGGCCGCGGCCAGATACGCGCCGATGCCCGGCAGTACGATCGTGCGGTTGCCGACCGTGATCGCTTCGGACGCGACGACGAAGAACCAGCCGCCCGACATCGACATCATCATGTTCCAGATGAGGCCCGGCATCGAGAACGGCACCTCGAGCTTCCAGAAGCGCTGCCAGTTCGTGAGGTGAAAGCCGCGCGAGACTTCGTCCAGGTCGCGCGGCACCGTGCGCAGCGACTGGTAGAAGCTGAACGTCATGTTCCACGCCTGGCTCGTGAAGATGGCGAAGATCGCCGCGCATTCGGCGCCGATCACGCGCCCGGGGAACAACGCGAGGAAGAACGTCACCGTAAACGAGATGTAGCCCAGCACCGGCACCGACTGGAGGATGTCGAGAATCGGCACGAGCACGATCGACGCACGCCTGCTCTTCGCCGCGAGCGTGCCGTAGATCAGCGTGAAGATGAGCGAGGCGACCATCGCCAGCAGCATGCGCAAGGTCGTGCGCAACGCGTATTCCGGAAGATTCGCGGGGTCGAGCGAGATCGCCTGGGTCTGCAGCGTCGAGATGGGCGCCAGGGTCTCGTGAAAACCGACGGCGGCGAGCGCGATGATGCAGATGATCATCGGGAACGCGACGAAATCCCACCGGTTGGGCAGGATCCGCCACGCCGACGCATTCGCCGTGCGATTCAGATTGAAACCAAAATCCATTCAAGGCCCTCCCCGTAAGGCTTTGTTCCGACCGCGCGAGCGCGGGATGTTGCTTGAGACGGCCAACGAGCCGTCCGGCGGGCAAGAAGCCTTTGCCCGAAACAGCCCCATGCTCAACGCACGCGGCCGTCAAAACGACGACACGTTCAGCGCACGACGGCGCCGGGCAGTCGCCGCGTCAGACGTTTCCCCGCGCTGAACCGAGCGACACTACACCAACCCGTGTGACAGGCACAACCTTCATGCGGCCCGGCGCGCCAATCCTGCGATGTTTCTGTTGCTCTTCAGCACGGCACGGGCAAAATGAAGGGCAGTCCGCGTCGAATGCGCCTCGCGCCCGCGTGCCTTGGCCTCCTTTCAATCTGGCTGCGGCACGCATACGCCAGCCGGCACGGCGGACAGCGCTTTTGTGCGGCGCGCATCCGTTATGTTGGACGCACGTCGCACGCCGTCAGAAGGCACTTGATAGGCGGCAGAAAACATCGTCCAATCTTGGCTTATCACGAACAATAATTTGAGCGCCGATGCGATGCGAGACGCCCGATCCGAGCCGGAAACCCGCCTGAGCCATGCCTGCCGCCCCATTGCGGGCGAAAAGCCGGAAAGCGGCAGACATGATGCGCTGCAATCCGCGCACCCGCCTCGCCCGCATGGCGCAGGCTCAACCGCTCTGGCGGCACGGCGCGTTCAGCCTGCGAAAGGCGTGAACTTCCATTGCGCCCGAGATCGATGAACAAGCTCATCCTGCACCGTGTGATCGCGACGCTCGGCCTCGCGGCGCTGGCATTCGCGTGCTGGATTGCCGCCGGCTTGTTGTCGGACCGAATGGTACAACAGGAGATGACGGCGACGGTGCGGACCGAGCGCCAGATGGCGGCGTCGATCGTCGACAACATGGCGCAGATCATCGCGAGCGATCTGGCGATGTCGCGCGCGATTCCCGCCACGCTGGCGCAGATGGACCTCACGCAGCGAGCGCTCGCGGAGTCGCGGAATTATGCCTCGAACCCGGCCGGGACGGAACTCGAACGCCGCAAGGACTGGACCGCGCGCCCCGCTCTGGAGAAGGTCAATCACTTCCTGCACGACGCGCAGGGCTTCTCCGGCCTCGACTCCATCTGGCTCGTCAACGACAGGGGCTTCTGCATTGCCTCGAGCAACGCCGCCGACGACGACAGCTTCATCGGCTACGACATGAGCGCTCGCGGCTATGTCGCGCGTGCGCTGCTCGGCGGTTTCGTCGAGATGTACGGCGTGGGGCGCCTGTCCGGCGAACCGGGCATCTTCATCGCGGCGCCCGCTTACGAGGACGGCATCCTGGTCGGGGCGGTGATCGCCAAAGTGAGCATCGACCGGCTGCGGCACTGGGTCTCGCGTGCCGGCACATTCGTGACCGACGAGAACGGCGTCGTCGTGATGGCGCATGACGGGCGGCTCGAATACGAAGCGATGCCGGATGCGCCCATCGCGCGCATGACCGGGCGCGAGCGCGTCGAGCATTATCGGCGTGAGTCGTTTCCGGAGTTGCGCCTGTCGCATATCGGCGAGCAGATGCGCGCGTCCGAGCACTGGCTCGCGCCCGCGCTCGCGCAGACCTTCTACGCCGCGAACGGCAGCAACGTGCCCTCGCTTTACGACGAACGCACGGGACTCAATTCCGGCCTTTCGGCGCATATCGTCCATCCGCTCACGAGCTGGCCGGAGATCAGCCGCAATCACAGCCGCGACCGCTTCCTCGTGTTTCTGACGATGCTCGGCGTCGTGACGCTCGCGATCGTGATCGCCACGTCGTACTCGCGCGAGCGGCGCCTGCACCGCGCGACGCGCGATCTCGCCGAGCAGCTGCAATCGGCCAATACGCTGCTGTCGGCCGAAGCGCGCCACGACGCACTCACGGGCGCCCTCTCCCGGCGTTACTTCCTGGACACGCTGCGTCATGAAGTCGAGCTCGCGCGCTCGGTCGGCACTCCGCTTTCTGTGGCGATCGCCGATCTCGACCACTTCAAGCAGATCAACGATCGCTTCGGCCACGCCTCGGGCGACCGCGCGCTCGAACATTTCGTCGAAGTGTGCCGCGCGCAGCTTCGTCCGAGCGATGCGATCGGCCGGCTCGGCGGCGAGGAATTCGGCATTCTGCTGCCGCAAACCTCGCTCGCCGATGCGCAAGCCGTACTCGAACGTCTGAGGAAGCGCTTCCATCACGAGCACTGCGCGCATCTGCCGGACGACGCGGCGCTGTCGGTGTCGATCGGTATCACGGAGCTCGCATCGGACGATGCGCTCGAATGGATTCTTTCGCGCGCCGACCTCGCGCTCTACGAAGCGAAATCGCGCGGGCGCGACCGCAGCGAAGTGCGCCCCGCCGATCCCGGCCCGTCGACGCGGCACCCGGAAGACACGCTCGCGGGCAAATAGGCGGCGAGCGCGCCGCCCTCGCCGAGGCATCGAGTCACCGCACGGCCACCCGCATGTCGCGACGCGCACGCATCGCGCAGGTATCATCGACATTCGAAATCGAATGCCGCTGGCGTGAATCGGGAGAATTGCATGAAGGGAAATCTGGTCATCGTGTGTCGGGATCAGGACGCGGAAACGTTCGACCATCTGCTCGCCGAGTACGGCTCGTTTCAGACGCGGCTTTCGTCGACGGCGTGGTTCCTGAAAATCGATCTCGCGCCCGAAGTGATTCAGGAGGAGATCCTCACGCGCCTCGGCAAATACACGACGCACTACATTTTCGAGGCCTCGACCGTGACATACAACACGGTGGACAGCGAAGCGGCGTCGGCGCTCGAAACGCTGTTCGACTGATACCGCGCCGCTTCAGCGACGAAGCGCGCCGTTAAAGCACGCGCTCCTCGTGCTGCGGCCCTGCGCGCCGCTCTTCCGCCGGCAGCGTGGCGATGTCGAACGGAAAGGTCATCACGACCTGCAATCCGCCTTCCGCGCGATTGCCGATCTCGCACTCACCGCCCACGCGCCGCGCGAGCCGCTCCACGATGGCAAGTCCGAGCCCGCTATGACCACTGCCGCCGCGCGCCGGATCGAGCCGCACGAACGGCCGGCTCGCCTTGACGAGATCGTCCGGCGCGATGCCCTTGCCGTGATCGGACACTGACAGCACCCAGCCCTTCGCCTCGCGCCGCGTCTCGATGACGACCGGCGGCGCACCGTACGCATGCGCGTTGTCGAGCAGGTTCGACAGCATCCGGTCGAGCGTGGCTGCCGGCAACGCAAAAGCCGGCCCGGCCTCGAGTTTCAGGCGAATCGGCGGCGCGCCCGGCGACACCGCGCGATAAGCCCGCGCGATCCGCTCGCATTGTTCGTCCACGGGAATCGGCTCGCTGCCGTCCGGGCGGTCGTGCGCGAACACGAGGAATTGATCGACGATATGCGCCATGGAATCGACGTCGCGCACGACGCCGTCGCGCATTTTCTCGTCGTCCATCATTTCGGCGCGCAGCCGCAGGCGCGCGAGCGGCGTCTTCAGATCGTGCGCGACACCCGCGAGCATCACAGCGCGGTCGTTCTCCGTCTGCGAGACCTCGCGGACCATCTGATTGAAGCCGTGCGTCAACTGCCGCAATTCGCGCGGGCCGCGCTCGGGAACCGGTGGCGTCGGCTGGCCGCGCCCGAAGCGCCCGACCGCCTGCGCGAGCGAGCGCAACGGATATTGCAGTTGCCACGCGCCGAACAGCGCGGCAAGGACGGCCGTCGAGAAAATCAGCGCGAGCCACACGAGCATGCGGTCGCGCGAGCGCGGCGGGCGCAGCGGCTGCACCGGGACGACGATCCACCCCGAATCCTTCACGCCGTGCACCCACACGCTCGGCGGGCCGCCTGGCTCGTTCAGGCGCACTTCCGTGCCGTCGGGCAGACGGTCTTTCAGATCCTCGACGAAACGCTGCAGCGGCGGCGGCATATCCTCGCCGGGCTGCTTCGGCACCTCCGGACTCGCGAGCGGGACGACGCGCACGCGCGGCGGCAAAGGCTGATCCGGCGTATTGGCGATGTGCTGACGAACCGCTTCGACAAGGAAAACGGCCTCCTCGACGGCGAACCGCGTCTGCACATTGTCCCGCTCGAACCGGATGATCGCGAACCAAGCGACATGCGACAGCACCAGCATGCCGATGACGATCACGACCAGCCGGCCGAACAGCGTGTCAATTGCCCGGCGCATTTTGCTCGCCGTCCGGCACGAACACGTATCCGCGCCCCCGCACCGTCTGGATGAAGCGCGGCGCCGAAGGATCGGTTTCCAGGATGCGGCGCAGGCGCCAGACCTGCACGTCGATGCCGCGGTCGGTTCCGTCGTATTCCGGGCCGTGCAGGAGTTCGAGCAGGCGCTCGCGCGTAAGCGTGCGCATCGGGTTGTTCACGAAGATCTTGAGCAGCGCGAATTCGCTGCCCGACAGCGTCAGCGGTTTGTCGTCCTGTTGCAGCGTGCGCGACTGAAAGTCCAGACGGAACCGGCCGAACGAAAACGGCTCCCGCTGCTCGGGCGCGGCCGACGGAATCGTGCGACGGCGGCGCAGCACGGCCTGCACGCGCGCGAGCAGTTCGCGCGGATTGAACGGCTTGCCGAGGTAATCGTCCGCGCCCAGTTCCAGGCCGACGATCCGGTCCACGTCGTCAGCGCGCGCGGTCAGCATGATGACCGGGATATCGTCGCCGGACGCGCGCAACTGTTTGAGCGCGGTCAGCCCGTCGACGCCCGGCATCATCAGATCGAGCACGATGAGATCGGGCCGCTCGCGTTCGATGCGGCGTTCGAGACCACCGGCGTCATGCAGCACCGACACCTCGATGCCCTGCCGGACCAGATAGTCGCGCAGAAGGTCGCGCAGTTCGGCGTCGTCGTCGACGACAAGTATTTGCGTAGTCATGGGATGCAGTTTAGCGCGTGAGTCTGACCTCGATTGATGACAGCCCTGCCACAAGGGTTACGGGGTGTTACGACGAAAGCGGGACGTAAACCGGCGTAACAAGCCTGAACCGTGCCGTAACACGCGGGCTGCCGCGAACCCCTACGCTGTGTCTCACCGACAAGCGCAAGACCTCGACACTCCAACCGACCCGTCGATCAAGGCCTCGTGGCTTCGGCATCGAAAACAATCAAGGGAGTATCAAGATGGCCAAGCAATATCGCATCCTCACCGCCGCCGCTGCTGCAATCGCGCTGACGTTCGGCACGGCCTACGCGGCCACCGGCGACGCGCCGCCGGCACCGGCCCCCGGCGGCCCGGCCATGATGGGTGGCCACGGCGGGCCTGGCGGCCACCACATGGAAATGCGCATGCAGAAGCAACTGGACGAGCTGCACGGCCAGTTGAAGCTGAACGCGGATCAGGAAAAGCTCTGGCAGACCGCGCTCACGACGATGAAGCAAAATCATCAGGCGATGCGCGACGCCCATAAGCAGATGCACGATCAGTTCAAGTCGATGGAAAGCCAGCCGATCCTCGATCTGAACGCGATGCACGCGGCGCACCAGAAGATCGAGGCGCAGAACGCGCAACTGCGCGAGCAGACCGCGACCGCGTGGCTGAACTTCTACAACGCGCTGAACGACCAGCAGAAAACGACCGTCAGCACGTCGCTCAAGAAGCACTTCGCAAAGATGCAGGAACACCAGCACAAGATGCATGAACGCTGGGGCAAGCACCGCGGCGGCCCGGACGGCGCACCGGGCGCAGCGGCGGGCGCATCGGCCACCGCGAAGCCGTAAGCGGCGGTTGCTGCAAAAAAAGCCGCGGAGCATGGCGCTCCGCGGCTTTTTTCATCGACGGCTCAGGACTTATGCGAGGTCGAACAGCAGCACTTCGGCGTTGTCGCCCTTCTCGAGCGTGACTTTCGACACATCCTCGAGCTTCGCGGCATCCCCCGCGCCGAGCGTCTCGCCATTTACCGTCACTGCGCCGCGCGCCACGTGCACGTACACGCGACGGCCCGCCGGTACGTCGAAGTCCGCGCGCTCGTCGCCATTGAAGAGGCCCGCGAAGATTCGTGCGTCCGCGCCGATTTTGACCGAGCCATCCGCGCTGTCAGGCGATGCGATCACGCGCAGCCGGCCGCGCTTTTCGTCGTCCGCGAAGCGCTTTTCCTCATAGCCCGGCGCGCCGCCCGGCGCATCCGGAATGATCCAGATTTGCAGGAAATGGGCGGTGTCCGTCGGTGAGCCGTTGAACTCGCTATGACGCACGCCGGTGCCGGCACTCATGCGCTGCACGTCGCCGGGACGGATCGTCGAGCCGTTACCCATGCTGTCGCGATGCGCGAGCGCGCCGTCGAGCACGTAACTCACGATTTCCATATCGCGATGACCATGCGCGCCGAAGCCCTGGCCGCCCGCCACGCGGTCTTCGTTGATCACGCGCAGCGCGCCGAAGTGCATGTGCTCCGGATCGTAGTAATCGGCAAAGGAGAAGCTGTGATACGAGTCGAGCCAGCCGTGATTGGCGTGGCCCCGTTCGTTGCTGCGGCGAATCTCGAACATGATGTTTGCTCCCGCCCGAGGCGTTGGTTTGCGATGGAGAGAATGTAAGGGCGACGCCGCTTTGGAACAACGCGCCGCAAGGCACTACATCGTTCCACCCATGCATGTAATCGGACTCTTCCGGGTGCGCCTCCGCGCGCTCGCCGGCTTCGGGTAAAATACCGCGCTTTTCGGGGTGGCGACGGGTGGCGACAGCCCACGCTCGGCCGAGGTGCCGGGATATCCGACGATCGCGAACCCGCCGCGAAGCGATTGCGAGTTAACCGGGCTGGCAGCAACGGCAGCCCGCAATTTTGACCACTTAGAATACCGACCGCTGGCCGTAAAGCGGGAGCGAGCCGGAGAAGGACAGCCGAAACGCGCGGGAAGCGCGCCGCCGGCCGGAAAGAGACATGATTACATTCGTATCGCGCGCCGCTGCCTCATCCACGGGTACGACCGCCGGAACGCATCGCGCGAACGACCGCCGTGTGCCGCGCTCGTCGCACTCCATGCACGTTAGGCACCTTACCAAGGAATCACCATGTTGCAAGGCTACGGCCCGCTGATCCTCGCGGGCACCTGGCAGACCGTCAAGCTGGCGGTGCTGTCGCTCGTGTTCGCCTTTGTGATCGGCCTGATCGGCGCGGCGGCGAAGCTGTCGAAAAACCGCGTGGCGTCGGGTTTCGGCACCGTCTACACCACGCTCATCCGCGGCGTGCCCGACCTCGTGCTGATGCTGCTTCTTTTCTACAGCATCCAGATCTGGCTGAACCTGTTCACGGACGCGGTAGGCTGGGATCAGATCGACATCGATCCGTTTCTCGCCGGCATTCTGGTCCTCGGTTTCATCTACGGCGCGTATTTCACCGAAACCTTCCGCGGCGCATTTCTCTCCGTGCCGCGCGGCCAGCTCGAAGCGGGCGTGGCTTACGGCATGACGCCTTGGCAGACCTTCTCCCGCATCATGTTTCCGCAGATGATGCGTTTCGCGCTGCCCGGCATCGGCAACAACTGGCAGGTCATGGTCAAGGCGACGGCGCTCGTGTCGATCATCGGCCTCGCGGATGTCGTCAAGGCCTCGCAGGATGCCGGCAAGGGCACGCTGCGCTTCTTTTTCTTCACGCTTCTCGCGGGCGCGGTCTATCTCGCGATCACCACGATCTCGAATTTCGTGCTGATCTGGCTGGAGCGGCGCTATTCCATCGGCGTGCGCAAGGCCGATCTCTAATCGGCCCATTCAGGAGCGGCAGGGAATCATGATCGAAATCATCCAGGAATACTGGAAGAACTACCTCTTCACCGACGGCTACCGCATCACCGGTCTCGCGATCACGATGTGGCTGCTGGTGATCTCCATCGGCCTCGGCTTTTGTCTGTCAGTGCCACTCGCGGTCGCGCGGGTGTCGAAGAACAAGCTGCTGTCGCGTTCGGTGTGGCTCTATACGTACGTCTTTCGCGGCACGCCGCTCTACGTTCAGTTGCTGCTGTGCTACACGGGCCTGTACAGCCTGCAGGTCGTGCGCGATCACATGCTGCTCGCCGAATTCTTCCGTAGCGGCATGAACTGCACGCTGCTCGCCTTCACGCTCAACACCTGCGCGTACACCACGGAAATTTTCGCGGGCGCGATCAAGGCGACGCCCTACGGCGAGATCGAAGCCGCGCGCGCATACGGCATGTCGGGTTTCACGCTGTATCGACGGGTGATTCTTCCTTCGGCGTTGAGACGCGCGCTGCCCTACTACAGCAATGAAGTCATTCTGATGCTGCACGCGACCACCGTCGCGTTCACGGCGACCGTGCCGGACATTCTCAAGATCGCGCGCGACGTCAATTCGGCGACTTATCAGTCGTTCGAGGCGTTCGGCATCGCCGCGCTGCTCTATCTTTGCATTTCGTTCGCGCTCGTGTGGCTGTTCCGCCGCGCCGAGTATCGCTGGCTCGCTTATTTGCGGCCGCAAGGCAAATAAGACCATCGAGTCAGCCAAGGACCCTTCATGAATTCCCAGATGCACAAGCTTTTTGTCGACGATATTCACAAGCAGTACGGCAGCAACGAGGTCCTGAAGGGCGTTTCGCTCAAGGCGAAGGCCGGCGACGTGATCAGCATCATCGGCTCGTCCGGCTCGGGCAAGAGCACGATGCTGCGCTGTATCAACTTCCTGGAGCAGCCGAATCAGGGGCGTATCTTCGTCGACGGCACCGAAGTCCGCACGATGAAGGACAAGACCGGCGCGCTGAAGGCGGCGGACCCGAAACAACTGCGGCAAGTTCGCTCGAAATTGTCGATGGTCTTCCAGCACTTCAATCTCTGGTCGCACATGAACGTGCTGGAAAACGTGACCGAGGCGCCCGTGAACGTGCTCGGGCTCTCGAAGAAGGAAGCAGAGGAACGCGGGCGCGCTTATCTGGAAAAGGTCGGGCTCGCGCCGCGGGTGGAGAAGCAGTATCCGTCGCATTTGTCGGGTGGACAGCAGCAGCGCGTCGCCATTGCGCGCGCGCTCGCGATGCATCCCGACGTCATGCTCTTCGACGAACCGACTTCCGCGCTCGATCCCGAGCTCGTCGGCGAAGTGCTCAAGGTCATGCAGACGCTCGCCGAGGAAGGCCGGACGATGATCGTCGTGACGCACGAGATGGCGTTCGCGCGCAACGTGTCGAATCATGTCGTGTTCCTGCATCAGGGACGCATCGAGGAGGAAGGTCATCCGGATGCGGTGTTCGGCAACACGAAGAGCGAGCGCCTGAAGCAGTTCCTGTCGGGCAGCCTGAAGTAGATTCGCGAAACGCAGCCGAAAGCCCGTTTCGGCAACCTTCGACTCCAGAAAAGGCGCCCGCGAGGCGTAATGCCGTTCAGTTAGCGCTGCACGGCATTTTTGTTTATGGGGTGAGAAGTGGTTGTAAACGGAGCGCCGGGCTGT
>NZ_JALQDH010000011.1:0-873 GCF_023631365.1 Caballeronia sp. INML2 | reverse complement strand
GCGACCGGGTCGTCAAATCCCGCCCTAAACGGTACACCGTTCGTTATCTAAGAAAAGACCTTAACTGAACGGCATTAGCCCGCGCGGCGCTTTTTTTGCGTCCGGCCAAAGTTGTACCGACCTCTTGCGCGCCCTTCTCCGACCTAGCGCCGCGACGCGTGCGCGTCAATAGGCGACAAACCTGACTCTGAAACTTACATGACGCCAAAGCCCTGACGGCATAAGGCTTTGCCAGGCGTTTCCCATCCTGTGGGTAGTGTGCCTATCACATGGGCATTGCATTTTTGACACAGACACTCGGCGAACTTCAAATTTCTTTGGCGGTTATAACGTATTTTGTTAAATTGGTAACCAAAGTACCAAAACGAAGTACGCAAAAAGTAGTTTTACTTCAAAAGTCCAAAAGAAACTGAGGAACGGCACCGATCGACGGGTCGGCGTCAGGTTCGCGCCCACGACGCGTGAATCGCCACTAGCACCACAGCCCGCGCGTGTCCTTCCTCTGAAAACAATTTTCGGTTGGGTGCGCTCGCATCGAACCACACAGCAGCACTTGGGTTCTATTTCTTGACAGGGTTGGAGGAGATGATGAAGAAAGCTTTGCTCGCGTCGGCAGCACTGCTGACGTTCAGCGCGGTCGCGCACGCTCAAAGCAGCGTGACGCTCTATGGCCGCCTGGACGCGGGGCTCGAATATATGAACGGTGTGCCGACCGGTCCGGCCGGCGCGCCTGCCACTGGCAGTTCGCACCGCTTCAAGGCGGAAAGCGGCGACTGGGGCACGAGCTTGTGGGGTTTGAAGGGCGTCGAAGATCTGGGCGGCGGCTACCGCGCCGTGTTCCAGTTGGAAGGCAGCTTCAACACCATGACGGGT
>NZ_JALQDH010000010.1:0-218281 GCF_023631365.1 Caballeronia sp. INML2 | reverse complement strand
TGAAGGGCGTCGAAGATCTGGGCGGCGGCTACCGCGCCGTGTTCCAGTTGGAAGGCAGCTTCAACACCATGACGGGTCAAGGCCCGGGCGGCGGCGGTCTCTTCAATCGCTGGGCGACGGTCGGTATCGCCAACAACCAGTTCGGTACGCTGTTGCTGGGTCGTGAGCTCTTCATCGCGAACGGCGTATGGGACTTCGATCCGTTCGGCCAGTCGAACTGGTCGTCGGCATCGCTGGTGCGTGGCCGCAACTGGCCGCAATCGAGCAACAACATTTCGTACCAGTCGCCGAAGTTCGCGGGCCTCGACTTCTACGGTCAGTACTCGCTCTCCAACGCGACCAACTGGAACGGTAACGGCACGACCCCGCAAGGCCGTGAAGCAGGCGCGTATGTCACTTACACGACGCCGCTCTTCCAGATCCGCGGTATGTACGACGAAATCCGCAACCCGGCAAACGGCACGCTCGGCGGCGCCTACAACCCGATCGACGGCGGCTCGGGCGGCAACGGCGTCTACGCCTACTCGCGCGAGTACACGGCGATGTTCAACGTGTTCCTCGGCCAATTCAAGATTCAGGGCGCCTACCAGGCAATCCGCAGCTCCGGCATGACGGGTCAGTTGCCCGGCCAGCCGACCACGCTCGATCACGAGTGGGGCGGCGTGACGTGGCAAGCGACGCCGGCGGCAGCGCTGATCGCCGCGGTCTACCACGTGAACGGCAACAACGGCGCGGGCAACGCGACCATCTACACGGTCGGCGGCTCGTACAACCTGTCCAAGCGCACCCTGCTCGATCTGCAGGTCGCGACGGTGCAGAACAGCAAGACCGCGAACTACGGCCTGAACGCCAACAACTACGGCTCGGCTGCTTCGACGGACAACCCGTTCCCCGGCCACAGCCAGACGGGCGTGTATGCAGGTATCCAGCACTCGTTCTAATCGACGAGTCTGACCGAAGAGTCTTTTTAGAAGGTTTTCACGCTGCTGCGAGAGGCGCGTATCGGTGCGGTGCCCGAAAGGGTATCGCACCGTTTTTTATTTGTACGCGCGATAAATCCGGCACGCCGTGCGCAGCATGACGAACGTCGACTCGGGAGCCTTTCCCCTGGCATACGACATTTGTCAAATCAGCAACCAAAACTACAAAACGACGGCTCGAAAAACGTAGTTCTACTTCACAATTCCTCCAAAAACCGAGGGGCGACGCCGATCGTGGAGCTGCCGCGACGCTTCGCCGTGCGCACGTTCGCGCGTCTTTCCTCGATAACCGTGTTCGGCTCGTTGCGCCCGCATCGAGCCAGACAGCAGCTATTGGTTCAATTTTTGACAGGGATTTGGAGGAGATGATGAAAAAGGTTTTGCTCGCGTCGGCAGCACTGTTGGCGTTCAGCGCGGCGGCGCAGGCTCAAAGCAGCGTGACGCTGTATGGCCGCCTGGACGCGGGACTCGAATATATGAATGGCGTCCCGACAGGCGTCGGCCTCAACGGCGCGGCCACCGGCACGTCGCATCGCTTCAGGGCGGAAAGCGGCGACTGGGGCACGAGCCTGTGGGGTATGAAGGGCGTCGAAGATCTGGGCGGCGGCTACCGCGCCGTGTTCCAGTTGGAAGGCAGCTTCAACACCATGACGGGTCAAGGCCCGGGCGGCGGCGGTCTCTTCAACCGCTGGGCGACCGTCGGTATCGCGAACAACCAGTTCGGTACGGTACTGCTCGGCCGTGAGCTCTTCATCTCGAACGGCGTGTGGGACTTCGATCCGTTCGGCCAGTCGAACTGGTCGTCGGCATCGCTCGTGCGTGGCCGCAACTGGCCGCAGTCGAGCAACAACATTTCTTACCAGTCGCCGAAGGTCGCGGGCTTCGACTTCTACGGCCAGTATGCGCTCTCCAATGCGACCAACTGGAACGGTAACGGCACCACGCGCCAAGGCCGCCAGGCGGGTGCGCAGATCACGTACACGTCGCCGCTTTTCCAGGTGCGCGGTCTCTACGACGAAATCCGCAATCCCGCGAACGGCACGCTGGGCGGCGACTACGGCACGAGCAACGGCGCCTACTCGTTCTCGCGCGAGTACACCGCGATGCTCAACGTGTTTCTCGGTCAGTTCAAGCTGCAAGGCGGCTATCAGGCGATCCGCACGTCCGGCATGACGGGCCAGTTGCCGGGTCAGCCGACCGCACTCGATCACGAATGGGGCGGCGTGACGTGGCAGATGACGCCGGCCGCGGCGCTGATCGGCGCGGTATATCACGTCAACGGTAACAACGGCGCGGGCAACGCGACTATCTACACCGTCGGCGGATCGTACAACCTGTCCAAGCGCACGCTGCTCGATCTGCAAGTTGCCACGGTGCAAAACAGCAAGAGCGCGAACTACGGCCTGAATGCCAACAACTATGGCTCCTCCGCCGCGACGGACAACCCGCTTCCCGGCCACAGCCAGAGCGGCGTGTATGCAGGCATCCAGCATTCGTTCTGAGCGGCGAATCTGAACGCGCCTTAGCTTCGTAGTACGTTTCACGCCACTGCACGGTGCGATCTCAACGCGGATCGCACCGTTTTTTTTTCGCCGCGAAAGCGCATGAAAAAAGGCCGCCGATGTTCACATCGGCGGCCTTTTGCGTAGACGCAAGAACGCGGCTAGTCCCGCGCCATCCCCGAGGCGCCGTGGCTCAGCCAGTCGAGCACAGCGGCGGCGTCATCGTCGCTCGATTGACGCGCCTTGGCGACCGTCTCGCTGATCTTCGCGCCCGGCTTCGGCGCGGCCCGGCGAATCGCCACGCCAACCGCGAGAATGTCGATGATCACGAGGTGCAGAATGCGCGAAATCATCGAAAGCTGCGACTCGCGGATTTCGATGTGATCCGTCTCCAGCGCCACCGTCGCCCGTTTGGCGAGCGGCGTATTGCTCGACGTGATCGCGATGACCGTCGCGCCCTGTTGCATCGCCACTTCGAGTACGCGCAAAAGCTCGGGTGCCCTGCCCGATTTCGACACCGCGACGATCACATCGCCCTTGCCGAGGAGCGCAGCGGACGCCGCCTGCATGTACAGGTCGCCGTAGGCGATGGTCGGAATGCCGAAGCGGAAGAACTTGTAGTGCGCGTCCTGCGCGACGATGTTCGAATTTCCGAGCCCGTAGAACTCGATGCGCCGCGCGCCGTTCAGGATATCGATCGCGCGCTCGACGTTCTCGAAGTTCAGATGCTCGCGCAACTGCAGGATCGCGGATACGGTGTTGTCCAGCACCTTCGCGCCGAAATCGGTGGCCGTGTCGCCGAGATGCACCTGGCTATGGCTCACCGGAATCGTGCCGGTCAGGCCGGTCGCGAGTTTGAGTTTGAAGTCGGACAGACCCTGGCAACCGAGCGAGCGGCAAAAGCGGATCACGGTCGGCTGACTCACGTCCGCCTTGCGCGCGATGTCGATGATCGGATCGTTGATGATCGAGCGCGGATGGTTCAGAGCGAGATCGGCAACGCGCCGCTCGGCGGGTGTCAGCGCATCGCGCATCTGACGAATGCGCTCGAACACCGCCGACGAACCGCTGTTCGCACGGTTCGACAACTGCTCGGAGAGAATCGCGGACACGCCGAGAAACGCCGGATATTCCGCCGTGATGATGTACGTGGGAATGCCCGACAGATACTGCTGAAAGCGCCCTTTCGCCTCGAAACGCTCGCGAAACGGCGACTTGTGGAACAGTTCACCCAGCTTCAGGACGATGCCCCCGCCGATATAGATGCCGCCCAGCGCACCCAGCGTCACCGCGATGTTGCCGGAGAACGTGCCGAGGATCGCGCAGAAGCAGTTCACCACTTCGAGCGCGAGCGCTTCGCCTTGCAGGGCGCGGTTGGTGACGTCGGCGGCGGTGAAGGTTTCGGAGACCGTGACGTTGTCGCGCTCGGCGAGCGCCCGGTAGATCAGCTCGAGCCCTTGTCCGGCGCACACGCGTTCGAAAGAAACGTGTGGAAACTTGCGGCGCGCATAGCGCATCACGACGTCTTCGCGTTCGTCGAACGGCGAGAACGTGGCGTGGCCGCCTTCGCTGCCGAGCGCGATCCAGCGGTCGTCCGCCGGAATCAGACCCGACACGCCCAGACCCGTGCCTGGCCCGAGCAGGCCGATCACGCTGTTCTGCCGGCGCGAGCCGCCGCCCACCTGTTCGCGCTGCGCGTCGGTCAAGCCGGGCAGCGCCATCGCGAGCGCGGTGAAGTCGTTCACGACGAGCAGCGTATCGAAGCCGAGCGCACGGCGCGTCGCCTCGATCGAGAAGCTCCAGTCGTGATTGGTCATCTTCACGTGATCGCCGTCGACGGGATTGGCGATCGCGATCGCCGCATGATTGACGCGTCCGACCTTCGTGTCCTTCAGATACTGCTGCATCACCTCCGCGATGCCGGGGTAATCGGCCCCCGGATACACGCGGATCTGCCCGATATCGCCAGGCGCGGTCTCCAGCGCGAAGCGCGCGTTCGTGCCGCCGATGTCAGCCAGAAGCCGCGGTCCGTCGGCGTGCTGAGTCGCGGTCTTATGCACACCAGTAGACATCGAGCTTCACTCCTTCAGCGTGGGCCAGCGTCGAGATGGCGTTCTTTTGCGGGGCGGCGAGCGCCGCGTTCAGTACGTCGAGTTTCTTCTGGCCGGCGATGAAGAGATGCAACTGTCCGATCTGCTTCAGCGCCGACATCGACAAGCTCACGCGCGCGTGCGGCGCCGCGCCCGGATGCACGGAGATGAAGCGCTCCGGCGTCGAGATCGCAAAATCCCACTCGGGCGCGTCGGCGAAGATCGAGGCCGTATGTCCGTCCTCGCCCATGCCGAGCACGGCGACATCCGGCAGACGGCGGCGCGGATCGGCGTTCAATTCGGCGATGTGCGCTTCCAGCGGCCTGGCCGTATTCACGAGCGGCAGAAAATATGCCGACGCGCCCGCGTTCTGCAAAAGCGTGTCGCGCACGAGCTGCGCGTTGCTCGCGGAATCGGTCTCGGGCACCCAGCGGTCGTCGACGAGCGTCACGTCGATGTGCGCCCAGTCGAGCGGCTCGCGCGAGAGCGTCTGCAAGAACGGCTTCGGGCTCGTGCCGCCCGATACCGCGAGCGTGGCGTGGGCGGTTTGTCCCGTGGCATCGGCCGATGCCGCCCCCCTCGCCGCGAGGGATGCCTTCAGCGCGTCGCCCACGGCTTTCGCCAGCGCGTCCGAGTGGGCGCGCGGATCGTCGAAAGTGCGAAGCTCGATCATTGCTCCTCCTGCTTGTTCTGGTTTATCGATCCGCCTGCTGCCCGCACCATCGCAACGGCGGGCGAAGCGGTCTCTTGTATTCCATGTTCGCCGCGCGCCTCTTTCGGGCCGCGTCGGCATCACGCCGTCAGTTTTCTTCTTCGAGCCAGCATGTGCCGGCCTGCGCAAGCATCGCGCTCGACGCGGCCGGCCCCCACGTGCCCGCCGCGTAAGGCTTCGGCTTGTTCGTCGCCGACGCCCACGCGTTCAGGATCGGCTCGACCCAGCGCCACGCCGCCTCCTGCTCGTCGCGCCGCACGAAGAGCGCGAGGCGGCCGTGAATCACGTCAAGCAACAGGCGCTGATACGCCTCCATCTGTCCTTCCTTGAAGAACTGATCGAACGCGAGATCAAGATGCACGCTCGCGAGATTCATGCCCTCGCCGGGCTGCTTCGCCAGGCAATACAGGCGGATGGATTCGTTCGGCTGCAGCCGGATCACGAGACGGTTCGCGCCTGCACGCAACGCGTTCGCGCCGAGCGCCGAATGCGGCACCGCGCGGAAGTTCACGACGATCTCCGCGACGCGGTCCGCGAGCCGCTTGCCCGTGCGCAGAAAGAACGGCACGCCGGCCCAGCGCCAGTTCTCGATTTCCACCTTCAAGGCGACGAAGGTTTCCGTCGTGCTGTCGGGACGCACGCCCGGCTCGGTCGCATACGCCGGCACCGACGTGCCGCGGACGACACCCGCATGATATTGCCCGCGCACCGCGACGCGGCTGATGTCGCGCTCGTCGATGGGCTTCAGCGCCCGCAGCACGCGCAATTTCTCGTCGCGCACGGAGTCGGAATCCATCGAGTGCGGCGGCTCCATCGTCACGATGGAGAGCAACTGCAGCAAATGGTTCTGCACCATGTCGCGCAGCGCGCCCGTATTGTCGTAGAAGTCGCCGCGCGCTTCCACGCCCAGTTCTTCCGCGATCGTGATCTGGATGCTCTCGACCCACTCGCGGCGCCACAGCGGCTCGAACAGCACGTTGCCGAAGCGCAGCGCGAGCAGGTTCTGCACCGGCTCCTTGCCGAGATAGTGATCGATCCGGTAGATCTGCTCTTCCTGGAAGATCTCGCCGACGGCGTCGTTGATGGCGTTCGACGATTTCAGGTCGTAGCCGAGCGGCTTCTCGAGCACGATGCGCGCATTCTGGTTCAGCCCGACGTCGGCGAGCGCGCGGCAGATCGGCACGAAAAGCTTCGGGCTCGTCGCGAGATAGAAGACGCGCGTGCCGTCGAATCGTGCAAGCGCGTCGCGCAGCACGACGAAATCCTCCGCGCGTCCGAGGTCGAGTCCGACGTACTGGAAGCGATCGAGAAAACTGCGCCATACGGCGTCGTCGACACCGTCTTTCGTCGATACGTGCGGTTTAACGTGGCTCTCGACCCAGGCGCGGTATTCGCCCTGCTCCAGCGCTTCCCGCGCGACAGAAACGATCTTGCCCGCCGGATTGAGCATGCCCGCGCGATGCGCCTCGAAGAGCGCGGGAAGGATCTTGCGCATCGAAAGATCGCCGGTGCCGCCGAAGAGTACGAAGATGAAATTCGAGTCGCTTTGCATGAGTCTGAACGCGGGTTCGAGAACTGGATGTGAGTCGAATCGGGCGTGCCGCCCAAGAGACCACGAATGACGCCGTAGTCCGATAAAATTTTTTTTGACACTGAATTGTAGTTTAACTACAATCCAAATCAAGAGGAAATGTCACTGACCGGAAATTAGCCACGCGAATCAAACCAACTGGCGACCGCTTTTATCCGGCTGGACGTTCTGTGCGCATGGTAACGGAGGCCACGGCTCACCGCTTTCCACGGAAGGCGTGCCCGTGATTCCGCTGCGCCCGGCCTCGCGCCTCGCCGTCGAGTGCGTCCTTCGGGGCAAGGTTTGAACGGCCGGGGCAAAAATCAAAAGAGGAGACAGCCGTTGCGATTCAACCCACTCATCTCTTGAGAGCCGTGCGGCCGTACATCGGTCTGCCGGCCCGGCACGCTGCGTTCGTCGTGACTCGCGCTGCCGCTTCCCCGCCGACATCGCCGATTTCCGGCCATCCAGCTTTACCGTTTTTTTGACAAACGCTTCTACCCCATTGCTTCTGGTGGCATCGGGAGCCAATCGTTTCTTGTTCAGGTGTCTGGAGGAGATAAACAATGAAAGTCCGTAAGCTCATGGGCGCGCTGTGCGCCGCAGGTCTTCTGTGCGGCGCGACGGCGTCGGCGGTTCAGGCTGCCGAAGCCGTTTCCGTGCTGCACTGGTGGACGTCCGGCGGCGAATCCAAGGCTGTCGGCGTGCTGAAGGACGACATGACGAAGCAGGGTTACACCTGGAAGGACTTCGCTGTCGCGGGCGGCGCGGGCGCGGCGGCGATGACCGCACTGAAGACACAGGTGATCTCGGGTAACGCGCCGTCGGCGGCGCAGATCAAGGGCCCGCTGATCCAGGAATGGGCCGAGCAAGGCGTGCTCGTGCCGATCGACTCCGTCGCGGGTGACTGGAAGAAGAACCTGCCGCCCGAAATCGACAAGATCATCCACGCGGACGGCCACTACGTCGCAGCGCCTTTCTCCGTGCACCGCGTGAACTGGCTGTACATCAACAAGGCTGCGCTGGACAAGGCGGGCGGCAAGGTGCCGACCAACTGGAACGAGTTCTTCCAGGTCGCCGACAAGATGAAGGCCGCGGGCATCATGCCGATCGCGATGGGCGGCCAGCCGTGGCAGGACCTGACGCTGTGGGAAGACGTCGTGCTGTCGCAGGGCGCGGACTTCTACAAGAAGGCGATCGTCGATCTCGACCAGAAGACGCTGACCTCGGACAAGATGGTTCAGGTGTTCGACACGGTCCGCAAGATCCAGGGCTACTTCGACAGCGGCCGCACGGGCCGCGACTGGAACCTCGCGACCGCGATGGTCATCAACGGCAAGGCCGGCATGCAGTTCATGGGCGACTGGGCGAAGGGCGAATTCGCCGGCGCGAACAAGAAGGCGGGCGCGGACTACATTTGCGCGCCGGTGCCGGGCACGGAAAAGGCCTACACGTTCAACGTCGACTCGTTCGTGTTCTTCCAGCAGAAGGGCCAGAAGGCCGCGACGCCGGGCCAGCTCGCGCTCGCGAAGACCATCATGACGCCGGAGTTCCAGGAGCAGTTCAGCCTGAACAAGGGGTCGATCCCGGTGCGTCTCGGCGTGCCGATGGACAAGTTCGACGACTGCGCGAAGAAGTCCTACTCTGATGAACAGACGGCGATCAAATCGGGCGGCTATGTTCCGTCGCTCGCGCACGGCATGGCTCAGGGCGACGCCGTCGCGGGCGCCATGACCGACGTCGTGACGAAGTTCATGAATTCGTCACAGGATTCGAAGAGCGCGGTCGCCGCACTCGCGAACGCCGCCAAGACGAAGTAAAGGCGTTTTCGGCCCGGCGTGTGCCCATGCATGCGCCGGGCGGCGCAAAACGCAGGACTGCATCTGTAACGTCGCATCTTTCAGCGCCAGCAGGCATTCGCCACAGAAGCGCAAGTCAGTGCACCTAAACGCACGAAAGCGCCGGCGCATCTTCCAGGAGTCGAGTCGTGACTGCCTCCATCACCGCGGACAAGAAGCCGCAAAACCCGCCCCGTCGCGTCTCACCGACGGCGGCGCTCGCCGATCGCCTGATTCCGAAGCTGGTGCTCGCTCCCAGCGTCGTGATCGCGCTCATTTTCGTCTACGGCTTCATCGCCATCACCGGGTATCTGTCACTCTCCGAATCGCGGCTCATGCCGCGCTACGATTACGCGGGCCTGGACCGTTATCGACAGCTCTTCGCCAACGACGTCTGGTGGACTTCCGCCGCCAATCTCGGCTGGTTCGGCATTCCGTTCATCGGCATTTGCGTGTTCCTCGGCCTTTTCCTGGCCATCCTTCTCGACCAGAAGATCCGCAACGAAGGCGCATTGCGCGCCATCTTCCTGTACCCGATGGCGCTCTCCTTCATCGTGACGGGCACCGCGTGGCAGTGGATTCTCAACCCCGGCCTGGGTCTGGAGAAAGTGTTCCATGACTGGGGCTGGACGAGCTTCTCGTTCAACTGGCTGGGCGACCCGGACAAGGCGATTTTTTGCGTCGTGATCGCGGCCGTCTGGCAATCGACAGGCTTCGTGATGGCGCTGTTCCTCGCCGGCCTGCGCGGCGTCGACAGCGAAATCTTCAAGGCCGCGCAGATGGACGGCGCGGGTTTGCCGACCATCTACCGCAAGATCGTGATTCCGAGCATGCGGCCGGTGTTCTTCTCCGTGCTGCTGATTCTTTGCCACATCACGATCAAGACCTTCGACCTCGTCGTCGCGTTGACGGCCGGGGGACCGGGCACGTCATCGTCGCTGCCGGCGATCTTCATGTACACGTTCTCGTTCAACCGCGGTCAGCTCGGCGTGGGCGCCGCATCGTCGATGATGATGCTCGCCACGGTCGTCGCGGTGCTCGTGCCGCTCATGTATCTCGAATCGAGGAGCACTCGCAATGCAGCCTAAGATGACTTTGAGCCGCGCCGTCATCTACGCGGTGCTCATACTGTTCGCGCTCTACTTCCTGTTCCCGATCTACGTGATGCTGTCGACATCCTTCAAGGATCTCGACCAGCTTCGCACGGGCAACCTGCTCACGCCGCCCACGCACTTCACCTTCGCGCCGTGGGTCAAGGCATGGCAGGAAGCGTGTACCGGCGTGCGCTGCGAGGGCATGGAGCCGTTCTTCATGAACTCCGTGCGCATGGTGATTCCGGCCGTGCTGATTTCGTCGTTCATCGGTGCGTTCAATGGCTATGTGCTCACGCACTGGCGCTTTCGCGGCGCGGACGGCCTGTTCACGATGCTGCTCGTCGGCTGCTTCATCCCCTTCCAGGCAATCCTGCTTCCGATGGCGCGCCTGCAAGGTTTTCTCGGCCTGTCGAACACGACGACCGGCCTCGTGCTCGTCCACGTGATCTACGGCATCGCGTTCACGACGATGTTCTTCCGCAACTTCTACGTGAGCATTCCGTCCGAGCTCGTGAAGGCGGCGCGCATCGACGGCGCGGGCTTCTTCACGATCTTCACGAAGATCCTTCTGCCGGTGTCGCTGCCGATCTTCATGGTGTGCCTCATCTGGCAATTCACGCAGATCTGGAACGACTTCCTGTTCGGTATCGTGTTTTCGGGCGTGGATTCCATGCCGATCACGGTCGCGCTGAACAACCTGGTGAACACGTCGACGGGCGTGAAGGAATACAACGTCGACATGGCGGGCGCGATCATCGCCGCATTGCCGACGATTCTCGTCTACATGATCGCCGGACGTTATTTCGTGCGCGGGCTGACGGCCGGCGCGGTAAAGGGTTAATTCGAGCAGTTTCGAAAGATAGAGGATTCACATGGCAAGCCTTTCCATCCGTGACGTGTACAAGACCTACCCGAACGGGGTGCCGGTTCTCAAGGGCGTCAACATCGACATCGAGGACGGTCAGTTCCTGATCCTCGTCGGCGGCTCGGGCTGCGGCAAATCGACCTTGCTCAACATGATCGCCGGTCTCGAGACCGTGACCCGCGGCGACATCATGATCGACGGCAAGACGGTCAATAACCTCTCGCCGAAGGATCGCGATATCGCGATGGTGTTCCAGTCCTATGCGCTCTACCCTTCGATGAGCGTGCGCGACAACATCTCGTTCGGCCTGAACATCCGCAAGGTGCCGAAGGACGAACAGAAGAAGATCGTCGATCGCGTATCGGAGACGCTGCAGATCGGTCATTTGCTCGATCGCAAGCCGGGGCAGTTGTCGGGCGGCCAGCGTCAGCGCGTCGCGATGGGCCGTGCGCTCGCACGCGATCCCGTGATGTTCCTGTTCGACGAGCCGCTCTCGAACCTCGACGCGAAGCTGCGCATCGAGATGCGCTCCGAAATCAAGCTGCTGCATCAGCGCCTCGGCACGACGATCGTCTACGTAACGCACGATCAGATCGAAGCAATGACGCTCGGCGACCGCATCGCGGTGATGAAGGACGGCATCGTGCAGCAGTTCGGCGCGCCGCAGGAAATCTACGATTCGCCTTCCAACCTGTTCGTGGCCGGCTTCATCGGCGCGCCGCCGATGAACTTCATCGCCGGCAAGCTCGTCGAATCGGGCTCGGGCGTCGGTTTGCAGCTCGACACCGGTATCGCGCAGAAAGTGCTGAATTTGCCGTTCGACGCGGGCCGCCTGCGCGGCAAGGTCGGCCAGGACGTGATTCTCGGCCTGCGCCCCGAGCGCATCACCGATTCGCGCAGCGCGCACGACGTTTCCGATTCGAGCCTGCAGCCGGTCGACGTGCGCGTCGACGTGATCGAGCCGACCGGCCCGGACACGCTCGTGTTCGCGCAGGTGAACGGCAAGCGCATCGTGTCGCGCGTGCATCCGGCGTCGAATCCGCAGCCGATGTCGAACATGACGCTGCTGTTCGATGTGTCGAAGGCCGTGTTGTTCGATCCGAAGACGGAAGAACGGCTGGCCTGAGCCCGCTGTTCCATCGACCTCCGACGCCACGGCTTGCCGTGGCGTTTTTCATGGTGCGGCCGATACAAGGCACAATCGGCGTTTTGCATCTGGATCCGCCTGCGCCGCATGACTCTTCTCACCTCGCATCCCGAACTCGCCTGGACCCCGTCTGACGGTCCCGATCCTTTCATCGGCCTCGAAGCGCTCGACGACCCCGCCGTGCAAGCCTGGGTCGATAACCAGAACCGCCGCACCGAAGGCGCTTTCGGCAACACGCCCGAAGCGCGCGCGCTCGCCGCGCGGCTCGAAAAAGCGTACACGTCGCAGGACCGCATCGTGTCGTGCTCGCGCTATGGCGACTGGGCCTACAACACCTGGCAGGACGACGCGCATCCGCTTGGCGTCGTGCGCCGCACGCCGTGGAGCGCATGGCTCGCGGGCACGCCAGTCTGGGAAACGATTCTCGACGTCGACGCGCTCGATCTCAACACCCACGACGACGACACCCGCTGGTCACTCGCCGACTTCGACATGCTCTACCCCGATTACGATCGGGCGCTCGTGAGTCTGTCGCCGGGCGGCTCGGACGCGTGCATCGTGCGCGAGTTCGATATCGCGTCGAAAAGCTTTGTCGCGGATGGCTTCGTACTGCCCGATGTCGGCAAGCACGATATCTCGTGGATCGATCGCGACAGGGTCTACGTCGGCTGGGACGACAGCAGGACGAACCCGCGCCCCGCGCTGACGACCTCGGGCTTTCCGCGCGAGGCCCGGCGCTGGAAGCGCGGCACGCCGCTCGCGGATGCGCCCGTCGTCTTCGAAGGCAACCGGCGCGACGTGTCGGCGGGCGTGGACTACGACCCGATCGAAAAACTGCATCTGGCATCGCGCGCGGTGACGTTCTACGACACGCTCAATTACTGGCTCGACGAGACGTCGAACGAATGGCGTCAATTCGACCTGCCGGCGCACGCGGAAATCGAGCACTGGAACGGCTGGCTCTTCGTGACGCCGCGCAAGTTCTGGAACGTGGGCGGTCGGCGCCACGCGCCCGGCACGCTGACCGTCATCCGGCGTGAGGCGTTTCTCGCAGGCTCGCGCCAGTTCACCGCGCTCTTCACGCCGTCCGAGCGCCTCGTCCTCGCGGGAATCGATTTCACGAAGCACTGGCTGATCGTCTCGCAGATGGACGACGGCGCGCCGCGCGTCACGCTGCTGCGCCCGAGCGCGATGCTCGAAGGCGAGTGGCAAGCGCGCGACTTCGCGCTGCCGCAAGCGAGCCAGTCCTGGGTCGATTCGATCGACAGCGAGCGCGACGACACCGTGCTCATCCACGTCGAGCACTTTCTGATGCCGCCGTCGCTATATCACGCGGATCTCGCGAGCGACGCGCCGTGGCAATTGCTCGCGCGTCTTCCCGCGCAATTCGATGCGACGGGACTCTCGGCCGTGCGCCGCCACGCGATCGCGCCAGACGGCGAGCGCATTCCCTACTGGCTGATCGGACGTGAGGTCGAAACCTGCACGGACGCGCGCCCTTGTCTGCTCTATGGCTATGGCGGCTTCGAAGTCGCGCTCGATCCCGGCTACGACGCGACGACCGGCATAGCGTGGCTCGAGCGCGGCGGGCTTTACGCGGTCGCGAACATCCGCGGCGGCGGCGAATTCGGTCCGGCCTGGCATCAGGCGGCATTGCGCGAGAACCGTCAGGTTTCCTTCGACGATTTCAACGCGGTGGCCGAGGCGCTCGTCAAAACGGGTGTCACCGCGCCCGGGCAACTGGCGATCCGCGGCGGCAGCAACGGCGGCCTGCTCACAGGTGTCTGCATGGTCCAGCGGCCCGAGCTGTTCGGCGCGGTGCTGTCGGAAGTGCCGCTGCTCGACATGGCGCGCTTTCACTTGCTGCTGCAAGGCGCATCGTGGATCGACGAATACGGCGACCCCGACGACGCCGGCGATCTGCGTCATCTGATGGCGTACTCGCCCTATCAGAACGTGAAGGCGGATGTTGCCTATCCGCCGGCGCTTTTCACGTCATCGACGAGCGACGATCGCGTGCATCCCGGCCACGCGCGCAAGATGGCGGCGAAGATGCAAGCGCAAGGTCATGCGAACGTCTGGTATCAGGAAACCGGCGAAGGCGGCCACGGCGCGGGCGTCGAGCCGGAAGCGATCGCGCAGGCGGAAGCGGCCGCGTTCACCTTTCTCGCATCGACGATCGGGCCGCTCGGCTGACAATTGCGTGCTTCTTCGCGAAACGGTCCATTTCGCGCGCGCAACGCCGCGGATTTGCCGATTCGAATTCCTTCGATACGTCGCTCCGTTTCGGACACGTATAGTGACAAGCATTCCTTGTTGCAGCACGAAAGCCGGTTTCGTCGACAAAACCGGCAAGCGAGTAAAGCCAGCGTTGTGGAGCGCGGGCCCGGCAAACAGGGAATATTCACTGACCGAAGCAACCCGATCGGAACACCTTTGACCCTGGCTTACCCGATCATCGACGCAAGGACATTGCCTATCGACCCATGCCGCAGTCCCACATGAACCGGTCTTTCACCTTTTGACCCAAGGATCTGACCGATCTCGCATAAAACGGCCTTCGACGCGGAACACATCTTTGACCCAGACGTACCCCTCAAGGACCCGATGAGCATCACCTTCCGACCTCGCCTTCGCGCGAGGTTTTTCTTTTGCGCGTCCGTAAAGCCGCGCGGCGCTCATACTTTCACGGGCACCGCATGCGAGCGCAACACCAGGGTGCGTCCAGCGAACGTCAACACGCCGCATACGCCGATCACGATGCCCATGCCGTGCGGCGATACATCGTGAAAAAGCCCGACCGCGAGGCTCGCGAGGGCGCCGAGCGCAAGCTGCATCGCGCCGAAGACGGCGGCGGCCGCGCCCGCATTGCGCGGATAGCGGTGCATCAGCTCGGTCGTGCAGTTGGCCGACAGCAAGCCGACCACACCGACGACGAAGAACAGCGTCGCGACGATCGACCACAGGCCGCCCCAGCCCGTCAGCGACACGAGCGCGACCGCGAGCGCGGCCGCGACGCTCACGAACGACGCGGCCGAGATCATCTTCATCGCGCCGACGCGGCCGACGAATCGGGTGTTGAGCACATTGCCCGCGATGATGCCGACGATGTTCAGCCCGAACAGCAGCCCGTAGTACTGCGGCTTCACGTGAAAGTAATCGATATAGACGAACGGCGTCGCGGTGATGTACGCGAACATCGACGCGAACGCCATGCCGCCGCACATCATGTGGCCCCAGGTGACGGGATCGGTCAGCAAGTGGCCATACGCGGCGAACGACTTGCCGACCGCCGCGCTCGCGCGCTTCTCCTTCGGCCAGGTCTCGGGCACGCGCAGGAAGGCGGTCACCGCGCATGTCAGGCCGAAGAGCGTGAGCGCGACGAACACGACACGCCAGCCGCCGAGCAGCAGTAATTGCCCGCCGATCAGCGGCGCGAGCAACGGGCCGATCGACGTGACGATGGAAAGCATCGACAGCACACGGGCGGCGTCGCCCGGTTCGTGCGCATCGCGGGCGATGGCGCGCGCGAGCACCGATGCCGCACCCGCGCCGAGCGCTTGCAGAAAGCGCACGAGGACGAGCGCATCGATGGACCATGCCGCCGCGCAGCCGATGCTCGCGAGCGCATACAACGCGATGCCGCCGAGCAGGACGGGCCGGCGGCCGTAGGCGTCGGACATCGGGCCATAGAGCAGCATGCCGAACGAGAAGCCGAACATGAAGCTCGTGAGCGTGCTTTGCGCGGCGGCCGGGCTTGTGCCGAACGAGGCGGCGAGCGAAGGCAGGCTCGGCAGATACATGTCGATCGACAGCGGGCCGCACGCGGCGAGCGCGCCGAGCAACAGGATCAGCCGGCCATCTGGACGGCGACGGATGGTGTCGGGCATGGAGTTCGCAGGACGGGAATGCGTGGATGCGACGCGGCTTCGTGCCGCGCAAGCGATCGGCCATTGTACGCGACGCCCCGCCGTGATCCGGCCCCGATCGCCGCGTTGCGATAAGCTCGTCGCTTGCTTCTTTCTCTTTGCATCCATCCGATGACCGCCTTTCTTCTGATCTGGAGCCCCAGGAAGTGGCCGTGGCCCGAGTTGCCCGACATCGCGCGGCGCGTGGCCGCCGGCGATGCCGTCGCCGATGCATGGGGCTGCGGCACCGCGCGCGGGCTCTTGCCGGGCGACCGGGTGTTCGTTCATCGCGTGTCGCAGGAACCGAAGGGCGTGTTCGCGTCGGGCTGGGTGACGCGCGCGCCGTACGAAGTGCCCGACGCCGGAGCAAAGCGCGGCTATCGGCTGTGCATCGATTTCGTGTACGACTGGCTCGTCGATGCGCACGCGGACGTCGTCGTCACGCGCGACGAATTGCGGGCGCATCCGTTCTCGGTGCAGACGTGGGACGCACAGATGTCCGGCACGCTCATCAAGCCGATGGCCGAGGGCGCGCTGGAAAAGCTCTGGGCCGAGCGAACCGGAAGGCGCCCGCGGCCTCCCGCGCCTGCCGCCCCAGCGACGCCCGGCGAGGCGGGCGGCCACGCCGCGCGCAAACCCGCGAGGCGATCGCGCTCGCCATAGGCGCGACACCGCCCGTTCGCAACGACTCCGGTACAATTTCAGCATCGTTTCTTCGCGTCGGACCGCGCGTCTTGCACGCCGCGCTCGTCGCCGCTCGAGCCCGGTCGGCCCTTCGCGACTCCCGCTTCCATTTTCAGCGCAGGCCCTCGTCCATGTCCAAGAATCAAGTTCTCTTCGAACGCGCCCAGCGAACCATTCCCGGCGGCGTGAACTCGCCGGTGCGTGCGTTCCGCTCGGTCGGCGGCACGCCGCGCTTCATCGAGCGCGCGCAAGGCGCGTATTTCTGGGATGCGGACGGCAAGCGCTATATCGACTACATCGGTTCGTGGGGCCCGATGATTCTCGGCCACGTTCATCCCGAGGTGCTCGACGCCGTGCAGCGCGTGCTCGCGGACGGCTTTTCCTTCGGCGCCCCAACCGAAGCCGAAATCGAGATCGCCGAGGAAATCTGCAAGCTCGTACCGTCCATCGAACAGGTGCGCATGGTGTCCTCCGGCACCGAAGCGACGATGAGCGCGCTGCGCCTCGCGCGCGGCTTCACGAACCGCAGCCGCATCATCAAGTTCGAGGGCTGCTATCACGGCCACGCGGACAGCCTGCTCGTCAAGGCCGGTTCGGGCCTCCTGACGTTCGGCAATCCGACGTCCGCAGGCGTGCCCGCCGATATCGCCAAGCACACGACCGTGCTCGAGTACAACAACGTCGAGCAACTCGACGAGGCGTTCAAGGCATTCGGGTCGGAGATCGCGTCGGTGATCGTCGAGCCGGTCGCGGGCAACATGAATCTCGTGCGCGCGACGCCCGAATTCCTCAACGCGTTGCGCGAGCGCTGCAGCGAGTACGGTGCGGTGCTGATTTTCGACGAAGTGATGTGCGGCTTTCGCGTCGCGCTCGGCGGCGCGCAGGAGGTCTACGGCATCAAGCCGGACCTCACGTGCCTCGGCAAGGTCATCGGCGGCGGCATGCCGGCGGCTGCGTTCGGCGGACGCCGGGACATCATGGCGCATCTCGCGCCCTTGGGCGGCGTCTATCAGGCAGGCACGCTTTCGGGCAATCCGATCGCCGTGGCCGCGGGCCTCAAGACGCTGCAACTGATCCAGCGCCGCGGTTTCTACGACGATCTCGCCAGGCAGACGCGCAAGCTCGTCGACGGCCTCAGCGCCGCCGCCCGCGAGGCGAAAGTGCCCTTCTCCGCGGATTCGATCGGCGGCATGTTCGGCCTGTATTTCATGGATCGCGTGCCGGGCAGCTTCGCGCAGATCCAGCAGGGCGACACCCGCCGCTTCAACGCGTTCTTCCACGCGATGCTCGATGCGGGCGTGTACTTCGCGCCGTCGGCGTTCGAAGCGGGCTTCGTGTCGAGCGCGCACGACGACGCCGTGATCGACGCGACGATCGACGCCGCGCGCGGCGCGTTCGCGTCGCTCGCAGCCTGACGCTCGCGGGCCGCGCCGATGTTCTCGCAAACCGACTTCACGTATATGGAGCGCGCGCTCGCGCTCGCCTCGAAGGGCATGTACACGACCATGCCGAATCCGCGCGTGGGCTGCGTGCTCGTCAAGAACGGCGAAGTGATCGGCATGGGCTACACGCAGCCGGCCGGCCAGGATCACGCCGAAGTGCAGGCGCTGAAAGACGCGCGTTCGCGCGGCAAGGATCCGCGCGGCGCGACGGCGTATGTGTCGCTCGAACCGTGCAGCCATTTCGGGCGAACGCCGCCGTGCGCGCACGCGCTCATCGACGCGCGCGTCGAGAAAGTGATCGCGGCGATGGAGGACCCGAACCCGTCGGTGTCCGGGCGCGGACTCACGATGCTGCGCGATGCGGGCATCGACGTTCGCTGCGGGCTGCTCGCGAACGAGGCGCACGAGATGAACATCGGCTTCGTGTCGCGCATGACGCGCCGCCGTCCGTGGGTGCGCATGAAGGTCGCGGCCACCCTCGACGGCCGCACCGGACTGCCGACCGGCGAAAGCCAGTGGATCACCGGCGAGGACGCACGCGCCGACGGCCATGCGTGGCGCGCCCGCGCCTGCGCGATCCTGACGGGCATCGGCACGGTACGGGAGGACGATCCGCAACTGACCGTGCGCGCGGTCGACACGCCGCGCCAGCCACAACGCGTGCTGATCGACAGCCGTCTCGACGTGCCGAACGAAGCGCGCATTCTCGAGGGCGCGCCGCCGTGGATCTTCCATGCCGCCGACGCCGATCCCGCCCGCATCGACGCGCTGCGTGAGAAAGGCGCGGATCTGATCGAGCTGTCCAACGAGCACGGCAAGGTCGATTTGCCCGCGATGCTCACCGCGCTCGCCGATCGTGGCATCAACGAGCTGCACGTGGAAGCGGGTCACAAACTGAACGGCTCGCTGTTGCGCGAGGGCTGCGTCGACGAACTGCTGATTTATCTCGCGCCGAGCCTGCTTGGCAGCGCGCCGGGCATGTTCGACTTCGCGCCGCCCGATACGCTCGACGCGCGGCCCCATCTGAAATTTCATCGCATCGACCGGCTCGGGGACGATTTGCGCATACTTGCGCGCTTCGCCGAGGCGAACGTCGCGCGCTGATTGCACACCGATTTCAAGGAACGAAGCCGATGTTTACAGGAATTGTCGCGGCGGTGGGCCGCATCGAAAAGGTCACGCCGCTCGGTTCGGAACCCGAAGCGGGCGTTCGCCTGACGGTCGCCGCGGGCGATCTCGATCTCGCCGATGTCGAACTCGGCGATAGCATCGCGATCCAGGGCGCGTGCATGACGGTGATCCAGAAGTCGTCCAATGCGTTCGATGTCGAAGTGTCGCGCGAAAGCCTCAACAAGACGGTCGGGCTCGGCGCAGCGGGCGTCGAAGTGAATCTGGAGAAGGCGTTGCGCGCCCACGACCGGCTCGGCGGGCATCTCGTTTCCGGGCACGTCGATGGACTGGGCGTCGTGTCGAAGTTCGAACCCGTCGGCGAATCGCATGAACTGCGCATCGTCGCGCCGAAGGACATCGGCAAGTACCTGGCTTACAAAGGCTCGGTGACGGTGAACGGCGTGAGTCTTACCGTGAACTCCGTGAGCGACCGTGCCGACGGCTGCGAATTCTCCATCAACCTGATTCCGCATACCGTTGAAGTCACGACGCTCAAGGCGCTTTCCAGAGACGCGAAGGTCAATCTGGAAATCGATCTGATCGCGCGATATGTCGAACGGATGATGAGCGCGCGCTAATCTGAGCCTCTTTTGCGCGGCGCCGGGGCCACTCGTTGGCCACGAAGGCCTCCCGCCCGTCTGCCCGCCGATTTCACCGACTGTCCATCGTCCGTGGCGTAAAATACGCGCTTTCCCCAAACCGGACCCCGCACGGGACGTCATCATGTCGCTCGCCTCCACTCCTGAGATCATCGCTGAACTGAAAGCCGGCCGGATGGTGATCCTCGTCGACGAAGAAGACCGCGAAAATGAAGGCGATCTGGTCGTCGCCGCCGAATTCGTGACGCCCGAAGCCATCAACTTCATGGCGAAGCACGGCCGCGGGCTCATCTGTCTCACGCTCACGCAGGAGCGCTGCAGGCAACTGAACCTGCCGCTCATGACGCATCGAAACGGCACGCAGTACGGCACGGCTTTCACGGTCAGCATCGAAGCCGCCGAGGGCGTGACGACCGGCATTTCCGCCTCGGACCGTGCAAAGACGATCGCCACGGCGGTCGCCCACGACGCGCGCGCCGAGCATATCGTTCAGCCGGGCCACGTGTTCCCGATCATGGCGCAGCCGGGCGGCGTGCTCGTGCGAGCGGGCCACACCGAAGCGGGCTGCGATCTGACCGCGCTCGCGGGCCTCACGCCCGCCGCGGTGATCTGCGAGATCATCAAGGACGACGGCGAGATGGCGCGCCTTCCGGACCTCATTCAATTCGGCGAGCAGCACGGCATCAAGATCGGCACGATCGCCGATCTGATCCACTACCGCAGCCGCACCGAGTCGATCATCGAGAAAGTCTGCGAGCGCACGATGCAGACCGCGCACGGCCCGTTCCGCGCGGTGCTGTATCGCGACGAGCCGACGCACTCGCCCCATATCGCGCTCGTGCGCGGCACACCGCATCCCGACCGCGACACGCCGGTGCGCGTGCACGAGCCGCTCTCGGTGCTCGATCTGCTCGAAATCGATTCGTCGACGCACTCGTGGACCATCGACGCCGCGATGAAGGAAATCGCCGCGCGCGATCTCGGCGCGATCGTCATGCTCAATTGCGGCGACACGAAGGAGCATCTCGTCGACGTGTTCCGCGCCTTCGACCAGAAGGACAAGGCGGCCGAGCTGAAGCGCCGCCCGATCGACTTCAAGACCTACGGCATCGGCGCGCAGATTCTGCGCGATATCGGCGTCGGCAAAATGGAAGTGCTCGCGACGCCGCGCAAGCTCGGCAGCATGTCGGGCTACGGGCTAGAAGTGACGGGCTTCGTGCCGATGCCCGGCTGCCCCGCCACCGCCGCGCCGACGGAAACCGCCATCACCCAGTTGCGCTCGGCCTGAGACCGCCGGCCCGCACAACCCTATTCCACACAATTCCAAGGGAAGACCTCATTCATGGAAATCGGACAATATCAGCCGAACCTCGACGGTGACGGCTTGCGCATCGGCATCGTGCAGTCGCGCTTCAACGAACCGGTGTGCAACGGCCTCGCCGACGCCTGCATCGAAGAGCTGGAGCGCCTCGGCGTGATCGGCCAGGACGTGCTGCTCGTCACCGTGCCGGGCGCGCTCGAAATTCCGCTCGCGCTGCAGAAGCTCGCGGAATCCGGCCAGTTCGACGCACTGATTGCGCTCGGCGCCGTCGTGCGCGGCGAGACGTATCACTTCGAGCTCGTG
Organism: Caballeronia sp. INML2; assembly: GCF_023631365.1. Taxonomy (NCBI): domain Bacteria; kingdom Pseudomonadati; phylum Pseudomonadota; class Betaproteobacteria; order Burkholderiales; family Burkholderiaceae; genus Caballeronia; species Caballeronia sp. INML2. The sequence continues at coordinate 197,056 of NZ_JALQDH010000010.1, read as the reverse complement.
TCGAACGAGAGCGGCTCGGGCATCTCGCGTATCGCGCTCGATTTCGGCATTCCGGTCGCGAACGCCGTGCTGACGACCGAAAACGACGAGCAGGCCGTTGCCCGCATGACCGAAAAGGGCCGCGACGCCGCGCGCGTGGCGGTCGAAATGGCGAATCTGTCCGTCGCGCTCGAGCAGCTCGACGGCGATGACGAAGACGAAGACGAAGAAGACGAGGACCGCGCATGAAGAGCGCACGACGCCGTTCGCGCGAACTCGCGACGCAAGGGCTTTATCAATGGTTGCTGTCGGGCGCGCCCGCCGGCGAAATCGACGCGCAACTGCGCAACGCGCAAGGCTTCGACAAGGCCGATCAGGCGCATCTCGATGCGATCCTGCACGGCGTGATCAAGGAATCCGCCGCGCTGTCCGAGCAGTTGCAGCCGTGCCTCGACCGCCCGATCGAGCAGTTGTCGCCGGTCGAGCGCGCGGTGCTGCTCGTGGCCGCGTTCGAGTTCAAGCATCACATCGACGTGCCGTATCGCGTCGTCATCAACGAGGCGGTCGAGCTGACGAAGACTTTCGGCGGCTCGGACGGCTACAAATACGTGAACGGCGTGCTCGACAAGCTCGCCGTCGTCATGCGCCCGACCGAGGCGCAGGCGCGCGGACGCGGAGCATAAATGGGCCAGGGTGCGGAACCTCTCGTGCGGCTGGCGTCGCGCGTCGATGCAATCGAGCCGTTCTATGTGATGGAGCTGATGAAAGAGGCTCAGGCGCTCGAACGCGCGGGCCGCGACGTCATCCACATGAGCATCGGCGAGCCCGACTTCACCGCGCCCGAGCCCGTGATCCACGCCGCCGCCGATGCGTTGAAGCGCGGCGTCACGCAGTACACCAACGCGCTCGGCATCACGCTGCTGCGCGAGGCGATCGCGCGGCATTATCGCGATACGTTCGGCCTGACGGTCGATCCGGAGCGCATCGTGGTAACGGCGGGCGCGTCGGCGGCGCTGCTGCTCGCGTGCATGGCGCTTGTCGATAACGGCGACGAAGTGCTGATGCCCGATCCATGCTACCCGTGCAACCGGCACTTCGTGTCGGCGGCCGATGGCAAACCGGTGCTCATCGCGAGCGGTCCAGCCGAGCGCTTTCAGTTGACGGCGGAACATGTCGAGGAAAACTGGGGACCGGCCACACGCGGCGTGCTCCTCGCGTCGCCGTCGAATCCGACGGGCACGTCGATCGAGCCCGATGAACTCCGGCGCATCGTCGACACGGTGCGCGCACGCGGGGGCTTCACGATCGTCGACGAGATCTATCAGGGTTTGAGCTACGACGCGAAGCCCGTGTCCGCCCTCTCCTTCGGTGACGACGTCGTTACCGTGAACAGCTTTTCCAAGTACTTCAACATGACCGGCTGGCGGCTCGGCTGGCTCGTCGTGCCGCGCTCGATGGTGAGCGCGGTCGAAAAGCTGTCGCAGAACCTGTTCATCTGCGCGTCGGCACTCGCGCAGCACGCGGCGCTCGCGTGTTTCGAGCCGCAGACGATCGCGATTTACGAAGCGCGCCGCCTCGAATTCAAGCGTCGACGCGACTACATCGTGCCGGCGCTGCGTTCGCTCGGCTTCGGCGTGCCCGTGGTGCCCGACGGCGCGTTTTACGTTTATGCCGACACGACGACGGTTCATCACCCCGCTGCGGGCAACAGCGACGCACTCACGCACTCGATGCTCCACGACGCGGGCGTCGTGCTCGTGCCGGGCGCGGATTTCGGGTTTCATGCGCCGGAGCGCTATATCCGTCTGTCGTATGCGACGGCGTATTCGAAGCTGGAGGAAGCCGTCGAGCGGCTAGGCACGCTATTCCGCCGATAAAAAGACGTCGCAAGAACGAAAAAAGGGCACCGCAAAGGTGCCCTTTTTCTTTGTGTCCGACCAAACCTTCAAGCGCCGAACTCCGCCGACGCGACGTGCTTCGTTTCTCCATCGCCGTCGTCCTGCGCCGCTGCCTTCTTCGCCGCATCGATCGTCACGTGAACGCGCTTCTCGGTCGCGGTCGAGGCCAGAACCTGCTTCGGCGCAGCCTGAACCGGCGCCTGCGGTGCGTTGATCGGCACGTTGCGGCCGCGCGCGACATCGCGCAGACGCGTACGCTCGGCCAGCACCTTCGCGCCGTAGCCGCCGTCATCCTGCGTCGTCGAGCCCACGTAATAGCGCAGGCCACCGGCCACGGAGCCGCCGCGCGCGATGCAATCCTTCAGCACGAGCGCGCCGACCTTGATGTTCGCGAGCGGATCGAGCGCCGCGTGCGAGCCGCCGAAGTATTCGAACTTGTCGGAATGAACCTTCGACATCACCTGCATCAGGCCCTGCGCGCCGACGCCGCTTTCCGCATACGGGTTGAAGCCCGATTCGATCGCCATGACCGAGAGCAGCAGGAGCGGGTCGAGGCCGACTTCGCGTCCGGTATCGAACGCGGCGCGCACGAGCTCGGCGACCGGCTCTTCCGCCACGCGATAGCGTCGCGCGATGAAGTTCGACACGAGCTTCTGCTCGCGCGTCGACACGAGCACCCGGTCGTCGCGTGCATCGGCGACCACGCGTTGCGTCGGAATCATGCTCGCGAGCATGCCGGCGGACGGCATCGTGCGCGGGTCGAGCCCGTTGGGCGATACGGCGAGGCTGATGCCCCCGGTGAGCTGACGCGTGCTCGCGTCGTCGCCGGCGGCGGCACCGAGCGACGGCCCCGTCGCAGGCGCCTTGAGATCGTCCGATGGAGCCGCGTTAGCAGCGACGTCTACGGGCAGCGTGGAACCGCCAGGCGCGCGATGCACCGCCGAGAACGGCGGCAACGGCTGGCCCGCGAGCAGGCGTGCCGGCCCTGCCTGAACGGCAGCCGACACGAAAGGCATGATCTTTGCGGCAAAGTTCGTGCGCCAGGAAGGCAGCAACCACAATGCAAGCGCGCTGACGACGGCGGCACAACCGACCATCGCGAAGACATGGTGACTCAAACGGCGTCCGCGACGCAGCGCCACGCGCACGATCTGCGCGGCGCGGGTGTCGGAACCCCACCAAACCGAAGTGTTCATCGATACTCCCAATGTTGCATGATTTGCGCAGATGAATACGAATAAAGCGCGTATTCGGAGCGCAAATCAGACACCGCTTGCTCTCGGCAAGCACAAGCGGCATCGGGGATACGGCATGCGCCGTCTGGAAAGCCGATCCGGCAAAAGACTGCCGGGCTGCGCGGCACGAACTGCATGCCCTCATGCGCAATGACCTTCCACGCGAAAGACCGGCGCGAAAAACGCCGGCCAGGACAACCAACCACCGTGAGTCGCCGGGCAGGAACGGCGCAGGCGACGCACGTTGCGTCAGAACAGACCTGAGGCGAAGGTAAAAAGTTTCAAAACCTGCAATGGATGCCAAGCGATTCTAGCAGGGTTTAATTATCCGTCAATGCTATAGACTTGTGTTTCAATTACTTACAGTTATATTGAACAGTGTTCAGCACTCGAAAAGCACGTCTCACGGGCGATTCCCGGCGGAATTCGCTGAATGTCCCCCAACGCACGGACGCGCACGCAGGTAAAATCGACAATCGCTTGGCGCGCAGCCGCCCCGTCCGTCGAGCTTCATGCTCCGGCGCCTTCGAGTCCACTTTCGACCATCGATGAAATACAAAGATCTGCGCGACTTCATTGCCCGCCTCGAGGCGCTCGGTGAACTGCGCCGCATTCGGCAGCCCGTTTCCCCCGTTCTCGAAATCACCGAAGTCTCGGATCGCGTGTTGCGCGCGGGCGGCCCTGCGCTGCTCTTCGAAGCGCCCACCGGCCACACGATTCCCGTGCTCGCCAACCTGTTCGCCACGACCCGGCGCGTCGCACTCGGCATGGGCATCGAGACGGAGGCGCAAGGCGGCGCCGATGTCAGCCTCGGCAGCGACGTCGCCGCGCTCAGTTCGTTGCGCGATGTCGGCAGGCTGCTGTCCGCGCTCAAGGAACCCGAGCCGCCGAAGGGCCTGAAAGACGCGGGCAAACTGCTCTCGCTCGCGAAAGCCGTGTGGGACATGGCGCCGAAGTCGGTCAGCGCGCCGCCTTGCCAGGAAGTGGTGTGGGAAGGAAAGGACGTCGATCTCAATCGACTGCCGATCCAGACGTGCTGGCCCGGCGACGCCGGCCCGCTGCTCACCTGGGGTCTCACCGTCACGCGCGGGCCGAACAAGCCGCGCCAGAATCTCGGCATCTATCGGCAGCAGCTCATCGGGCGCAACAAGCTCATCATGCGCTGGCTCGCGCATCGCGGCGGCGCGCTCGACTTTCGCGAGTTCGCGCTCGCGAATCCCGGCAAGCCGTATCCGGTGGCGGTCGTGCTCGGTGCCGATCCCGCGACGATCCTCGGCGCCGTGACGCCCGTGCCCGATTCGTTGTCCGAATATCAGTTCGCGGGCCTTCTGCGCGGCTCGCGCACGGAGCTCGCGAAATGCCTCACGCCGGGCGTCGATACGCTTCAGGTGCCGGCGCGCGCCGAGATCGTGCTGGAAGGCTTCATCTATCCGCAAGACGGCACGCCGCCGCCCGCACCCGAAGGCGCGCCGCCGCGTCCATCGGCTTCTGCCGCCGCGAAATACGAGCACGCTCTCGAAGGGCCGTACGGCGATCACACCGGCTACTACAACGAACAGGAGTGGTTTCCGGTCTTTACCGTCGAGAAAATCACGATGCGCCGCGACGCGCTGTTCCATTCCACTTACACCGGCAAGCCGCCCGACGAGCCCGCGGTGCTCGGCGTCGCGCTGAACGAAGTGTTCGTGCCGCTCCTGCAGAAGCAGTTCACCGAGATCACCGATTTTTATCTGCCGCCCGAAGGTTGCAGCTATCGCATGGCGATCGTGCAGATGAAGAAGAGCTACCCCGGCCACGCGAAGCGCGTGATGTTCGGTGTGTGGAGCTTCCTGCGTCAGTTCATGTACACAAAGTTCATCGTCGTGGTGGATGAAGACGTGAACGTGCGCGACTGGAAGGAAGTCATCTGGGCCATCACGACGCGGGTCGATCCGACGCGCGACACCGTCATGGTCGACAACACGCCGATCGACTATCTCGACTTCGCGTCGCCGGTCGCGGGCCTCGGCTCGAAGATGGGGCTCGATGCGACCAACAAATGGCCCGGCGAGACGAGTCGCGAATGGGGCCGCCCGATCGTCATGGACGAAGCGGTGAAGCGCCGCGTCGATGCGCTGTGGACTGAAATCGGACTGGATAAATCATGATCGCAGCCACGCTCTATCGAGGCGATGTCGTCGAGAACACGCACGCGGCGCACGTCGCCGCCGTCGATGCAAACGGACGCCTCGTGCATTCCTTCGGCGATCCGCATCGCGTGACGCTGCCGCGCTCGGCTGCGAAGCCCGCGCAGGCGCTCGCGGTGATCGAAACGGGCGCGCTCGAGCGCTTCGGCTTCACCGACGAAGACCTCGCGCTGATGTGCGCATCGCATAGCAGCGAGCCGCGTCATATCGAGCGCGCGCTCGCGATGCTCGCCCGGTCGAACGCGAGCGAAAGCGATCTGCGCTGCGGCGGCCATCCTCCGATCTCGGAGGCGGTGTACAAGGACTGGATCAGGCGCGACTTCACGCCGACTCCCGCCTGCAGCAACTGCTCCGGCAAGCACGCCGGCATGCTCGCCGGCGCGCGGGCGATGAACGCGCCGCCCGGCGATTATCACCTGCCCGATCATCCGCTCCAGACGCACGTGAAGCGCACGGTCGCGCGCGCGGTCGATCTCACCGACGACGCTGTGCAATGGGCCATCGACGGCTGCAATCTGCCGACGCCCGCCTTCCCGCTCGAACGTCTCGCGCGGCTCTATATGAAAATCGCCGCCGCGCCGGACGGCTCGCCGCTTGCGCGCATCCATCGCGCGATGACGTCGCATCCGGAGCTCGTTGCCGGCGAAGGGCGTTTCTGCACGCTGTTGATGCAGGCGTTCGGCGGCACGCTCGTCGGCAAGACGGGCGCGGATGCAAGCTATGCAATCGGCGTGCGCCGCGAACGAGGTCCGATCGGCATCGCGGTGAAGGTCGAGGACGGCAACACGTCGGTGCTCAATGCTGTCGTCGTCCACGTGCTCGATACGCTCGGCATCGGCACGCAACGGCAACGCGACGCGCTCGCCGCGTTCCGCAATCCGCCGACGCGCAACACGATGAACGTGCCGACCGGCCGTCTCGACGTGAGTTTCGAGCTTCACAACCATTAATAACAATATGCATTCGTGGTCGTTGCTGTCGGACGGTTTCTTTCTGTCGCTGTCGCTGTGTCTGGATATCGGGATCGCCAATGTCGCGATCATTTCGCTTGCGCTGTCGCATGGCTTCAAACCGGGGCTCGTGCTCGGCCTCGGGACATGCTTCGGCGATCTGGTCTATGCGATGCTCGCGCTCGCGGGCATGTCGGCGCTGCTGCAGTTTTCCGCGGTGCGCTGGGTCGTGTGGATCGGCGGTGCGATCGTGCTGCTCTTCCTCACGTGGAAGATGGCGCGGGAAGCGCTCAATCCGGCATCCGCGCCGCCCGTCGAAGGCGAAGCGGATCTCACCGTGCCCCGTCCCGGCCACTGGAAAAGCTTCTTGCGCGGATGCCTGCTCGCGGTGTCGTCGCCGAGTGCAATCCTGTGGTTCGCGGCGGTCGGCGGCGCGCTCATCGCCAAGTCCGGCGCGACGAGCCCCGTCTCCGCGTCCGTGTTTCTGATCGGCTTTTTCTGCGGCGGACTCGGCTGGACGATCTTTATCTGCACGCTCGCGAGCCACGGCAGAAAGCGCGCCGGAACCCAGCTCCTGCGCGCGTGCCACGTGATGTCCGCCCTGCTCTTCGCGTACTTCGCGTACAGCGTGATCGTCAACGGCTACCGCGATCTGATCGTCAACGCGACGTCATGACGAAGCACCATCATCACGCGACGAACTGAGCCAGCTTCGCGAGATCGACGTTGCCGCCCGACACGATCACGCCGACCCGCTTGCCTTCGACCGGCACGACCTTCTGCAGAACGGCCGCGGCCGCGAGACAGCCGGTCGGCTCGACGACCATCTTCATGCGCTGCGCAAAGAAGCGCAGCGTCTCGATCAACTGCGCGTCGCTCACGGTGACGATCCGGTCGACGTGACGCTGGATGATCGGGAAGTTGTATTCACCGACATGCGTGGACGCGGCGCCATCGGCGATCGTGCGCGGCACCTCGATATGCACGATCTCGCCGCGCGCGAGCGACTGCTGCGCGTCGTTGCCCGCTTCCGGCTCGACGCCGATCACCTTGCAGTCCGGCGACAGCGCCGCCGCCGCGAGCGCGCATCCGCCGATCAGCCCGCCGCCGCCCAGGCACACGAACAGATAATCGAGCGGCCCGGTTTCCTCGATCAGTTCCTTCGCCGACGTGCCCTGCCCGGCGATGACATGCGGATGATCGTAAGGCGGGATCAGCGTCATGCCGCGCTCATCGGCCAGCTTGCGGCCGATTTCCTCACGGTTTTGCGTGTAGCGGTCGTAGGTGATCACTTCGCCGCCGTAGCCGCGCGTCGCCTCCATCTTCGCGGCGGGCGCGTCCTCCGGCATCACGATCGTTGCGCGGATGCCTGCGAGCTTCGCGGACAGCGCGATCGCCTGCGCATGATTGCCGGACGAGTACGTGATCACGCCCGCGGCGCGCTGCCGGTCGTCGAAATGGGAGAGCGCGTTGTAGGCGCCGCGGAACTTGAACGCGCCCATGCGCTGGAAGTTCTCGCACTTGAAAAAGAGCGACGCGCCCGCGATGGCATCGGCAGTGCGGGAAGTCAGGACGGGCGTGCGATGGGCGACGCCTTCGATGCGCCGGGCGGCATCGGCGACGTCATCGAAAGTCGGGGCGGGAAGAGAGGACATCGGCGTGGGCGTGCGAGTTGAAGGGGATCACCATTCTCCCAGTTCCATCGCAGAATTCAAAAGCCCTGAAACGAAGAAGGCGACGCACGCTTGCATCGCCTTCTTGATTTGCCCGCCGGACCGATCAGTAACGCCAGCCCGGACCATGACGGTAGTAGCCATGATGCCGATAGTACGGACGGCCGTAGTAGCGGTATCCGCCATATCCGCCATATCCGCCGTAACCGCCTACGACCACGGCAGGCGGCGGCCCATAGACGACCGGTGGCGGCGGCGCGACGTACACGGGCTGCGGCGGAGCTACATAGACGGGTGCGGGCGGCGCAGCGTAGACCGGATAGGCTGGCACCCCGATGCCCACGCCAACTGAGACATGCGCCTGCGCAGCACCGACAAAACCGACGCCGAGCGCACCAGCAACCAACAAACCACCGAGCTTTTTCACTTTCGTTCTCCTCGCCGCTTCGCGTGTGGCCGGTATCCACGGCTCACGAGCGACGGTATGAACCAAATTTATCGAAAAAAACGGTCGGTCGCAGGGGCCATTTGTTGCAAATTGCAAGTTCCTTAACGCCGGCGCGGACGTGAAAGCCCGACGTCGCCGGCGAAAGTGTTCGAATTCGCCGTTCGGCGGTCGTTGGCGAGCGATGCACGAGACGCCCCGCTGAAAATCGCAAAATATGCGTAACGTCTATTTACAAATGAAGCGAAAAGCCCCGCCAGACAGCGCGTCCGGCGGGGCTTTTCATGTACTCCGCGAGATTTTTAAACGGTTCGCTTCAGCCTACTTTCACGTAAGCGAACTCACGCGTGACGTTGGGCGGCACATACGCCGCGCCGATGACCACCCGTGGCGTAAGGCGCTTCTTCTGGTCCCACCAGCGGCGCCGCTGGGCTTGGCTCAAGAAGCGCAGATGCTTTCGGTAAGAGAAAATGCTCATGGCGACCTCCGAACGTAGCGAATGAAACCCTTAAGGGAGAACGGGCGGCTTCGGCCGCATGCCGTCTCCCGCTGAATCCTTGTTCTCGTTAGTATTGAGCGCCGGTTCGTTCCTCGATGTTCGCAAAGAAACCTAGAATGACGTCGAATGTGCGTCTAACCACGTACAGCAGGAAAGATACCCTTGAATCCGGAAACCGGCCTTTCCAATTCCGCTCGCCAGTACTTCGACCACAAAATAAGCCCGCCACTGTTTGCTTTGTATTTATATCCTGCCAGTTTTGCGTGAAATACGCGTTTTCGAGATCGTCTCGGATTGGCAACACTAGGGTTTTCCGATGATGACGTTGCGTGGCGCGAGCGCCCTCGCGAACCACTTTCACTTGCCTTTCACGCCATTGTCCGGAGAATCGCTCGCGCCACGTGCGACAACGTCCCCAAGCGGCCTTAAAGCCATGTTAAGGTGACGTCCGTCCCCCATCAGGCACGCCTGCTGGGCGGGGAATCCGAGTCGCCGCATTCAGTCAATCGCGACGCTTCATCGAAGGGAACGGGCGCGATCGCGTGGATCGCGCGCGATGCGCTGGCTTCGGCACGATACTCAAGTCCAGAGAACGAACAATGATCAAGGTCAGCATTCACGATTCGCGCCGCATGGCCGAGCGCTCCTCCGAGACCACCACCGGCCGGATCTTCGCCCGCTAGCACCTCCGCATTCCTTCACTCTTCGTCAATACGACCCGGCGCAAGTCGCGACACTGCGCACGCATCCTAGAGGACCCGAGATGTTCGGCGATATCGCCCGTTTTCTGCTTAACACGCTTTTCACCCTGTTCGGCGCGGCGCTTTTGCTGCGCGCATGGATACAGGTCGTGCGCATGCCGCCCTACAACCCGGTCTCGAACGCCGTCATGCAGGCGACCAACTGGATCGTCCTGCCGCTGCGCAAGATCCTGCCCGGCGGGAAGATCGACTGGGCGAGCATCGTCGCGGCATTCATCGCGTCGGCTGTCTATGTCACGCTGATGGTCGTGCTCGCAGGCGTCGATCCGACGCTCATGGCGCCGATCCTTCTGCTCGTCGCGCTGCTGACCGTCGTCAAGTGGGCGCTGAACCTGGTCATCTGGGTGACGATCCTGATGGCGCTGCTGTCATGGCTCAATCCGCAGTCGCCCGCGATGCCGCTGCTCTACCAGATCACCGCGCCGTTCCTCGATCCGTTGCGGCGCATTCTGCCGCGGCTCGGCGGCATCGATCTCTCGCCGATCCTGCTCTTCGTGATCGTGCAGGTGCTGCTGATGGTCGTGACGCGCGTCGCCGTCTCGATGACGCTGTTCGGGATCTGAACGCCCGGCGCAATTGCGCCTCGGGGCGTGTTGCGCTTACAATAGCCGGTTCATGCGGGCGTCGTATAATGGCTATTACCGTAGCTTCCCAAGCTACTGACGTGGGTTCGATTCCCATCGCCCGCTCCAGAATTCCAGCGAAAGCCGCCCCAAGTCACGTTTGGGCGGCTTTTTAGTTTCCCGCATCCGTTTCCAGCATCGCCTCATGAACCACGATCCCAAGGACGCCGCCGACGCCAACGGCAATCACCCGCCCGAGGTCAGCAGCGGCGAAGACGTCACGCTGCGCCATCGCCGCATCCGCAGCTTCGTCACGCGCGCGGGCCGTGTATCGCCGGGCCAGCAGCGCGCAATCGACGATCTCGGTCCGCGCTATGTCGTGCCCTACGCGCCTCAGCCCGGCGATTGGGATGCGCTCTTCGGCCGACAGGCGCCGCGCGTGCTGGAGATCGGCTTCGGCATGGGCGCCACCACGGCGGAGATCGCGGCCGCGCGTCCCGGCGATGACTTCATCGGCGTGGAAGTGCATGAGCCGGGCGTCGGCGCACTCCTGAAGCTGATCGGCGAGCAAGGGCTCGGCAATATCCGGATCCTTCAGCACGACGCGGTTGAAGTGCTCGAACACATGATCGCGCCCGACAGTCTCGACGGCGTGCACATCTACTTCCCCGATCCGTGGCACAAGGCGCGTCATCACAAGCGCCGCCTGATCCAGCCGAAGTTCGTCGCGCTGCTCGTGTCGCGCATGAAACCGGGCGGCTACATCCATCTTGCGACCGACTGGCAGAACTATGCCGAGCAGATGCTCGAAGTGCTGTCCGCCGAGCCGGCACTGGAAAATACCGCGGACGGCTACGCGCCGCGCCCCGATTTCCGTCCGGTCACCAAGTTCGAGCGACGCGGACTGCGGCTCGGACACGGGGTCTGGGACCTGATGTTCCGCCGCTGCTGAAACGCGCCCGGGCAAAAAAAGACAACGCCACGGCAAGCCGTGGCGCTTTGCATCCTGCGCGGCGAGACGCGCGTCAGTCGGCCCAGCTCAAGCCCCCGCTGTATCCGACGATCAGAATCAGCAAGCCGAAGCCGATGCGATACCACGCGAACGCCGTGAAATCGTGCGAGGCGACGTAGCGCAGCAGCCACCGCACGCAGACGAAGGCGCTGATGAAGGCCGCGACGAGCCCGACCGCGAAGAGCCCGAAATCGTTCACGGTCAGCGTGCGCCAGTACTTCGCCATTTCGTAGAGCGTCGCGCCGAAGATGATCGGAATGGCGAGGAAGAACGAAAACTCGGTGGCGACGCGTCGTTCGAGTCCGAACAGCATCCCGCCGATGATCGTCGCGCCGGAACGCGAGGTGCCCGGAATCAGCGCGAAGCACTGCGCGAGACCGACCTTGAAGGCATCCGTGTAAGAGAGATCATCGACGGATTGCACGCGCGGCGTGACGGCGCGTTCGCGCTGGCGCGACTCGGCCCACAAGATCACGATGCCGCCGACGATCAGCGCCACCGACACCGGCACCGGCGAGAACAGAACCGACTTGATGCCCTTCTCGAAAAGAAGACCGAGCACGATGGCCGGAATGGTCGCGATGATCAGGTTCAGCGTGAATCGCCGCGCATCGGCGCGTACGGGCAGACCCGTGACCACGGAACCGATCTTCCCGCGATATTCCCAGCAGATCGCGAGAATGGCGCCGAACTGGATGACGACATCGAAGGTTTTCGATTGCGCGTCGGTGAAATTCAGCAAACTGCCCGCCACGATCAGGTGCCCCGTGCTCGAAACCGGCAGGAATTCGGTCAAGCCCTCCACGACGCCCAGAATGAGCGCCTTCACCATCAATATCCAGTCCATCCGTTCAGCCCTTGTTCGCCGTTATCGCCGTTGCTTGCGGAGCACATTGCGCAGAGATTTCGACTCACTTCTCAACGATCTGCACACGTATGCCGTTTGTAAGGACTGTGATTGTACCGGGTTCGTAGGACACGCCGGCGAACTGGAGTTCCTCGGGTTTGAAGGTGTGGATCGGATAACGATCGAGCAATTGCGCGGCGAGTTGCGCGCCGACCGACGCAATCTGCTGGTTGTACTGCCCGGCGTCACCACTAAACTGCGCATCGTCAACGGATGGCGAGACGAGAATGACTGAACGGCTCGGCGCGTCGTAAGCGAGTTGCGTCGAGAGCGTGAACGCGCCGATCACGGGATTCGGCATGAACGGCGTGGACAGACGCGCGTCGACGCGCACCGTCACGCGATTCCGATCCGGCGCCATGCCAACGACCGGATTGCTCAGGACGACATCGAATATTTGCGACGCCGTGCGTTGCAGCGGGAATTTGCGCGCGACGGCTTGCTGAACCTGCTGCGTCGAAAATGTGTAGTGGTCCGGAATGAAGGGGAATATCGAGTTCGACGCGGATTGCGCCGTCGAAGTGAATGCGAGTGCGGACAAAGACACCAGTCCTGCCAGCACGAACCGGCGCCGCAGCGGCGCGACGGGTTCCGTCATGCGTGATCCTCCAAAGCTTTTTTTCAAGTCTGCGCCGTGTGGGGCGATTCGCGAATTGGACTGCCGATCATCGAGACAGTTGCGTCGGCCGCGTCTGCGTTTCCAGTCGTTCGATCCACGTCAGCGCATATTCGCGCGTCTCTCCGCACATCTCCACGGACGGCTGCAAACCGCCGCAGCACGCCGGCCTGCGCGGATCGCCGAAAATCCTGCAGCGCAGATCGTCGCCCAGTTGGACGCAACGCTCGCCCGCGCGCTTGCCTTCCGGCATTCCTGGAATCGGACTCGAGATGGACGGCGCGATGCAGCAGGCGCCGCAACCTTCGCGGCAGGCATGAGACGAAGAATCGATCGGCATGGCGACACTCAACCGCATAAAAAGAAACGATATTGTCCCACGCCTCATCTTTGCGCTTCGTCAAATCGCTGCTATCAGGCTGCGACCTTATCGCGCAAATGCCGCGTTCACCGCCCGACTACACTCGGAAGATTCCCCGAGGTTCGCCATGACTGCCGCCGCCCCGCTCTTTCGTCCCGATCTGCTCACGCGCTACGACGCGCACGGCCCGCGCTACACGTCCTACCCGACCGCCGTCCAGTTCACCGACACGTTCGACCCCGCGCATTATCGCGAAGCTGCGAGCAAGGCGAAAGCGAACGCCGATCTCTCGCTCTACTTCCACATCCCGTTCTGCGACACCGTCTGCTTCTACTGCGGCTGCAACAAGGTCGCGACGAAAAATCGCGCGCACGCACGCCCCTATCTCGACCGGATGAAGCGCGAACTGGCCTTGCAGGCCGCGCTCTTCGAGACTTCGCGTCCGGTCACGCAGCTTCACTGGGGCGGCGGCACGCCGACCTTCCTCTCGCACGACGAGATGGCCGAACTGATGTCCGCCACGCGCGAGCATTTCAATCTCGTCGCCGACGAGCGCGCCGAATATTCGATCGAAGTCGATCCGCGCGAGGCGTCGGAGGCGACGATCGCGTTGCTGCGCGAGCTCGGTTTCAATCGGCTGAGCCTCGGCGTGCAGGACTTCGACGAACGCGTGCAGCGCGCCGTCAATCGCATCCAGCCGCGCGAAATGACCGAAACGGTGCTCGACGCCGCGCGCAAGAACGGCTTCAAGTCCGTGAGCGTCGACCTGATTTATGGCCTGCCGCATCAGAGCGTCGAGAGCTTTTCGCGCACGCTCGACGCGATCATCGATCTGAAACCGGATCGCGTGTCCGTGTTCGGCTATGCGCACATGCCGTCGCTCTTCAAGATGCAGCGGCAAATCGACGAAAGCGCGCTGCCCTCGCCTGCCGTGCGGCTCGCGATTCTCGAGCGCGTGATCGCGCGCATGGGCGAAGCGGGCTACGTGTACATCGGCATGGATCACTTCGCGCTGCCGGGCGACGAGCTCGCGCGCGCGTTCGAAGCCGGCACGCTGCAGCGCAACTTCCAGGGCTACAGCACGCGGGCGGATTGCGATCTGATCGGCATCGGCGCGTCGTCGATCGGCAAGATCGGCGATGTCTACGCGCAAAACGCGCGCGAACTCGCCGACTACGCCGCGGCGATCGACGCGGGCGATCTCGCCATCGCGCGCGGCGTGCGTCTTTGCGCCGATGACGAACTCCGCCGCGACATCATCATGCGTCTCATGTGCGGCGGCGAGCTGCGTTTCGACGATGTCGCGAGCGCGCACGGCATCGAGTTCCCGGCCGCTTTCGCCAGCGAACTCGCGCGCCTCGCGCCGATGGCCGACGACGGCCTCATCGACCTCTCTCGCGACGCGATCCGCGTGCTGCCCGCCGGACGCATGCTGGTGCGCAATATCGCCTCGATATTCGACCGCTATCTGGGACAAGCGAGCCTGCGGCGCTTCTCGCGCACGATCTGAGCGGTGTTCGATCGGCGGCGGTGGCTTAGAATGACAGCCACCTCGGGCGCCCCGGCTTTGCGAACGGCGCCCCTTCATTCACTGCCGATGCGAAACGCCGGGCGCGCCCGGCCTTCTCGCATCAGGCAACGCCACTGCCCGACGCCATGCCGACCACTTCGCCGCAGTTCGCCCCGCTCGCCCAACTCGCCGCCGATCTGAAGCGCGGCCGCACGACGAGCCGCGCGCTCGTCGAGGCGGCGCTCGAGCGCATCGCCGATCCTGCCGGACAGGGCTCGACCGTATTCCTCCATGTCGATGCCGAACACGCCCGCGCCGCCGCCGATGCCCACGATGCGCTGCGCCGCGCCGGCACCGTGCTCTCGCCGCTCGCGGGCATTCCGGTATCGATCAAGGATCTCTTCGATATCGAAGGCGAAGTGACGCGAGCCGGCTCGAAAGCGTTGCAGGATGCCGCTCCCGCGAAGGCCGACGCCATCGCCGTCGCGCGCCTGCGCCGCGCGGGCGCGGTGATCGTCGGGCGCACCAACATGAGCGAGTTCGCATTCTCCGGCCTCGGGCTGAACCCGCACTACGGCACGCCGCGCTCGCCGTGGCATGCGGACGTGCCGGGCGACGCGCGCATCGCGGGCGGCTCGTCGTCGGGTGCGGCGGCGTCGGTCGCGGACGGCATGGCCGCCGTCGCGCTGGGCACCGACACGGGCGGCTCCATCCGCATTCCCGCCGCGCTGTGCGGCCTCACCGGCTTCAAGCCGACCGCGAGCCGCATTCCGAAGCAAGGCGGCGTGCCGCTTTCGAAAACGCTCGATTCGTTCGGGCCCATCGGCGTCTCGGTCGCGTGCTGCGCGCTCGTCGACCGCATTCTCGCCGGGCGCGACCCCGGTGTGCCCGCCACGCGCCCACTCGACGGCGTGCGCCTCGGCGTGCTCACGAATTACGTGACCGATGGCGTCGAGTCGCCCGTCGCGAGTGCGGTCGCCGCCGCAGTCAATCACCTCGCCGCGGCGGGCGCGCTCGTGGAAGACGTGCGTTTCGCGCCCCTCGATCGGCTGCCTGACATCAATCGCTATCCGCTCGTGGCGATCGAGGCGTACGCGTGGCATCGGAAGCTGATGGCTGAGCGCGGCAACGATTACGACCCGCGCGTGCTCGCGCGTCTGAAGCGCGCCGAAGCGGCCAGCGCGGCGGACTACATCGACTTGTGCGAGGCGCGCGCCGCGATGATCGAAGAAGCCCGCACGACGCTCTGGCAGCGCTTCGACGCGATCATCTGCCCGACCGTGCCGGTGCTGCCGCCGCGCATCGCCGATCTGGAAACGGACGACGACGCCTTCACGCGCACCAATGCGCTGATTCTCCGCAACCCGACGGCCTTCAACTTCCTCGATGCGTGCGCGCTGTCGCTGCCCTGCCATCCGCGCGGCGAGGCGCCCGTCGGCCTGATGCTCGCAGGCGCGCCGAACGCCGATGACACGCTGCTGTCGATCGGGCGCGCCGTCGAAGCGGTGCTGGAGACGACCCGCTGAGCGCCTGAAAAACAGCTGACCATCGCGACCGAACATCGCGGCCGAACATCGCGGCTGATTTTGCGCATCGGGCGTTCGCGCTAGAATTCACCGCGATCCCCGCGCAACTCAGGTGCTTCCTTCTCGAATCGTTGAGAAATAATGAACAACTCTTTGAATCACTTCACGATGCATCAGGACGACCGGGTGATGCGCCGCGAGCGCCGCCTGCTCGTGTTGCTCGGTTTCGTCAGTCTCGGGCTCGTCGGCGGCGCGCTGTATCTGCAATTCTTCCATGGCGAAGATCCTTGCCCGCTGTGCATCATCCAGCGCTATTTTTTCGTGCTGGTCGCGATTTTCGCGTTTCTCGGTGCGGCCTTCCGTAACTGGCGCGGCATTGCGCTGCTCGAAACGCTCGTCGCGATTTCGGCGCTCGGCGGCGCCGCCACCGCCGCGCGCCACGTCTATGTGCAATCACATCCCGGCTTCAGTTGCGGTTTCGATGCGCTTCAGCCGATCGTCGACGGTCTGCCGCCCGCAAGCTGGCTCCCGCAGGTATTCAAGGTCGCGGGTCTGTGCGAAACGCCGTATCCGCCGATTCTCGGTCTGTCTCTGCCGCAATGGTCGCTCATCGCGTTTGTGCTGATTTTCGTGCTGGTCGCGGCGAGCGTGCGTTTGAAGCGCAAGTTGCGCACGACGGTCCGGTAATTTGTTCCGGGCGGCGACATTCGCGCGCCGCCCGTTTTCTCCGCTTCACTGCGCACTACGCGCTTCCTCCTTTCCCGCATCAGCGCATCCGCATAATCTTGATACGTGCCCGACAATATTTTTGGGATATTGGGGTGTTAAGGTCGCGTCTGGATGGCGATCTACGTGCGCGCAGTCCGATTCGTTCAAAGGCAGCCTGAGCGTTTTCTCACGCCAACCCATGAAGCGAACGGAAACCGCGTAACGCGCGCCCGGTCCGCAATGTCTTCCTGAGTCATGACAACGCAAACCATCCGCTTCCTTCAACGCGGCGCCGTGCGCGAAATCGGCGGCGCGCCCGCCACGCGCACGGTGCTTCAGCATCTGCGCGAGGACGCGCTTTGCACCGGCACGAAGGAAGGCTGCGCGGAAGGCGATTGCGGCGCATGCACCGTCGTGATCGGCGAGCTCGACGCTTGCGGGGCACTCGCGCTCAAAGCCGTCAACGCGTGCATCCAGTTTCTGCCGACGCTCGATTCCCGCGCCCTCTTCACCGTCGACGATCTGCGTGGCGCGGATGGCACGCTGCATCCGGTGCAGCAGGCGCTCATCGACTGTCACGGCTCGCAATGCGGCTTTTGCACGCCGGGCTTCGTGATGTCGCTGTGGGCGCTCTATCACCGTCATCCGCGCGATGCAGGCCCGCCGTCGCGCGACGAAATCGCCGCCGCGCTCTCGGGCAATCTGTGCCGCTGCACGGGATATCGGCCGATCGTCGATGCCGCGCAGCGCATGTTCGAGTATCCGCGTCCGCCCTTCGATGCCGCCGCCCTCACGCAACAGTTGATCGCACTGAAGCGCACGCAGACGTTCGAATATCGCGCGTCCGATGCATCCGGTCAGCACACCTTCCACGCGCCCGTCACGCGCGCCGAATTCGCCCGGTTGCGCGCCGCGCATCCGAACGCGCGACTGCTCGCGGGGAGCACCGATGTCGGCCTGTGGGTCACGAAGCAGTTCCGCGATCTCGGCGAACTGCTCTACATCGGCAACGTCGACGAGCTGAAGACGATCGAGCGCGACGCGCACACGCTGACGATCGGCGCGGCGGCCTCGCTCGAAGACGCGTATGCCGCGCTCGCCGCCGACTATCCCGGGCTTGCCGAGCTGTGGACGCGGTTCGCGTCGCGGCCGATCCGCAACGCGGGCACACTCGGCGGCAATGTGGCGAACGGTTCGCCGATCGGCGATTCGATGCCGGCGCTCATCGCGCTGAATGCGCAACTCGTGCTGCAGAAGGCCGACAAGACCCGCACGGTGCGCCTCGACGCGTTCTATCTCGGCTATCAGAAGACCGCGCTCGATGCCGGCGAATTCGTCGCGGCGATTCGCGTACCGCGCCCGGTCGCGGCGTTGCGCTTTCGGACGTACAAGGTATCGAAGCGTTACGACCAGGACATTTCGGCGGTGTGCGCGGCGTTCGCGATCTGGCTCGACGACAGCCATCGCGTGACGGATGCGCGCATCGCGTTCGGCGGCATGGCGGCGACGCCCAGACGCGCGGCGCAGGCCGAGGCGGCGCTCATCGGGCGCGAGTGGAACGAAGCGTCGGCACGCGCCGCGATGACCGCGCTCGACGCCGATTTCCAGCCGCTCACCGACATGCGCGCGTCGAGCGCCTATCGCGCGAAAGTGGCGCGCAACGTACTGTGGCGCTTCTATCTGGAAACGCGACCGGACGCGCCGCTCGCGCCCGCCGAAGTGAATGCCTTCGCGTACGCCGCGCATGGGGAGGAAACGTCATGAACCGACTGACCGAACCGATGGATATCGACGCCGCCGGCGCGTCGCTGCCGCACGAATCGGCGGCGCTGCACGTGAGCGGCGAAGCGGTGTACACCGACGACATCCCCGAGTTGCGCGGCACGCTGCACGCGGCGCTCGGCCTGTCGCGGCACGCACATGCGCGCATCGTGTCGCTGGATCTGGACGCGGTGCGCGCCGCGCCCGGCGTCGTCGCGGTGCTCACGGCCGCGGACATTCCCGGCGAGAACAATTGCGGCCCGGTGCTGCACGACGATCCCATTCTCGCCGCCGATGTCGTGCAGTACCTCGGCCAGCCGGTATTCGCGGTCATCGCCGAGAGTCACGATCTGGCGCGCCGCGCCGCCGCGCTCGCGAAAAGCGAGGATGTCGTTCGTTACGAGCCGCTCGAAGCCGTGCTGACGCCGCGCGAAGCGAAGGCGCGCAACCAGTTCGTCCTGCCGCCGCTGCACTTGCGTCGCGGCGACGCGGCCGGGCGCATCGCATCGGCGAAACATCGGCTCGCGGGCGAGTTCGAAGTCGGCGGGCAGGAGCAGTTCTATCTCGAAGGACAGGTCGCCTACGCGATTCCGAAAGAGCAGGACGGCATGCTCGTCCATAGCTCGACGCAGCATCCGAGCGAGATGCAGCAGGTCGTCGCGCACATGCTCGACTGGCCGACACACGCCGTGCTGTGCGAATGCCGGCGCATGGGCGGCGGCTTCGGCGGCAAGGAATCCCAATCGGCGCTGTTCGCGTGCGTGGCGTCGCTCGCGGCGCATTGGCTGAAGCGTCCCGTGAAGCTGCGCGCCGATCGCGACGACGACTTCATGATCACCGGCAAACGTCACGACGCGGTCTACGAATACGAATGCGGCTTCGATGACGACGGGCGCATCGCCGGCGTGCGCGTCGAGATCGCGTTGCGGGCCGGCTATTCGGCGGATCTGTCCGGTGCGGTCGCCACGCGCGCCGTATGCCACTTCGACAACGCGTACTTTCTGGGCGATGTCGAGATCCGCGCGCTGTGCTGCAAGACCAACACGCAGTCGAACACCGCGTTTCGCGGCTTCGGCGGCCCGCAAGGCGCGCTCGTGATGGAAGTCATGCTAGACGAGATCGCGCATCGGCTGAAACGCGATCCGCTCGACGTGCGGCGCGCGAACTATTACGGCATCGGCGATCGCAACGTGACGCCTTACGGTCAGCCGGTCGCGGACAACGTGATCGCGGCATTGACCGACGAACTCGTCGCGTCGAGCGAGTATCAGAAGCGCCGCACCGAAGTCGCCGCGTTCAACGCGAAAAACGGCGTGCTCAGGCGCGGCATCGCGTTCACGCCCGTCAAGTTCGGCATTTCGTTCAACGTGCCGTTCCTGAACCAGGCGGGCGCGCTCGTGCACGTCTACAAGGACGGCTCCGTGCTCGTCAATCACGGCGGCACCGAAATGGGACAAGGCCTCAACACGAAGGTCGCGCAGGTCGTCGCGAGCGTGTTCGGCGTCGGCTTGCAGCGCGTGCGCGTCACGGCGACCGACACATCGAAGGTCGCGAATACATCGGCGACGGCGGCATCGACGGGCAGCGATCTGAACGGCAAGGCCGCCGAAGCCGCGGCACTCACGATCCGCGCGCGTCTCGCCGAGCTCGTCGTCAAGCAGCTCGGCGGCAATGCAGCCGACGTACGCTTTCACGGCGGCGTCGTGGACGTGAACGGCGGGCAGATGCCGTTCGATCAGCTCGTCGCGGCCGCGTATCTCGCGCGCGTGCAACTGTGGTCGGACGGCTTCTATGCCACGCCGAAAGTGCACTGGGACGCGAAGACGCTGCAAGGCCATCCGTTCTATTACTTCGCGTACGGCGCGGCGGTGTCGGAAGTCGTCGTCGATACGCTCACCGGCGAGTGGAAGCTCCTGCGCGCCGATCTGCTGCATGACGCGGGACGCTCGATCAATCCGGCGATCGATATCGGCCAGGTGGAAGGCGGCTTCATCCAGGGCATGGGCTGGCTCACGACCGAAGAACTGTGGTGGAACCGCGACGGACGCCTGATGACGCATGCGCCGTCGACCTACAAGATCCCGGCCGTCAGCGACGCGCCCGCGATCTTCAACGTCGCGCTCTATCGAAATGACAACGCGGAGCCGACGATTTTCCGTTCGAAAGCCGTCGGCGAGCCGCCGCTCCTGCTGTCGTTTTCGGTGCTGCTCGCGATACGCGCGGCGATCGCATCGGTTTCCCCCGATTCAACCGATGCGCCCAAACTGCGCGCGCCGGCGACGCCGGAGGCAATTCTTGACGCGCTCTCTGTCGAGGCGGAGGAAGCGGCCCCGGTAAACTAACGCCTGCAACGACGCAAACCGACATTTCTGGAGCTCACCGATGCAAGTTTGGCTGAACGACCTGCAACACCTGCTCGCGCACGGCGACGCCGTCGTGCTCGTGACGGTCGCGCGTGTCGAAGGCTCCGCGCCGCGCGAGCCGGGCACGAAGATGATCGTCACGCGCGAGGACGCGCGCTACACGATCGGCGGCGGCCATCTGGAATGGAAGGCCATCGAGACCGCACGGCAAGTGCTGAAGGACGGCATGCGCAGCCCGCGCATGAGGCGGCTGGAGCGTTTCGCTCTGGGCCCGAGCCTCGGCCAGTGCTGCGGCGGCGCGGTCGTGCTGGCGTTCGAGCGGCTCGACGTATCCGATCTGAACTGGGTGACGACGCTTGCGAAGCGCACCGCGCAGGGTTTGTCGACCGTGCGCAGCGTCTCGTTCGCGCCGATGCCCGATGCCGTCATGCTCTCCGACCCCGAACCGGGCGCGACCGACGCCGACTGCCTCTTGTGGGACGGCGCCGGTTTCGACGAGAGCGGCGCGCTCCTGACCGAAACCATCGCGCCGCGCGATTTCCAGGTCGTGCTGTTCGGCGCGGGACACGTTGGCGCGGCGCTCGTGCGCGTGCTCGCGACGCTGCCCTGTCACGTCACCTGGGTCGACGAGCGGGACGCCGCCGGCTTCGGCCAGTTCGCCGCGCCGCAGTCCGTGCCGGAAAACGTAACGATCGAGCCGAACGGCGCGCCCGATGAAGCCGTCGACAATGCGCCGCCCAACGCGTACTTCATCGTGATGACGCACAACCACACGGTGGATCTCGCGCTGGCGGAGTGCATTCTCAGACGCGGCGACTTCGCGTTCTTCGGCATGATCGGCTCGTTTGCGAAGAAGAAGCAGTTCGAGCATCGGCTCGCGGCGCGCGGGATCGACCCCGCGCGCATCGCGAGGATGGTGTGTCCGATCGGCATCGACGGCATCGTCGACAAGGCGCCCGAAGTGATCGCCGTTGCAGCGGCAGCCCAACTGCTGCAGGCGGTCGAAGCCAACGCTTCGAGCCACGCGTCGTCGCAACAGACCGCCTGACCCACAGGCACAACCGTAGCCCCATCACAACAAAGCCCACATGAATCCCACACTCGCCGACAAGATTGCACGCGCGCCGAAAGCCGAGCTGCATATCCATATCGAAGGGTCGCTCGAACCCGAGCTCATTTTCGCGCTCGCGAAGCGCAACAACGTGAAGCTCGCGTACGACTCGATCGAGGCGCTGCGCGCCGCCTACGCGTTCACCGACCTGCAATCGTTCCTCGACATCTACTACGCGGGCGCGAGCGTGCTGCTCACCGAGCATGATTTCTACGACATGACGATGGCGTATGTCGAGCGCGCGCTCGCGGACCACGTCGCGCACGCGGAAATCTTCTTCGATCCGCAGACGCACACGGAACGCGGCGTATCGATCGAAACGGCCGTCGCGGGCATCGAGGCCGCACTCGCCGAAGGTGAGAAGCGCGGTCTTTCGAGCAAGCTGATTCTCTGTTTCCTGCGCCATCTTTCTGAAGAGGACGCGCTCGCGACCTATGAAAGCGCATTGCCGCTGTTCGACAAGTACGCGCATCGGCTGATCGGTGTCGGGCTGGATTCGTCGGAGCGCGGGCATCCGCCCTCGAAGTTCGAGCGCGTGTTCGCGAAGGCGCGTGAGCGCGGCCTGAAGCTCGTCGCGCATGCGGGCGAGGAAGGGCCGCCCTCGTATGTCTATGAAGCGCTCGATCTGCTGAAGGTGGATCGCGTCGATCACGGCGTGCGCAGCATCGAGGACGCGGCGCTCGTCGCGCGTCTCGCGGATGCGCGCATCGCACTGACCGTGTGCCCGCTCTCGAACATCAAGCTCTGCGTGTTCGACGACATGACGAAGCACACGCTGAAAGACCTGCTGGACCAAGGCGTCGCGGTGATGATCAACTCCGACGATCCCGCGTACTTCGGTGGCTACGTCAACGCGAATTACTTCGCGATCGTCGACGCGCTGAAGCTCACCGATCACGAGGTCTACACGCTGTTGAAGAACAGCCTGGAAGCCTCGTTCGTCACCGAAGAAGAACGCGACGCAATGGTCGCGCGCCTGGATCAGCACTGGAAGCAGTAAAGAACAAGCATGGAAACCACAGCAACAACTCCACAACGCGACGCGACCGCGCTCGAGCGCTTCTTCGGCATTCGCGCCGCGGGCTCGCGCACGAAGACGGAAATCGTCGCGGGCATCACGACGTTCCTCACGGCGATGTACATCATCGTCGTCAATCCGGGCATTTTGTCGGCGGCGGGCGTGCCGTTTCCGGCCGCGCTGACGGCGACCGTCATCGTCAGCTTTCTCGGCAGTTGCGCGATGGGCCTCTACGCGCGCAATCCGGTGCTCGTCGCGCCCGGCATGGGCATGAACGCGCTCTTCGCGTTCGTCATGGTTCACGGCGGCAAAATGCCGTGGCAAACCGCGCTCGGCTGCGTGTTCTGGTCCGGCGTGATCTTCGCGGTGCTCGCGGTGTTCAACGCGCGCAAGCTCGTCGTCGATGCGATTCCCGCGAATCTGCGGCACGCGGTGTCGTGCGGCATCGGTCTGTTCATCAGCCTCATCGGCCTCGTGAACGCGAAGTTCGTCGTCGGCGACCCGGTGACAATCGTGCATTCGGCGTCGCTGAATCCCGTCGTCATCACGTTCCTGATCGGTCTCGCGGTCACGACGATTCTCGTCGCCCGCAAGGTCACCGGCGCGCTGATGCTCGGCATCGTGTTCACGACCGTCATCTCGATTCCGATCGGCCGCTTCTGGGGCGACGGCACCGCATACTGGCCCGCCGCGATCGCCACGAAGACGCTCGTCAACTGGAACGGGCTGTTCGCCGCGCCGGATTTTTCCGCGATCGGCCAGCTCGATCTCGTCGGCTCGCTGAAGGTCGTCTACTGGCCGTTCATCTTCGTGATGCTGTTCACGTCGTTCTTCGACGCGCTCTCCACGTTCATGGCGATATCCGAAGCAGGCAAGCTTTACGACTCGGACGGCAATCCGCGCAACATCCGCCAGTCGATGATGGTCGATTCCTTCGCCGCGCTCGTTTCCGCGCCGCTCGGCACGAGCCCGGCGAACGCGTATATCGAATCGGCGGCAGGCATTTCTGCGGGCGGGCGCACGGGCCTCGTCGCCGTCGTCGCGGGCCTGTGCTTTTTGCCCTTCCTGTTTCTCTCGCCGCTCCTGTCGCTCGTTCCGGCGATCGCGACCGCGCCCGCGCTCGTGCTCGTCGGCGTGTTCATGATGGAAGCGATCACGCAGATCGAATGGCATCGCTTCGATGAAGCCATTCCCGCGTTCCTCGCGATGATCCTGATCCCGCTGACCTACTCGATCACCGATGGCGTCGCGTACGGCTTTCTCGCGTTCGTCGTGCTGAAGTCGGCCACGGGGCGCGCGAAGGAAATCAAGCCGGCGATGTGGATCATCGCTGCCTTTTCTCTAGTGCTGCTTTCACAGCTTTAAACCCAGAAACGGAGACGTTGCATCATGACTCAAACCGCCTACCGCGCCCAGTTGCTGACCTTTCGGGAAGATCCCGCGCATGCCGCTGACGGCGCGGTCTACGAGGCCGATGGCCTTCTGATCGTCGAGGACGGCAAAGTGGTCGCGGCAGGCGCGTATGCGTCGCTGCGCGAGCGGCTCAGCCCCGACGCGACCGTCCACACCATGCGCGACAAGCTGATCGCGCCGGGTTTCATCGACTCGCACATTCACTATCCGCAGACGGACATGATCGCGTCGCCCGCGCCGGGGCTGCTGCCGTGGCTCAACACGTACACGTTTCCGACGGAGCGCGGCTTCGAGAATCCGGCGGTCGCGCGTGAAACGGCGAGCTTTTTCATCGACGAACTGCTCGCCTGCGGCACGACGACGGCGCTCGTCTACTGCACGGTGCACAAGCAATCCGCCGATGCGTTCTTCACCGAAAGCGAGGCGCGCAATCTGCGCATGGTCGCGGGCAAGGTGCTGATGGATCGCAACTGCCCCGAGTTTCTGCGCGACACGGCGCAATCCGGCTACGACGACAGCGCGGAACTCATCGCGCGCTGGCATGGCCGCGGCCGTCAGCATTACGCGCTGACGCCGCGTTTCGCGCCGACATCGACGCAAGCGCAACTCGAAGCGTGCGGCGCGCTCGCGCAGCAGCATCAGGACGTGTTCATCCAGAGCCACGTCGCGGAAAACACGGATGAGATCAAATGGGTCGAGAGCCTCTTTCCGGGGCATCGCAGCTATCTCGACATTTACGATCACTACGGACTCTTGCGTCGCCGGGCGGTGTACGGCCACTGCATTTATCTCGATGACCGCGATCGCGAGCGCATGGCGGAAACGGGCGCGGTGGCATCGCACTGCCCGACATCGAATCTGTTCCTCGGCAGCGGCCTGTTCGACTTCGAGAAGGCGGGCGCGTCGAACATGCCCGTGGCGCTCGCGACGGACGTGGGCGGCGGCACGTCGTTCTCCATGCTGCAGACGATGAACGAAGCGCACAAGGTCGCGCGCCTGACCGGCCATCATCTGACCGCGACGCGCATGTTCTGGCTCGCCACGACGGGCGCCGCACAAGTGCTCGAACTCGACGACAGGATCGGCACGCTTCGCCCCGGCAGCGAAGCGGACTTCGTCGTGCTCGATCCGAACGCGACGCCGCTGCTCGCGCGCCGCACCTCACGCACGGAATCGCTGGAAGAACTGCTGTTCGCGTTCGCGCTGCTCGGCGACGATCGCGCGGTGTTCGAAACCTACGCAGCCGGCAAGCGCGTGCATTCGCGCGACACGCGCAACACGGCGAAGCTGGAGCTGGCGGCCTGACGCGCCCTCGACGCTTCATCCGAT
Organism: Caballeronia sp. INML2; assembly: GCF_023631365.1. Taxonomy (NCBI): domain Bacteria; kingdom Pseudomonadati; phylum Pseudomonadota; class Betaproteobacteria; order Burkholderiales; family Burkholderiaceae; genus Caballeronia; species Caballeronia sp. INML2. The sequence goes on along the minus strand of NZ_JALQDH010000010.1, from coordinate 171,232 downwards.
GAGCGGCCTGCGGGCCGCTTTTTTCGTTGGATCGACCACGCGCCACGACGATTCGCTCGATGTTTCGTGCAGATTTATTGCAATCTCGTTAAAGTGCAAGCTGTCCTGAACATCGTGTCAACATGAAGCACGTCGCCCGAACCTCCCGAATCGCGCTGACCGTGACGCTCGCGTCGCTCGGTGCGCTCGCGCATGCGAAGCCGATCGATGCGCAACTCGACTGCAAATCGACCGCGCATGATTTCGTCGCGCCGTTGCAGCGAGACGGACTGCTGGAAACCAGGCCGATGCGCGTGGAGCCGAACTCCGTCAACGCGTTCAAGCCCGTGAAAGGCGCGACGCTGACGGCTTATGGCTTCAAGGTCTATGTGGTCGTCGCCTACCAGAAGGACGACCCGATCTTCAGGCCCGGCAAGGGCGAGCCGATCGCCGATTCCGCTTACGGCGCGGTCGTGTGGGGCGGCGATAAAGAGGTCGAACAGCAGGTGCGCGCCGCGGGCAGCGACGCGGATGTGCACCACGTCGCGCCCTTCATTACGGCGATTTTTTGCAAGCAGTGAGCGGCTCGCGACTCAGCGCAGCAACTCGACGAACGACGAGATCAGCCGGTCCATGTCGTTGGCATCGACCGCGCCCATCGTCGAAATGCGGAACAGTTCCTTCGACAACCCGCCCTGCCCCGCATAGATCACGAAGCCTTTCGCCTTGAGCGCATCGTGCAGCTTGTCGTACGTGACGCCCGCAGGCAGCCGGTACGCCCGCAGCACGACCGACGACTCCTCGGGCGACAACGCGCTGTCGATGCCGAGCGCAGCCAGTCCCGAGCGGACCTGCTCCGCGAGCTTTGCATACCGCGCGTGACGCGCGCGCCAGCCGCCTTCCTCTTCGAACTCGCGCAACGCTTCGACGAGCGCGTAATACGCATGCACCGACGGCGTGAACGGCGTATTGCGCTCGTCCTGCAACTTTGCGAGACGCGCGATGCCGAGGTAGTAGTTGCGGCTCGCCGACTTCGCCAGCGCATCGCGGCGCGCGATGACGAACGCCGCGCCCGGCACGCCGTGCAGGCACTTGTTCGCGGTCGCGGCGATCGCGGCGATGCCGCCGCCGTCGAAGTCGATCGCTTCGGCGCCGAAGCTGCTCACCGCGTCGAGCAGCAGGCCGAGGCCGCGCTCCTTGCACGCGCGGGACAACTGATCGATCGCGTTCAGGCGGCCGGTGGTCGTTTCGTGATGGATGATCGCGACGTTCGTGAACGGCTTGCTGTCGAGCAGCGCGATGATCGCGTCGATATCCGGCGCCTGCATCCACTCGTATTTGGCGACCTCGTACTCGATGCCGTATTGCTTTGCGATCTGCGCGATGCGATCGCCATACACGCCGTTTTCGACGACGAGCAAGCGCCCGCCTTCCGGCACGAGACCGGCGATCATGCTTTCGACCGCGGCGGTGCCCGAACCCGTCATCAGCACGGCGCTCCAGACGGACGGATCGAGTTCGTAAGCGGCGACGAGACGCTTGCGCGCCTCATCCTGCAAGTCGAAAAACTCCGGCTCGCGATGGCACAAGTCGGTTTGCAGCAGGCTCTTGCGCACGCGTTCGCTCAGCGTGACAGGACCGGGATTGAGCAGCAGCATCAACGGCCTCCAGTGTGTTGTTGCAAGCGCGCACGCACGTCCTCGGGCGTGATCTTCGGGCGCGGCAAATCGCCCGGCGTGCCCGTCCTGATCGACAGACGCGCGAAACGCGCGCCGTTCACATCTTTCGCATCGAAAAGACGATCGATCACGCCGATATCGTCACCGTCGAGCGCGAGCGCGTAGCCGCACGCCGACGCGATCGATGCAAAATCGACTGCGCGCGAAACCGTCGCCTGGCCGCCCGTCGATTCGTGCGCGCCATTATCGAGCAGCAGGTGAACCAGATTCGACGGACCGTACGCGCCGAGCGTCGCGAAGACGCCCATGCGCATGAGCGCCGCGCCGTCGCCGTCGAGCGCGACGACGCGCAGGTCGGGACGCGAGAGCGCAAGGCCGAGCGCCATCGGCGTGACACAGCCCATCGAGCCGACGAGATAGAGCTGGTTCTCGCGGTCGTCGATCGCGTAGAGCTCGCGGCCGCAGAAGCCGGTCGATGCGAGCACGACCGTCGAATCCTTGGGCGTGTTGGCGATGACCTGGCGCAATGCCTCGTGGCGCGTCACGCGCTCGCCTTCGAAGCGCTCCACCGTTGCGGGATGCGCGTTGACGCGCACGCCCGACAAACCCGTGTTCTTCAATTCGAAAGGCGCGACGCTGCCCTTCTGCATGACGAGCGCATACGGGCGGCCGGTGCTGTCCATGTACTGCGTCGCGCGATCGAGCGCCGGGCCGATCTGGTCGGCTTCCGTCGGGAACAGCTCCCACGGAATCTCCATCGTCTCGAGCATCTGCGGGGTGATCGGGCCCATCAGCGCGTGCTGCGGCTCGTCATGAACGCCCGGCTGGCCGCGCCATGTGACGATCAGCAATTGCGGCAGACGGAACGTCCATGTCAGCGACGTCAGCGGGCTCACCGCATTGCCGAGGCCGGAGTTCTGCATCATCGCGATGCCTCTGCGCTTGCGACTTGCGCCCAGTTCGACCCCCGCGATCAGCGCGACCGCATCGCCCTCGTTCGCCGCCGACACATAGTGCAGCGATTCGTCCTGCAACACGTAATTGATGAAGGGCGTGAGAAACGAGCAAGGCACGCCCGCGTACCAGTCGAAACCGCGCTCGCGCGCGGCCTCGACGAACTGGGCGGCCTCAATCACGGGCGTTCTCCGTTCCTTCCGAGCCGATGGGGCTCTGCCCGTGGGCGAAATCGCCCGCGCGACGGAAATCGTCGAGGTCGTTGACGCCGCGCCAGTGGCCGTGCACGTATTGCACTTCGATCTTCTGCCCCGCGGCGATCAGCGCGTTGAGCAGCGCGGCCATGTCGAGTTTGTCGAAATCCGGGCGCTGTTGCAGCGTGCCGAGCGTCGCGAGCAGGCGTTCGCGCGCGCCGGCGCGCACCTTGATGAGGCCCATCCAGCGGCCTTGCGGCGCGCGGCCGTCCGTGAGCGCCTGCCCCGCGCCGACCACGCCGTCGAGCCACACTTTCTGGCCGAACAGCGCGCGGTCGTCGGCGGTCGAGCAGTACGCAAAATCGGTCGCGGCGGCGCCCGCCTCCGGCGCCTGCGACGAATCGACGACCACGCAGAAATCGCTGTCCGATTCGGTCAGGTCGCGCAGGATGTAGCTGCGAAACAGCAGGTCGCCGTAGGAGATCACGGTGTCGCCGTTCATGTGCCCGACGGCGCACGCGAGCGATGCGAGCTCGCCCGTGGTGTCATGGCGCTCGTTGACGACGAGACGGATGCCGCCCTTCTCGATCGCATCGGCCCGATAACCGCCGACCACGGTGATGTCGTTGATGCTTTCCTTCTTGAACGCCTCGACGAGATGCCGCAGAAGCGGCTTGCCGGCGACTGGCAGCATCACCTTCGGACGCGCTTCGGTCAGCGCCTCGAGGCCCGCGCCCCGGCTCGCCGCGAGCACGATCGCGCTGCGCTTTTCGTTGGCCGCGCTCAGGTAGATGTTTTCGGCAGCCGAATACTCGTCGGCGTCCTGCAGACGGAAGATCTCGTTCACCGACGCGATGCGGTCTTCCACGTTCACGAGCGTCTCGCTGTCGTGGATTTCCTTCGCGATCGCCTGCATCGCGGATACGGCGCCGCGGATCAGATGGTTCGCCCAGATCACGCAGCTGATACCGGCCTGACGGAACGCGTCGGTCGGCGTGCTGTAGTACTTCGTCGGCACGATGACGAGCGGACCGCGGCCCGCCCACTCGCGCGCGAAGGTCAGAATCTCGTCGGGCTTCGACAGCTTGCTGTGGATCAGGATCGCGTCCGCGCCCGCCAGGCGATACGCCTCGGCGCGCTTGAGCGCTTCTTCCATCCCCCAGCCGGCGATCAGCGCTTCCACGCGCGCGACGATCGAAAAGTTCGGATCGCTCTGCGAATCCTTGCCGGCCTTGATCTTGCCGCAGAACTCGTCGATGTCGGCGAGCGGCTGCGCTTCGCCGTTGATGAAGCTGTTGGTCTTCGGAAACTGCTTGTCCTCGATGCACACGCCCGCGATGCCGCGCTGCTCCAGCTTCCTCACGAGACGGCGCACGTTGTTGAAGTTGCCGTAGCCGGTGTCCCCGTCGAGCAGGATCGGCAGATCGCTGGCGTCGGCCATGAATTCGAGGTTGTCGACGACCTGCGTCCAGCTCGCTTCGTTGTTGTCGCGCACGCCGAACTGCGCGGAGATCGACAGGCCCGAGCCCCAGATCGCCTTGAAGCCGGCTTCCTTCGCGATGCGCGCCGAAATGCCGTTGTGCGCCTCCATCAAAAATTCGAGGCGATTGCTTTGCAGCATCTCGCGCAGGCGCATGGTGCGCGAATAGCCGACGGGAATGTTTCCGGGTGCGTTCATTGTTGAGAGGCTCCTGCAAACTGACGCAGCGCGTTCAACTGCGGCAGCACTTCATCGGCCGCGCGCTTCACGTCGTTCTGAAAATCGATTTCGATCCACGGTGCGCCGGTCACGTCGGCGATATCGAACACGTGGGACTTTTCCAGCAACAGGTCGCGCACCGCTTCTTCGTGCGGCATCTTCGCACGGCCCGTCGCCACATAATCGGCGCAGATTTCGGCGAGGCGCGTGGCCGCTTTCTCGTCGAAGCGGAAGAAGCCCACCGATTCGCCGATGGTGTCGTACTTCAGACCCGCCGCGACCTGCTTGCGCAGTTCGACCGGCACGCCATTCTCGACGCACAGCTTCACCGGTTCGTCGCCGGCTTCGAAGTCGCGATCGATCAGCAGGCGATTCACCGCGCCGCCCGCGACGAGCGGATCGAAGATGCGTTCGTCGTAGAGCACGTCGGCGTCCATCAGCAGGACATCGCCGCCGCGCGTCATCGCGTCGCGCGCGGTATGCACGGATAGCACGCTGCCGAGCGTGAATTCCTCGTTGACGACGATCTCGGTCTTCGGCTTCCAGTCGATGGATGCGAGCTCCGCTTCGATCTGCTCGCTCTTGAAGCCGGTCACGAAGACGACTTCATCGACGCCGGCGGCTTTCAAAAAGTGCAGATGACGTTCGAGCAGCGATGCATCGCCAAAACGGAGCAGACATTTTGGCTTTTGCTGGCCTTCGGGCTGAACGAGGCGCAAGCCCATCCCGGCCGCAAGAATAATTGCGCGCATGCTTGGTTCCCTTCGTGGGTGGGTCAGTCGATATCCGGCACGCGCGCGAGACGGCGGCGCTGCCAGCCTTTTTCAACGAAATGCAGATAGACGAAGCCCGGCACGCCGAGCAGCAGTTCGCGCGCGCGCTTGGCGAGCGACAGCGCGAGCGCCGCCTCGGGCGGCAGGCCGACCAGACGCGCGAGCAGCAGATAGCCGCCTTCCTGCACGCCGAGCGAGCCGGGAATCGCGAAGGCCGCGCCGCGGATCGCCTGGCCGAGACTTTCCAGCAGCAGGGCTTCCGTCCAGCCGACCGGATGGCCGAGCAGATGCAGCGCGAGCCACACTTCGCCCGTGCCGACGATCCAGCCGATGAAACTCAACCCGAAGCTCGACGCCACCTTGCCGCGCTCGCGATACATCTCGTGCACGGCGGCATCGACGGCTTCGGCGCGCGTCACGAGCGACGACCAGTCGCGTTTGGCCGAGAATTTCGCGGCGATGCCCGACGCGAAGCGCATCGCGCGGCCGAAGAGACCGCGCCGCTGCGCGAGATAGAAACCGAAGATCATGAGGCCGATCACGCCGATCACCGACAGCACCGCGATCGTCACGGTCGACGACGAGCCGCCCGCCGCATAACCCGTCAGCAGGACGACGCCGATCAGCGCGAAGATCAGTTGCGCGACGGTCTGCATCGTCGTGCTGACGGTGATGACCGCGGCCGCGTCTCGCGCGCGCATGCCGCGCTGCGCGAGATAGCGGACCATCAGCATCGGCCCGCCGATCTGGCCTGCGGGCATCAGGCTGTTTACCGATTCGCCGGCCCAGCGCGCGAGCAAGGCGTCGAGCAGTGACACGTCGCGCTGACGGTCGGCGAAGAGCACGCTGATCGCGACGGCATCGATGACGAGCGGCACGAAGTGAAAGGCCGCGACCGCGACCAGCCCCCAGCCCGCCGCGGCAAGCGTCGATGCAACGGAGCCGAAGCCTTGCCAGCCGAGCAGCGCGATGAACAGCACCACGCCGACCGACAGCAGGAATGTGCCGGCGCGGCTCATGCCTGTCCGTTCGTGCCGCCCTTGCGGCGAAAGACCTGCCTGAACCCGAAATACGCGATCGAGTCCTTCATGTTCGAGATGAAGCGCTGGAACGGGCGCATGGTCGGATTCGTCACGTACTCGAACGTGAGCGACACGCGCATCTCGTTCTCGCCGAGCGGCGTGACGCGATGGCGCAGCTTGTCGCCATCGAAGAACACGAACGCGCCGGGCGGATACTGCACCGAGCCCGGCTGATCCGGAACCCCGGGCGTCTTCGTGTGCAGTTCGTAGTCGAGCTTGCAGGACGAATCGTCGATCACGCCGAGCAGGAGCGTGTAGCGCCGGCCGTCGTAATACGACGTGTCGTAATGCCAGCCGATGTGGTCGCCCGGACGTGTGTAGAAGTACAGCGCGTAGGCGTGCGGATCGTCTTCCGGCGAAAGTTGCAGCTTGTCGCCGGTGATCGTCTCCAGCCACTTGATGAGCGCTTCCGAACGATACAAATCCGCGATGAACGGCGCGAGCTTGTCGAGCGTATGGCGGCTCACGCTTCCGCCCGCCTTGTGACCCGGCAGATAGTTGCGGTTCACGGACGGCATCACGTCATGCACGGCGGCAATCAGCCGCTCCGTGTAGTCGCGCGGCAAAAAATCTTCGATGTAGAGAAACGAGCCTTGCTGGCCGTATTCGTCGCGCAGCTTCGGCGTTTGCAGCGCGGCGAGCCGCGCGTTCATGGTCGAATCGATGTCGCGCTTCGACGGGCGGGTCGCCGCAGCCCCATGCGCCGGTTGCGTCAGCGTGCTGTCCGGAGTTGCCGTATCGCTCATCTCACCGCCTGAAAATCTTTGTCGTCTTTTGCGTGGGTGGCCTGCGCACGGCGTTTCAACTGCGCGGTCACGCGCTGATAGTCCACCGCCACATAAATGGCGAAGAGCGGCGCGCCGATCGCCGACGCGACCAGAAACGGCGTCATGCCATTCAGGATGGTCACGACCGGCAGCAGATACAACACGTCTTCCGTTTCGAATCCGCCCATCGACGCCTGCTTCGTGCCGGACTTGCCGACCATCGACTCGACACGCATGCGCAGAAAAAAGATCAGCGCGACCGCCACGCCCGCAATGCCGCCGAGCCATTGCGCGGGCACGATCATCGACGGATGGTGCACGGCGACATAAAACCCGATGCCGAGAAACAGCAACACGGTCACGAGCGCGTCGCACGCGAGGTCATAGAAGTGGCCGATCTTGCTGGACTGTCCGCTGATGCGCGCGAGTTCGCCGTCGGTGTGATCGACGAGATTCGACAGTGCGATCAGGAGCGCGCCTAGCGTGCACATCCAGAACTGGCCGAGCGACAAATAGTACGCCCCGGCCAGACCGATAACGAGGCGCAGCGTGGTCAGGTGATTGGGCGTTACCGGCGTGCCGACGAGCGGCGTGACGAGGCGGCGTGCGAGCCGCGCGTCCCATGTGGTGGGCTCGGGAACGGTTTTAGGATCGGGCGGACACGATTTTGTCATCCCGGAAATATATCGCTAATTCGCCGAAGCTGCATATATTGCGGCCCAGCATCGAGGCGATGATTCCCTGTTTGGTCAAGGCTGACGGGCGATTCTGAAACTTTCGCTGACATCGTGAGCAGCACCGAGTCGCCACACGTCGCGGCAATATTTTCCGATGCGATCTTCGACGTTGCGACGGCGCGTGGCCGTCGCATTCGCCTCTCGATCAATCGACGGCCTTGGTTGCGGGCGCGGGCGCCGCGCTGCGTTCGTTCGAGCCGGCTGCCGCCGTTTCGTTGGAGATGCCGCCATGCTGGTCGACCGGCAGCGTCACCGTGCGAACCGTGCCGTTGCCGAGCGGGAAATTCGCGAGCGCGCTGCGCACGAGGTAGGGCATCGCCTGATAGAGCGAAGGGTCGCCGGTCGAGTTGACCGCCGTCACCTTGTAGGTCTCGCGACCGGTCTTGCGATCGTTCATGCGGATTTGCAGCGCGTGGATGTAGATCGGATAGCTCTGGTCGACGTAACCCGCCGGGCCCCATGGTCCGTACGGCCCCCACGGACCCCACGGTCCGCCCCCGAACGGACCGCCCCAGGGGCCGTACATCGGCCACGGATCGTAGTAGACCGGCTGGCGCACGGTCATCATGTCGCCGCGAACCGAATAGGCGAGCGCGACCTGATAGTTCGCGCTCGCCTCCGGCACTTGCCGGAAGTTGTATTTCGAGAGCTCGCTCGCGACGAGCGTCTCGTAGGTCGTCTGCTCGATGCTGTTTTGCTGCTCGCCCTTGCGCGCGAACGCATACGTGCGCGCCGAGTCGCTGCCGCTCCAGTCGGAGAATGCGGTGACCTGCGTCTGGACGTAGGTCGTGCAGCCCGTGAGCCACATCGCCATCAATATCAGCGCCGCCCATCTGGCGAGCGTCCTGATCGGAACATTCATGGTCATCCTCACTTCGTTCGGCACCCTTCCCAGTTATAGATAGCACCGCCGCGGCTTGCACGGCGGCGTCCTGTTTTGTGGGGTCCACGACGCGCTGCGCCGCCCGATTCGCGATCTCCGGACGGCTTGTACAATGATTCGACCAGGCGCGCACGCGTTGGTGCTCGAAAGCACACACGCCCGACGCCCCCGCCGTTCAATCCAAACATGAAGATCTTGCCATGTCTACCACGACCGCATCCGCTGTGATTCGCCGCCAGGACTACACGCCGCCCGCCTTCCTGATCGACTCCGTCGCGCTCGAGTTCGATCTCGTGCCGGCACGCACGGTCGTCAAGAATACGATGAAACTGCGCCGCAACCCCGACGCCCATGGCGACGCGTCGCGGCTCGAATTGATGGGCGAACAGCTCGAATTCGTGAGCGCGGCGATCGACGGCGTCGCGAACGCGGATGTCCGTGTCCACGAAAACGGACTGTCCATCGGCAATATTCCAGCGGATGCGTTCGAGCTCAGCATCGAGAGCATTTGCAATCCGGCGGAGAACACGACGCTCTCCGGGCTTTATGTTTCCAGCGGCAACTTCTTCACGCAGTGCGAAGCAGAAGGCTTTCGCCGCATCACCTACTTCCTCGATCGCCCCGACGTGATGGCCACCTACGTCGTCACGCTGCGCGCCGACAAGACTGCTTATCCGGTGCTGCTGTCGAACGGCAATCTGATCGAGGAAGGCGATCTGCCCGATGGCCGCCACTTTGCCAAATGGGAAGACCCGTTCAAGAAGCCGAGCTACCTGTTCGCGCTCGTCGCGGGCAAGCTCGTGTGCATCGAGGAGCGCATCCGGTCCGGATCGGGAAAGGAAAAGCTGCTGCAGGTCTGGGTCGAGCCGCAAGACCTCGACAAAACCCGCCACGCGATGGACTCGCTCATCAACTCGATCCGCTGGGACGAAAAGCGCTTCGGGCTGGAGCTGGATCTGGACCGCTTCATGATCGTCGCGGTGAGCGACTTCAACATGGGCGCGATGGAGAACAAGGGTCTCAACATCTTCAATACGAAGTATGTGCTCGCGAATCCCGAAACCGCGACGGACACGGACTTCTCGAATATCGAGGCGGTGGTCGGTCACGAGTACTTCCATAACTGGACGGGCAATCGCGTGACCTGTCGCGACTGGTTCCAGCTCAGCCTGAAGGAAGGCCTCACGGTGTTCCGCGATCAGGAATTCTCGGCCGACATGGCCGCAGGCGATGCCGAAGGCGCGGCGAGCGCCGCGGCGCGTGCGACCAAGCGGATCGAGGACGTGCGCGTGCTGCGTCAGATGCAGTTCGCCGAGGACGCCGGCCCGATGGCGCATCCGGTGCGCCCGGAAAGCTACGTCGAAATCAACAACTTCTACACGATGACCGTCTACGAGAAAGGCTCGGAAGTCGTGCGGATGTACCAGACGCTCTTCGGCCGCGACGGTTTCCGGCGCGGCATGGATCTTTATTTCCAGCGGTTCGACGGCCAGGCCGTGACCTGCGACGACTTCCGTCAGGCGCTCGCCGACGCGAACCATCGCGATCTTGCGCAGTTCGAGCGCTGGTACAGCCAGGCGGGCACGCCCCGCGTGTCGGTCCGCGCGAACCACGACGCGGCGAACAAGCGCTACACGCTGACGCTCACGCAAGGTTACGGCGACGCATCCGAAGCGGCGCGCGCCACGCAGAAAGGTCCGCTGCTCATTCCGTTCTCGGTCGGTCTGATCGGGCAGAACGGCGCGGATTTGCCGCTGCGTCTCGAAGGCGAGAAAGAGCCGAACGGCACGACGCGCGTGCTCGAATTCACGGAGCGCGAGCAGACCTTTACTTTCGTCGACGTGAACGAGAAGCCGCTGCCGTCGCTTCTGCGCAATTTCTCGGCGCCGGTGATCGTCGAATACGACTATACGAACGACGAGCTCGCGTTCCTGCTCGCGCACGACAGCGATCCGTTCAACCGCTGGGAAGCCGGCCAGCGTCTCGCCACGCGCGAGCTGCTCGCGCTTGCCGGGCGCGCGGCCAAGGGCGAGCAGCTTGCCATCGACGATCAGGTGATCGCGGCATTCGCCCGCGTCCTCGAGGACACCACGCTCACGCCCGCCTTCCGCGAACTCGCGTTGATGTTGCCGTCGGAAAGCTATCTCGCCGAGCAGATGGCCGTGTCGGATCCGGCCGCCGTGCACGCGGCGCGCGTCTTCATGAGCCGCCGTCTCGCGTCGCAATTGCGCGACAAGTGGCTCGCGACGTATGAAGCGAATCGCACACCGGGCGAATATCGCCCGCTGCCCGAGGATGCCGGCAAGCGCGGGCTGAAGAATCTCTCGCTCGCCTATCTGAGCCAGCTCGACGATCCGCGCGAAGCCGTCAAGCTCGCGCAGGCGCAATACGATGCCGCCAACAACATGACGGACCGCTCGGCGGCGCTCTCCGCGCTGCTGCTCGCCAGCGCGACGAAGGGCGCGGACCCGAGCGTCGCGGACGCGGCGCTTGCGGACTTCTATCGACGTTTCGAGAACGAGGCGCTCGTCATCGACAAGTGGTTCGCGCTTCAGGCGACGCAGCGCGGCGGCCCGGATCGCAAGGTGATCGAGATCGTGCGCAAGCTGATGCAGCATCAGGCGTTCAACATCAAGAACCCGAATCGCGCACGCTCGCTGATTTTCAGCTTCTGCAGCGGCAACCCGGCGCAGTTCCACGCCGCCGACGGTTCCGGCTACGCGTTCTGGGCAGAGCAGGTGATCGCGCTCGACGCGCTCAATCCGCAGGTCGCGGCTCGTCTCGCACGCGGACTCGAACTGTGGCGACGCTTTACGCCGCAGTTGCGCGAGAAGATGCACGCGGCGTTGAGCGAAGTCGCGTCGAAGGCGAAATCGCGCGACGTGCGCGAGGTGGTCGAGAAGGCGCTCGCGGCTTGAGCGCCGTGTCATCGTAGCCTTTCGCTGTGTAGCGACGGCCGCGCGAAGTTTTCGCGCGGCCGTCGCTGTCACATGGAGTGGCCGGGGCGAGCGGTTAGAATCGTGAATATTCGTCTAACGCTCACGGAGCCCAAGCATGTCCTCCATCTCCAGCCGCACCACGCTATCGAAATACCTCATCGAACAGCAGCGTGAACACCAGAACCTGCCGGCCGACCTGCGTCTCTTGATCGAAGTCGTCGCGCGCGCGTGCAAGCAGATCAGTTATCACGTGAGCAAGGGCGCGCTGGGCGAGGCGCTCGGCTCGGCCGGCAGCGAGAACGTTCAGGGCGAAGTGCAGAAGAATCTCGACGTGCTCTCGAACGAAATCCTGCTCGAAGCCAATGAATGGGGCGGCAACCTTGCCGCGATGGCATCGGAAGAAATGGAAAAAATCTTCCCGATTCCGAATCGCTATCCGAAGGGCAATTATCTGCTGACGTTCGATCCGCTCGATGGCTCGTCGAACATCGATGTCAATGTATCGATCGGCACGATTTTCTCGGTGCTGCGTTGCCCGGACGGCGTCGAGCCGACCGAGCAGGCGTTCATGCAGCCGGGATCGCAGCAGGTCGCGGCGGGTTATGCGGTGTACGGCCCGCAGACGGTGCTCGTGCTGACGACCGGCCACGGCGTGAACTGCTTCACGCTCGATCGCGAACTCGGTTCGTGGGTGCTCACCCAGCGCGACATGACGATCCCGGTCGAGACGCGTGAATACGCCATCAACGCGTCGAACAGCCGGCACTGGTACGAGCCGGTGCAGCGTTATGTCGACGAACTGAATGCCGGCAAGGACGGCGCGCGCAAAGAAGACTTCAACATGCGCTGGATTGCATCGATGGTCGCGGACGTGCACCGTATCCTGAATCGGGGCGGCATCTTCATGTATCCCGCCGACAAGCGCGATCCGTCGAAACCCGGCAAGCTGCGCCTCATGTACGAAGCGAACCCCATGTCGTTCATCGTCGAGCAGGCCGGCGGCGCCGCGACCAATGGCGAGGAACGCATCCTCGATATCGTTCCCACCAGCCTGCATCAACGCGTGGCCGTGTTCCTCGGCTCGAAGAGCGAGGTGGATCGCGTGACCCGCTACCATCTCGAAAACAAAAATTGATTCAGGGTATTGCCAAATCGAGAATGTGGTCGCTATAATCTTGTTTCTCTGATGCCGGAATAGCTCAGACGGTAGAGCAGCGCATTCGTAATGCGAAGGTCGGGGGTTCGATTCCTCTTTCCGGCACCATCAAGATTTAGCAATGTCAGAAACCCGCGGTCACGCAAGTGATCGCGGGTTTTTGCTTTTGTGCTTCGTGTTTGCGATTTGCTCCGCGATTCAGCGACGTGTTTTCCCGCTTTTGCAACAGCCGCAGAGTTCGTACACAGTATTGCGACAGGAACCGAAATCGGCTTCATCGATTTCACAAGCTGCCGCTCTGAGCACCTGATTTGCCCTATATGTGCGCTTTCGTACAACAACAAGCCATTTTCCGCCCCGCACCATCGAGCGTCAACGCTGGTTTCCCGGTATCGTTATATCCATAGAGGAAAAGCTAGAGTTTAAGTACACGGTTGGCTGCTCCACGCCGAGCCATGCTGGACGTGGCCTGCGAGGCGGTCATGACCAATAGGGAAAGCTGTATCTTTTGCGTCGGATTCGGCAGAAGGAAGGCAAAGAATTACCGCTTTGACCCGTTCTAACGAACGGTCATGCGCAAACAATGAATCTGCTTAACCGGCTCAAGCCGAAGCGGCTGCGATCCGATAACGCATTTATAGAGAGACCCGTTTTCATGTCGCATGCGGCGGCGCAAAAACCGCATCGACCAGGTTGTTGCAAATGTCGTAGTCACCGAGGAGAGAAAACATGGACGCAAAACCGACCAAAATCCCGACGCCCGACACGGTGCATTGTCCGGATCCGGAGCCGGTTGGCGTCGAGTTTCTCGCGACCGAATTGCCCGAACACGTGCGCGCGTTCTTCGACGAACAGCGCAAATCGGCGCAGTCGAAATAGGCGAACAGGCTGATCACGCCGTCGTCGTGAGAACGACGCCCGCTGCGCGCGGCGCACTCGGACCATCCGGTCCGGACGTGGCTGAAGCCAGGACGCCTCGCGCCCCTCGTTCATGACCGCATTCAGGCGCGTCGTGCGTTGCGACTCGTCGAATCCTTTCCCGTCAGTAGGCTGCGCTCATTCCGATGCGAAGGCGCTGCGCTATTCTGGCGCTTTTGCCCGCGCTTTTGCCCGCGCCTTTGCCCGCATACCGATGCGCCGCCGATCGAATTCATCCCTCCTCGCCTTTGCCGCAGTTACCTGCGTGCTCGCACTCGCCGCGCCCGCGTCCGTTCACGCGGACGGCGACGACACACCCTTCACCAACGTCATCGCGCTCGTCTCGCAACGGCTCGCGCTCGCGGAACCGGTCGCGCGCTGGAAGTGGGCCCATCACGAGCCGATCACTGACGCGCCGCGTGAAGAGGCGTTGCTCAAACACGTCGAGGAAAAGGCGTCGGCCGCGCAAGTCGATCCTGAATTCGCGCGGCAGTTTTTCCGCGATCAGATCGAAGCCAGCAAGGATGTACAGAACGCACTCTTCGCCAACTGGCGCGCGCTGAAGGCGGCGCCGGAAGCGTCGCCGCCCGATCTCGTCAACGAGACGCGACCGAAGCTGGATCGGCTCACGCAATCGCTCATGTCGGCGCTTGCGCATGTCGAGCCGATTCGTCATGCGGAGGACTGCCCGGTGCGACTCGCCGAGAGCGTCGCGCGATGGAAGCATTTGACGCGCTACAACTCGTCGATGAACGCCCCGCTCATGCGCGCGCTTTCGCACGTATGCGCGTCGGGCGGCGTGGGCGCGGTCGGGTGATCGCGCGTCAGACTGTGGACGCGAGCGTTGCGCAGGCGAGCGGCGTCACGACGAGCCCGCGCGCGAGACGCTCGCTCAAGATGCGATAGGTCGACAGCTCGAATGCGGGCGAATCGACGCTCGCGTGCAGTGCGCCAGCCTGGCCGAGCGCGTCGATGGTGCCGAGATAGCACCAGTTGTCGATGACATGCCATGCGGGTTGCCCCGACGCTTCGTCGCGTTCTTCGATGGCGATCGCGCCCGTGTAAGGCCACGACGCGCCGCGAACATCGCCCGGACGCGATTTCAGCGCGCGATTATGCGCCGGACGCGCGTTTGCGATCCATTGCGCCTCGGCCAGCAGCGCGCCGATTTCGCCGCCCGTCGCCCTCCACTCGAGGCGGCGCACGAGCGCCGCCAGCCGCAGATCTTTTGCCGAGCGCCGCGGCCCGACGAGATGCGAGCGCACGCGCTGCCGCAATCGCACGCTTCTGCCGGCATAGAGCGGCGTGTCGTCGTCGCCATAGAACATGTAGACGCCACAACCCGCGGCGATCTGCTCGATCGTGTCTTCGTCGATATGCGCCGCGAGCTGGAACCGGCGCGTCACGCGTTCGAGGTGCGCGCGCATGGCATCCGGCGGGATCGCGCGATGCAGATGTTGCCAGAATTGCCAGAGCAGATCGGCGTCGGCGAGCGCTCGGTGCCGCGCCGAAGGCACGAGCGCGTGACGCTCGATGAGCGCATCGAGTCCGTGACGGCTTTGCGCCGGATAGACCGCGCGGGAAAGCTGCACCGTGCAGAGCACGTCGGGTGCGAAGCGAAGCCCCATGCGCCTGAATTCGCCCTTGAGGAAGCCGTGGTCAAAGTGCGCGTTATGCGCGACGAAGAGCCGGCCATTCAACCGCTCTAGCAGACCGGATGCGAGTTGTTCGAACGTCGGGGCATCGCGCACCATCGCGTCGGTGATTCCGGTCAACTGCTGCACGAACGCGGGAATCGGCCTTTGCGGATTGACCAGCGATGTCCATTGCGAAACGCCCAATGGCCACACTTCCACGATGCCGATTTCAGTGATGCGGTCCACGCCGAACGTTGCGCCGGTCGTTTCAAGATCGACAAAGACGATGGGCTCGGAGGGAAAGGCAAGACTCGTGGGCAGTTCGGGATGCATCGTGGACGACGGTGGCGGCTCTGGCCTGGAGCGTTGGCGGGATTGCCCATTCTAACGCAGCACAGGTTGGCGGGCTTGGCTCAGGGAAGCTGCTTCGCGGCTTACTTGCCGCGATGCGATGATTTGAAGCGAAGGAGCTCTATAAAACTGCGGTCTTTCAGTCTTTTATTATTAAGCACGCGCTGATTTATTTTTGTCGCAATAGCGGATAACCCGTAAAGGCATTTGCTGATTAACAAAATCGGATCTTTTACGAGCAAGGTGGATTGATCCGATCGGCGCTGCAAGTTCAGGCATCGCGGCTGGACACTCGGGCGCACCGGTGCCGGGCTTGGCGCCGCGCCGGACGGCTGTCGCGAGTAGTGTTCGCCGCTCGCGGGTTTTAGGCTCGGCAGAACGAAAATCCGGCTATTAGAACTGAATAATTTTCAGCGCAGCTTCGGCATAAACTAAATCATCCGCTCCTCAGTAGATATCACGTCGTACTCGAAACAAGATCCTTTAAAAGGATTGTCGAGCAATATCCGCACTCCCAGTTTCTCGGACAATATTTCACCGTACATGGACTCGCCAAATGCAATCAAACAGGATTATTCGATTCGTAAATGTTTGCTCGTCTTGCCCGATCCTCCAGCGTTAAGCAACATGAAACTGACTCACCGGTTGAATGTAACGGAGGCGACCAACAATATTTAACTGGGTCGATTCGCGCAATGGTTGAGATCGCTTGCCGCGCCCTCGATCACAGAGGCGGCTGAGATCCGTTCGTCGCTTGATTAAAATCCCGCCCGGCAGGGCGATCACTGGCAGGACCTCCTCTCGTCGCCCATGGATGCAACGCACCCCGTGGTGAAGGACCGGGCGACGCCGCCTCACAGCGACCTTCTCACGAACGACGACGCCCGACTCGATCGAGCAAAAAAAAGCGCGACCGGGAAGTCGCGCTGACAAAGTTTGGAGATCTTTTCCGTCAACGAAAAAGTCTGCTTCGGAAAGCAGAAACGACAGTATAGCGATGCGGCCCGCATTAATTACCCGCAAAACTCGCAAACTTCTGTTTCAAATATCTCAACAATCCCGTTTTAGAAATTTTCCGTTATTTACTGTCACGAATCATGTCGCGCAAGCGCAACGTCGTTTGGTTGACACCTTCGCCCGTACGACTTTATTCGCCGATAAATCATTGTATATAAAGAAAAATATACGCCGCGGCGATCATTGCCGCATCAACAATGGTTTATTGTGGAAATTGGAAGGCCCCGCCTGTAACGCCGTCTTTACACTTCGTCTGGTCCGGAAACAAATGTATCGCATCTCGATGCATTGCTCATCCGCCCGCGCCTCTCGCAGCGCGCCGGAGCGAGGTTTCCTCAAAGCCTGGGTCCCCGGCCCAATCTGCTCTCGGAGTTACAAAGATGAAAAAGACTCTTATGGTCGCTGCCCTGACGGGCGTTTTTGCTACCGCCGCCCACGCGCAAAGCAGCGTCACGCTGTATGGCCTGATCGATGCGGGCATCACCTACACGAACAACCAGCAAGGCCACAGCAACTGGAAGGCGACGAGCGGTTCCGTGAACGGTAGCCGTTGGGGCCTGCGTGGTTCCGAAGACCTCGGCGGCGGCCTGAAGGCGATCTTCACGTTGGAGAACGGCTTCAACATCATGAACGGCACGAATGGCCAAGGTGGTCGCGAGTTCGGCCGTCAGGCATTCGTCGGTCTGTCGAGCAACCAGTTCGGCGCGGTGACCCTGGGCCGTCAATATGACTCGGTCGTTGACTTCCTCGGACCTCTGGCTCTGACGGGCACGCAATACGGCGGCACGCAGTTCGCCCACCCGTTCGACAACGACAACCTCGACAACACGTTCCGCGTCAACAACTCGGTCAAGTACACGAGCGCGAACTACGCCGGCTTCAAGCTGGGCGCGATGTACGGCTTCTCGAACGAAGCAGGCGGCTTTGCGGATAACCGTGCATACAGCGTCGGCGCGTCGTACAACTACGGTCCGTTGAACGTTGCGGCCGCGTACATGCAGTTGAACAACGTCGGCTCGCCGACCAACAACGTCGGCGGCGCGATCACGACCGACAACACGCCGTTCGTCGCTGGCCGTCAGCGCATCTTCGGCGGTGGCCTGAACTACGCGTTCGGCCCGGCAACGGTCGGCTTCGTGTTCACGCAGACGATGCTGGACAACGCTTCGTCGATCACCAACGTCGGCTCGCAAGGCGCTGGCTCGATCAACTTGACCGACGGCCACGTTCGCTTCACCAACTACGAAGTCAACGGCCGCTACAACCTGACGCCGGCTCTGTCGATCGCGGGTGCTTACACCTACACCGACAGCCGTATCGACGGCGAGAAGCCGAAGTTCCACCAGGTCAGCCTGCAAACGGCGTACGCGCTGTCGAAGCGTACCGACGTGTACCTGCAAGGCGAATACCAGCACATGACCGACCAGGACGGCCTGCCGATCGGTGCTGTGATCAACGGCGTGGGCATGTCGTCGAACGGCAACCAGGTTTCGGCTACGGTTGGCATGCGTCACCGCTTCTAAGCTTCACAGGCAGTCCTGCTGTAGAAAAGCCGCTCTTCGGAGCGGCTTTTTTTGTCTGTACGCCGACTTCAGATCAATGCGGATACCGCACATCCAGAATGTCGATCTGCTGCACGCCCGCCGGCGTATGCAGCGCGACCGTGTCGCCGATCTTCGCCTTCAACAGCGCCCGCGCGACCGGCGAGATCCAGCTCACATAGCCGACCTCCAGATTCACCTCGTCCACGCCGACGATCGTCACCGTCTTCACATCGCCGTCTTCGCCCGCGTAGTCGACCGTCGCGCCGAAGAACACCTGATCCACGTTCTCCTGCTTGCTGCTGTCCACGACTTCCGCCAGATCCAGGCGCTTCGTCAGAAAGCGGATGCGGCGATCGATCTCGCGCAGCCGCCGCTTGCCGTAGATGTAGTCGCCGTTCTCCGAGCGATCCCCGTTGGAAGCGGCCCAGGAGACGAGCTTGACCACTTCCGGGCGCTCCGTATCCAGAAGCTGCAGGAGTTCGTCACGCAGCCGCTTGTGTCCCGCCGGCGTGATGTAGTTCTTCGTGCCCGCCGGAACGTCCGGATGGCCGAGTTCGAGGTCGTCGTCGGTGTCATCCGACTCTTTCACAAATGCCTTGTTCATGATGCTGCTCGATGCCGGATGATGTCGAATTTGGTAAGGGACTTGGCTTTCCACTCAGCAACTTACCACGCCGGAAGCCCCTTTCGTAGAAAGCACGCTGATAGATAATTCGATAGATTGGCCAAAACCCCTTCCATTTCGGAACAGGCTTGGCTATAATTCCGCTTCTGCGTGCGGCTGTAGCTCAGTTGGATAGAGTACTTGGCTACGAACCAAGGGGTCGTGGGTTCGAATCCTGCCAGCCGCGCCACCTATTCTGATCTTTTCACGTTCGGCGGTCGCGCCGCTCGATGAAAAGATCAAGCGCTTAACCAGAAGCGCAGTGCAGTTTAAGCAGTACCGTTTTGCGTGCGGCTGTAGCTCAGTTGGATAGAGTACTTGGCTACGAACCAAGGGGTCGTGGGTTCGAATCCTGCCAGCCGCGCCATCTTTCGAAGGGCCTTCCATACGGAAGGCCCTTTTTGTTTGCCGCGAAGCTAGGAAGTCGTCTATTGCCGCGGTACAGAGCCGATATCGCCGATATGCAACTCAGGCCTCGGCACATCCTCCACCGACGCCACCGCGCTCGATTCCCCGATCGGCTCCACCCGCGTGCCGAGCAAAGTCTGCGAACGGCGCAGGAACTCATCGTCGACGGTATCGCCGAATGCGTGCCGGACAAAGGCGCGCAGCAGCGCGATGCGCAACGACGCGCCCCGCCCTTCCACAGGCTTGCCGTCCTTGCCGAAGCTCACGGTGCAGATCACCTCGCCGCGCCCGTGATCGTGCATCTCGAGTTTGCAGGCGCGCTCCAGAACGACGGCCGCCGCGTCCCACGACGTCGACGGCAGGAAACGTCCGTCCCACGGTTTGCCGCGGTCGTTGCCGCGTATGGAAAGCGTCTCTCCGCTGTCGGTGAAATGAATTTCTCGGATGAATTCGTGCAGTCCGCGCGCGACCCAATAGTCGAGCGTGGCGCCTTCGAGATCGGAAGTGTTCATTGCGGCGCTCTCTCCTGTTCGTCAGTCGACGACAGGCATGCACGCCGCATACCCGCGCCGCGTCAGTAATCGGCGCGCTCGCGGTCGATGCGCATGCCGCCGTCCTGATTGCGGTGATGCGGTTCGTCGCTCGGGCGCTCGCGCGCAATGCGCATGACGTCCGGATTGGTGCGTACGCGGCGCATGACGTTCGCCAGATGCACGCGGTCGCTCACCTGGATCACGAAGCGCAAGAGTTTCGCTTCCTGCGACACGTCTTCGTCCATGGCGATATGCACGATGTTCGCGTCGGCCGACGTGATATCCGCCGCCACGCGCGCGAAGACGCCCTTCGTGTTCTTCACGAGTACCTTTACGGCGACATCGAACAGACGTCCGGGCTGCGGCGCCCACGCGACATCGATCCAGCGGCCCGGATCGCGCCGGTGAATCCGTTGCGCGACGCGGCATTCCGTCGTGTGAATCGCCATGCCGAGCCCGATGCCGATGTAACCCATGATGTCATCGCCGGGAATCGGGCGGCAGCACGGCGACAACTGCACCGACATGCCCTCCGTGCCCGTGATGACCACCGGCGGCGCGGTATTGGTGTTGTGATGCTCGCGATGAGGATGCTCGTCGTCATCGGCGATGCCGTTCATCAACACTTCGATGCGCTTCGCCATGACCGCCGCCACGCGCCGGCCGAGACCGATATCGGCGAAGATTTCCTGCCGCGTCTTG
Organism: Caballeronia sp. INML2; assembly: GCF_023631365.1. Taxonomy (NCBI): domain Bacteria; kingdom Pseudomonadati; phylum Pseudomonadota; class Betaproteobacteria; order Burkholderiales; family Burkholderiaceae; genus Caballeronia; species Caballeronia sp. INML2. The sequence continues at coordinate 150,616 of NZ_JALQDH010000010.1, read as the reverse complement.
TTGCCGGTCCACTGCACGAGCCTTTCCCACACTTCCGGCGTGACGTCCGAGAGCGCAAGACCGTAGCCCTTGAGACTCTGATCGACGAGCCGCTCGCCCAACTGGACGGACTCGTTCAGGCGCATCGTCTTCAGATAGTGACGGATCGCCGAGCGCGCCTTGCCGGTGCGCACGAAGCCGAGCCACGCGGGATTGGGCTTCGAATACGGCGCGGTGATCACTTCGACGATGTCACCGCTCTTCAGCTCCGTGCGCAGCGGCAGGAGCTCGTTGTTGATCTTCACCGCGACGCACTGGTTGCCGAGGTCGCTGTGGATCGAATACGCGAAGTCGAGCGCGGTCGCGCCGCGTGGCAGCGGCATGATCTTCGACTTCGGCGTGAATACATAGACCGCGTCCGGGAACAGGTCGATCTTGACGTGCTCGAGGAATTCGCTCGAATCGCCCGCTTCGCTCTGGATATCGAGCAGCGATTTGAGCCATTGATGCGCGCGCTTCTGGACGTCGTTCAGATCCGCGCCGCCGTTCTTGTAGAGCCAGTGCGCCGCGACGCCCGCCTCGGCGATCTCGTGCATCTTGCGCGTGCGGATCTGGAACTCGATCGGCGCGCCGAAAGGACCGACCAGCGTGGTATGCAGGGACTGATAGCCGTTCACCTTCGGAATGGCGATGTAATCCTTGAACTTGCCCGGCACGGGCTTGTAGAGCGCATGCAGCGCGCCGATGCACGTATAGCATTCCAGCGCGCTTTCGACCACGACGCGAAAACCGTATACATCGAGCACCTGTGAAAACGACAACTGCTTGTCGCGCATCTTCTTGTAGATGCTGTAGATCGTTTTCTCGCGGCCGGTGACTTCCGCGTTGATCTTGGCATCCGCGATGGTGCGCTGCACCGTCTCGAGAATCTTGCCGACCACTTCGCGCCGATTCCCGCGCGCGGCCTTCACCGCTTTTTCGAGCGTCGCGTACCGGTTCGGATTGAAGTTCGCGAAGGACAGATCCTGCAGCTCGCGATACGTGTTGTTCAGGCCGAGCCGGTGGGCTATCGGCGCGTAGATATCCAGCGTCTCGCGCGCCACACGCCGGCGCTTCTCCGGCGGGACCGCGCCGAGCGTGCGCATGTTGTGTAGCCGGTCAGCGAGCTTGACCAGAATGACGCGCACGTCGCGCGCCATCGCGAGCAGCATCTTGCGGAAGTTCTCCGCCTGCGCTTCCTCGCGATTGCGAAATTCCATCTTGTCCAGCTTGGACAAGCCGTCGACCAGTTCCGCGACCTTCGCGCCGAAGCGCTCCGCGATCTCGGTCTTGGTCACACCCTGGTCTTCGATCACGTCGTGCAGCAAGGCCGCCATGATCGATTGCGCGTCGAGCTTCCAGCCCGCGCAGATTTCCGCGACCGCGACCGGATGCGTGATGTACGGCTCACCGCTCTGGCGATACTGCCCGAGGTGCGCTTCGTCGCTGAAGTGGAAAGCCGCCTTGACTTCCTTGATCTCTTCCGGGGTGATGTAGCTCGCTAGCGCGTTCGTCAGTTTCGCGATGGAAACGACGTCGTGCTTGCGCGGCTGCTCCGGCGTGGCGGTCGGGCCGAACAGATGGCGGAAGGACTGTTCGAGGACCGCGTCGATGTACTTGCGCGCCGCATGCGGCTTGTCCGCATCGAGCAGGGAATCCTGATCGATTTCGAGGTCGGGGTCCACGGCGGCGGAGATGGGCAACGGTGTCTGACTCATCTTCCCCTCCGTGGTGATGTGGCGCGCTGGGTTGTCGGTTGCAAAAAATGAAACCGTGCGGAAAGGCGGCCCTTAGACGGGCACCTTCTTCAACATTTCGATACCAACCTGGCCCGCGGCGATCTCGCGCAGCGCGACGACGGTCGGCTTGTCGCGGCTCTCGATTTTCGGCGTGTGGCCCTGCGCGAGCTGGCGCGCGCGATACGTTGCCGCAAGCGCGAGCTCGAAGCGATTCGGGATTTGTTTCAGGCAGTCTTCGACGGTGATGCGGGCCATGTTTGTTTCCTTCTCAATATGGGTTTTATTCTACCTTATGTGACCGAACGACCCGGCCACTGCAGGCGCGTCATGCTTGCGGCGTGGAGTGGATGCCGAGGTCCACGAAAAGCTGTGTATTGCGCGCGTATTGCGACGTGAAGCGCAGGCGCGTCGCGGCAACGAGACAGCGTAGTTCGGTCAGCGCGCGATCGAAGTTCTCGTTGATGACGACATACTCCGCTTCCGAGGCATGCGCCATCTCGCTACCGGCCGCGAGCAGGCGTCGCACGATCACTTTCTCGGAATCCTGGCCGCGTTTCTTGAGGCGGTCTTCGAGCGCTTCGAGCGACGGCGGCAGGATGAAAATTTCCACCGCGTTGCGGAACTGCTTCTTCACCTGCTGCGCGCCCTGCCAGTCGATCTCCAGCAGCACGTCATGGCCCTGCTTCATCTGCTCCGCGATCCACAGCTTCGACGTGGCGTAGTAGTTGCCATGCACCTCGGCGCTTTCGAGAAACTCACCCTTTTCCCGCCGCTCCATGAATTCGTCGACGGACACGAAGTGATATTGCACGCCGTTGGTTTCCTTCGAACGCGCTTCGCGCGTCGTGTACGAAACCGACAAGAGGATGTCCGGATCCTCGGCGAGCAGCGCGTTCACGAGCGTGGATTTGCCCGCGCCCGAGGGCGCGACGACCATGAACAGATTGCCGGGATAGATGCCTGTGTAGTGGCTGTGCGAGCGGTGTGCGGTGTTCGGCATGATGTTGCGTTACTCCAGATTCTGTACTTGCTCGCGCATCTGCTCGATGAGCAGCTTGAGCGTCATCGATGCATCCGCGAGTTCCTTCGCGGCCGCCTTCGAGCCGAGCGTGTTCGCTTCGCGGTTCAGCTCCTGCATCATGAAGTCGAGCCGCTTGCCGACCTTGCCGCCCTTTTGCAGCACGTGGCGCGTCTCGGCAAGGTGCGCCGTGAGACGCTGCAACTCTTCCGCGATGTCGATGCGGATGCCGTACATGGTCACTTCCTGGCGGATGCGTTCGGCGATTTCCTCGCGCGGCACGCTCGTCGCGACCGTTGCGCCGCCTTCGGTGGTCGCGATACCGAGCGCGTCCTGCAGGCGCTCGACGATCTTCTGCTGATGCTTCGCGATGAGTTCCGGCACGAGCGGCGTGATGCGCGCGACGATCGCTTCCATCTCCGTCACGTTGTCGATGAGCACCTTACCGAGGGCCGCGCCTTCACGCGCGCGAACTTCGATGAGATCGGCAATTGCCTGCTTGCCGCACGCGAGCACCGCTTCGCGCAGCGTGTCCTGCGACACCGCGCTTTCCGCGAGCACGCCGGGCCAGCGCAGGATTTCGCCGGTGCGCATGCGCTCGGCGTCGTGAAAGACGTCGAGCACGGCACGCTCGAGCGTGGCGAGCTGCGTGAGCGCCTCGCGATTCAGCGCGCCCGCATTCGCGGTCTGCTCGACACGATTCAGGTTGATGCGGATATCGACCTTGCCGCGCGAGAGCTTCGTCATCAGCATTTCGCGCAGTTGCGGTTCGGTTGCGCGCACGTCTTCGGGCATGCGGAAGTTCAGGTCGAGAAAGCGCGAATTCACCGTGCGCAATTCCACCGATACACCGACGCCCGAACCGCCTGCGCCATTGGGTCCCGCGCCATCCGCGACGACTTCGCGTGTCGCGCTGGCATAGCCTGTCATGCTGTAGATCATGGTACGTCTCGCGATTGAGAGCCTTCGTTGCGAAGGCCTGTCTGATACGAGCGCCCGGCGCGCTCGAAGTGCTTTGGGATTGGCACGCGTCTGGCCGCCGGGCGAGGAATCCGCATTATCCCATTTTTGATGCGAAGCCCGCCCGGACGGCACGTCCAGCGCCGTGACGCGCGCGCAACGCCGGCAAGTGAATAACGATAAAATCGCTGGGTTCGCTGGTTCCACTCTCTTCTTTCGATACCCATGACCGACTCTCCCCTGCTCAAGCCTTCTCCCCCGCGTCCGAGCGGCCGCCGCGGGAACCAGTTGCGCGACGTGCGCATCACGCGCAATTACACGAGGCACGCGGAAGGCTCGGTGCTCGTCGAATTCGGCGATACCAAGGTGATCTGCACCGCGAGCGTCGCCGAGCGCGTGCCCGAGTTTCTGCGCGGCCGCGAGCAAGGCTGGCTGACCGCCGAATACGGCATGCTGCCGCGCGCGACGCACACGCGCAGCGACCGCGAAGCCGCGCGCGGCAAGCAGACGGGCCGCACGCAGGAAATCCAGCGCCTGATCGGGCGCGCGCTGCGCTCGGTGTTCGACCTGAACGCGCTCGGCGCACGCACGCTGCATATCGATTGCGACGTGATCCAGGCCGATGGCGGCACGCGCACGGCGAGCATCACGGGCGCGTTCGTCGCCGCGCACGACGCAGTCGGCAAACTTCTCGCGGCGGGCAAGATCACGAAGACGCCGGTCAAGGACTTCGTCGCGGCGATTTCGGTCGGCATCTTCGAAGGCTCGCCCGTGCTCGATCTCGACTACGAAGAAGACTCCCAGTGCGACACCGACATGAACGTCGTGATGACGGGCGCGGGCGGTTTCGTCGAAGTGCAGGGCACGGCGGAGGGCGCGCCCTTCACGCGTGAGGAGATGAATGAACTGATCGCGCTCGCCGACAGTGGCATCCGCGCGCTGATCCTGAAGCAGAAGGAAGCGTTGGGGATTCAAGGTGTCTGACGCACAGGGTCTCGGCCGCGTAGTGCTCGCGTCGAACAATGCGGGCAAGCTGCGCGAACTCGCATCGCTGCTGGATGCGGCGGGCATCGAACTGATCGCGCAAGGCGAACTCGGCGTGCCCGAAGCGCCCGAGCCGCACGTGACCTTTGTCGAGAATGCGCTCGCGAAGGCGCGGCACGCATCGAAGCTCACCGGCCTGCCCGCGCTCGCCGACGATTCCGGCTTGTGCGTGCGCGCGCTGAACGGCGCGCCGGGAGTGTATTCGGCGCGCTATGCGTCGATGAGCGGCGGCGCGAAGAGCGATGCGGCAAACAACGCGCGCCTCGTCGCCGATCTCGCCGGGCAAGCCGATCGCCGCGCGTACTACTTCTGCGTGCTCGTGCTCGTGCGTCACGCGGACGATCCCGAGCCGCTCATCGCGGAAGGCCGCTGGCATGGCGAAGTGATCGACGTCCCGCGCGGTGCAAACGGCTTCGGCTACGATCCGCACTTCTTTTTGCCGACGCTCGACGCGAGCGCCGCCGAGCTCGATCCGGCGCGCAAGAACGCGCTGAGCCATCGCGCGCTCGCGCTGCGCGACCTGCTGCAACGACTGAAGGAACTTGCGTGAGCGCCGGACCGAAGACAATCAACGTGGTGCAGGCTTTCACGTCGCCGGGAAGCGTTCGGCTGACGTCGTTGCCGCCGCTCTCGCTGTACGTGCATTTCCCGTGGTGCGTGCGCAAGTGCCCCTATTGCGACTTCAACTCGCATGAATGGAAGGACGGCACGTTCCCCGAGGAACGTTATCTCGACGCCTTGCGCGCCGATCTCGAAAGCGCGTTGCCGCTCGTGTGGGGACGGCAGGTGCATACGATCTTCATCGGTGGCGGCACGCCGTCGCTGTTGTCGGCCAAAGGTCTCGACCGGCTGCTCTCCGACGCGCGCGCGCTGCTGCCCGTCGATGCCGACGCCGAGATCACGCTCGAAGCCAATCCCGGCACGTTCGAAGCCGCGAAATTCGCGTCGTTCCGTGCGAGCGGCGTGAATCGTCTGTCGATCGGCATCCAGAGCTTCAACGAAGCGCATCTTAAGGCGCTCGGCCGCATCCACGACGCGATGCAGGCGCGCAAAGCCGTCGAGATCGCCGCGAAGCACTTCGACAACTTCAATCTCGATCTGATGTTCGCGCTGCCGCAGCAATCGCTCGACGAATGCAGGCATGACATCGACACGGCCATTTCCTTCGCGCCGCCGCATCTGTCGCTGTATCACCTGACGATGGAGCCGAACACGCTCTTCGCCAAATACCCGCCCGCCCTGCCCGACGACGACGCCTCCGCCGACATGCAGGACTGGATACACGAGCGCACGCGTGAAGCCGGTTACGCGCGCTACGAAGTGTCGGCGTATGCGAAGCCGCATCGCCAGAGCAGGCACAACCTGAATTACTGGCGCTTCGGGGACTATCTCGGCATCGGCGCGGGCGCGCATACGAAGCTGTCGTTTCCGTCGAAGATCCTGCGTCAGGCGCGCTTCAAGCATCCGGCGACGTATATGGATCAAGCGCTTTCGCCCGGCGAAACCGCCATTCAGGAAGAACGCGACGTCGGCCCGCGCGATCTGCCGTTCGAATTCATGCTGAATACGCTGCGCCTCGTCGAGGGCTTTCCGGTGCATGCGTTCGTCGAGCGCACGGGCCTGGCGCTGTCCGCGATCGAGCCGGCGCTCGTCGAAGCGGAGCGGCGCGGGCTCATCACGCGCGACATCGAGCGCATTGCGCCAACCGAGCTCGGCCAGCGCTTTCTCAACGATCTGCAGGAGCTGTTCTTGAAGGATCCGCAAAATTGAGCGCGCCGACGATGGCGCAGGACTCGGTAATGCGGCATCGTCCGTTCGCGCTCTTCTGGACCGCGCGGGTGATGTCGTCGGTCGCGTTTCAGATGATGTCGGTCGCGATCGGATGGCAGGTCTATTCGATCACGCATAGCGCTTATGCGCTCGGTCTCGTCGGCCTTGCGCAATTCCTGCCGATGTTCGTACTGACGCTCGTCGTCGGGCACGTCGCGGATCGTTACGACAGGCGCACGATCGCGTACGTGTGCCAATCGATCGAGGGCATCGCCGCGCTCGTGCTGTGTCTCGGCGCATGGCACGGCTGGCACGATGTCGCGCCGATCTACGCAATCGCTGCGATCACCGGCGCGGCGCGCGCGTTCGAATCGCCGTCGATGGCCGCGCTCTTGCCGAATCTCGTCGCGCGCAATCAGTTGCAGCATGCGAGCGCGTGGTCGACCTCCGCGAACCAGACCGCGCAGATCCTCGGCCCCGCGATGGGCGGCGTGCTCTATGGGCTGGGCGCGCTGACCGTGTACGGCGCGGTGACGGTCGCGTTTCTCGTCGCGGCGTGCGCGGTGGGCGCGATCAAAATCGACGAAGCGGTGCGCATGCGCGCGCCGTTGTCGCTGGAGGCGCTCTTTTCCGGCATCGGCTTCATTCGCGGCAAGCCGGTGATTCTGGGCGCGCTGTCGCTCGATCTCTTCGCGGTGCTGCTCGGCGGCGCGACCGCACTGCTGCCGGTGTACGCGCATGACATCCTGCACACCGGGCCGTGGGGACTCGGTATTCTGCGCGCCGCGCCCGCGGTCGGCGCGCTCGCCGGATCGATCTGGCTCGCGCATTTTCCGTTGCGACAGCGCGCGGGCAATGCGCTGTTCGGCGGCGTGATCGCGTTCGGCATCGCGACCATCGTGTTCGGGCTGTCGCGCAACATCTATGTGTCGCTCGTCGCGCTCGCGGCGCTGGGGGCATCGGATGTAATCAGCGTCGTCGTGCGCATGTCGCTCGTGCAGTTGCAGACGCCCGATGAAATGCGCGGGCGCGTCGGCGCGATCAATTCGCTGTTCATCGGAACGTCGAATCAGCTCGGAGAGTTCGAATCGGGGATGACGGCGGGATTGTTCGGTGCGGTGCCCGCGGTGCTGATCGGCGGAATCGGCACGATCGTCGTCGCGATGGTCTGGATGCGCCTTTTCCCCGCGCTCAAGGCGACGAAATCGCTCGAAGGATGAGCGTTTCTCCACGACGATGACTTGCGCTACAATACGCGCCTTGCTGGAGGTGTGGCCGAGCGGTTTAAGGCACCGGTCTTGAAAACCGGCGAAGGAGCGATCCTTCCGTGAGTTCGAATCTCACCGCCTCCGCCACTCCGCCTATTTTGAATCGTCCAGATTCGTCTCGTTTGATTGCGCAAAGCCTTGTCAGAAAAGGCGTTCGCCGCAAAGCCCCTCCCCCGCATTGTCTAAACTCGTTGCGATTCGTCGCGTTCAGTCGTACATTTTATGGTGGACTGGATGGTGGACTGGCGAGGACGCCGGCCTTACGACGAGCAACCATGCCGAAGAAAGCGAAAGAACTAGGACCGCTGGCCGTGAAACGCATGACAACGCCGGGGAAGCATCCGGTGGGTGGCGTCGCGGGCCTCTATCTCAAAGTCACCGATACCGGCTCAAAATCATGGGTACTGCGTGCATCGGTAGCGGGCACGCGCCGCGAAATTGGGCTCGGCGCTTATCCGGGAGTCGGTCTGGCAGACGCACAGCGGAAGGCACAGCAGACCCGCGACGAGATCGCTGGTGGCGTCGATCCGGTGATGCAGAAGAAGGAGGTTGCGAGCAGGCTGCGCGCCAGCCAGGCGCTTGAAATGACCTTCGAAAACGCGGCGAAGCGGTTCATGAAGGCGAAGGAGCCTGAATGGCGCAACTCGAAGCACGGGGCGCAGTGGACGTACACGCTTGAGGAATACGCGTATCCACTGATCGGCAAAATGATGGTCCGCCACGTCACCCGATCGCACGTCACTGAAATCCTCGAACCGATCTGGTCGACGAAGACGGAAACTGCCTCTCGTCTGCGTGGCCGCATCGAAGCAATCCTCGACTGGGCGCGGGTCAAAGGCTTCCGCGATGAAGGAGTCAACCCGGCGGCGTGGCGCGGCAATCTCGACAAGCTGCTATCGGCACCCAAGAAGACGAAGCGCGTACGCAATCACCCCGCTCTGCCGATCGTCCAGATGGGCGCATTCATGCAGACGCTGCGCGCTATCGAGGGCGTCAGCGCGCGGTGCCTGGAGTTCTCGATATTGACCGCCGCACGCTCCGGCGAAGCACGAGCCGCCGAGTGGACAGAGATCGACTTGGACAAAGGCATCTGGGCGGTGCCGGCGGAGAAGATGAAGGCGAAGAAGGAGCATCGCGTACCGCTGTCACCGGCTGCTGTCACGCTCATCAAGTCGATTGAACGCCAGAAGGATACCGACCTAGTATTCCCGAGCCCACGTGCGAAGCGCGCGCTGTCCGATATGGCTCTGCTCGCGATCATGCGTCGGCAGGGTCTGGAGGCCACGCCACACGGATTCCGGTCAACCTTCCGGGACTGGGCGAGTGAATACACGAACTATCCGCGCGAGCTTGCCGAAGTCGCGCTGGCACACATCAAAGGGGATGCAACCGAAGCGGCTTACTGGCGCGGCGACGTGCTCGAAAAGCGCCGCCGACTTATGACGGATTGGGCAGAGTTCTGCGCGACGGTCGTCAAAGCAGGCGACGTTATTCCGCTACATAAGCAGGCGTGACAGTTTGCCGCGCCTAGCCCGACAGGGCGAAAACCGAGTGCCCTACTCGGCTGGCGCGGCTCTTCTATAGGGCTTGGCTACGGGCAAGCAATGGAACCTATCGAATTCGGGTTGGGCGATCTTCCGAGTGATTTCAGCCTAGAAAAATACGAACAATGTGCAAAGTGGACAGTTGAGGAATGGTGGCGCGCGCTGTCATACAGATATCCAGTTCATTTGCTCGCAAAGCAATATCCCGAAGACGTGATTGAAGAAGAGGATTGGACCTTGGATGACCGCGTGGAATTTTTGCGAGATCACGCTGCCAATTTCATTTCCAATCCTCTCCCCGAGAAGCGTGATGACTACCGTCCGTTTGCTTATGGAGCCGACGAGCCTCTCATTCGCGATCTCACTGGCCGCGACTATCAAGACGCGCCTTCAACGCTCAAAAAGTGGAAAGAGGCGATAAATGAAGCGGAATATCTTCGCCCGTCAGAGCGCGCAGACGCCATTGATGGGCTTCGCGAAACCCCGGCATGGGAGATTCACCGTGAGATAGACGGCTTCGAGAACGTCTTTCGCATCGAAGTTGACTTGGCTGCTTCGGACGATGATCTACTCCGAGAGTTCATGGCTTGGTTGAAGCGCATAAGAAGCGAGGCGGAAATGTCAAAAATTCCCAGAAGCTTCGGACCCGCTGATTTCGTGAAATGGCACGAAAAACGACTATTGCCATATCTTGACCTCAGCCTGTGGGCTGCGATGCACGGAGGTCACTTGAGCTATTCGGTCATCGGGCACGCACTGTTTCCCGACGAACCCTTGCGCGGCCCTCAGATGCGCGCCGTCGAGCCCATGATTCAGCGTACGGTTAAACCACAAGCGCGCGCGCTCCTTCACCCCGAAGTCTGCCGTGTACTGGGGCGTCAGGTCGTCAACGAGGCACGCGAGAAGCCGTGAAAATGTGACGGCATGAAAACACACCCGTTTTTATGCCGTCACGAAATGGGCGAGCGAGCGGCGAAGGCATAAAAACGGGCATGCCGTCATGGCTCGCAGCGAATCATTCCGTCATATCTAATTCTTATCGACCACGTCCATCCCGGACGATCTTCAAGTCGATATGATGAAAACCAAGAAGACTCTCCGCGACTTCGACACACTGCCGAATGCGGCTGGCGTATCCGTTGAAGTCGTTGCTGCGCTTTTCGAATGCAGCAATTCCACAGTCTGGAATCGCACTAAACGTGGAGATTTGCCTCCGCCGATAACCATTGCTGGTCATACGCGCTGGAATGTCGGCGCACTCCGCAAGCTGCTGATGCCGGAGGCCGTGTAATGACGACGAACAACGTCAACCCGGTCATTAACGTCGGCGACGCGTTCGCGGACTGTTACCTGCCGCGCGAATTGCGCGACGGCGGGGCGGCGAGCTTCCTGAGCGTGGAATACGACGGCCAGCCGGTCCTGTTCGCGCGTGATGGCTGGATCAATGGAACGCATGTCACGGCACGCTTTGGCAAGCACTTGGACGACTGGTTTCGCCTCGCGGAGACCAAAGCATATCTGCGCGCCCTTGCGAAAGCCCTAAATACCGCAGATGTGCGGGATTTACGGCGCACGAAACGCGGGCGTGGCGGTTACACCATGCTTCACCCGAAGCTCGGAGTTGCCCTCGCTCGTTGGTGCAATGTCGATTTCTCCGTCTGGTGCGACTTGCAGATTGACCGCATCTTGCGCGGAGGCTTCGCCTCGGCAACCAGCAACCCGAACAAGCGCAGCAGCGTGTCGGACCGGGAGCCGCTGCTCACGATCGTCGCGGCGTGCGTTGCTCGACTGCATCTGTCGTTCACTGCCGTCTACACGGGCGTCAACCAGTTTGTCGGCGTCGCGCACGCCCGCGATATGACGCGCTATCAGGTGTGCGAGGCGGTGGGCTTTGGCGGTCGCCTCTTGGCTTGCGCGGCCACGCCGGAAGACTACTCGCGCATTGATCAAAACCGCACCGCGCTTGGTCGCGTGAATACGCAGCTTTCCCTCTTCGAAGGATTTGAAACGGAGGATGCCGAGTGATCAATCGCGCTTGTGAACACACCGCGTTCAGCTATACTGGACGCGTGCCTGAGACAACAGGTACCGAGATTGGCGTCTCGATCAACGTAGGCGGACAAGCCGCCGTTTCAGCGGCTATTTTTTCGTCCGTCATGCCTTTGCACGTCCACTATGGGCGGGCTTTGGCGGGGGAGCGCTTGCGCTCGCCGGTGCCTACGTTCCGGTACGCCAACCCCGTCATCTGCCCGCCCACCCCGATTGGCGTCGGAAAGCGGGTTTCCAACATTAACGTAGGAGACCGCATCATGCGCCAAGCCATCGCTCGTCCTGAGCAAACGAATCAATCCGACCTTCAGAAATTCATCAACGCCGCCCTGCGCGACGCGACAAACGCATCGACCATCTTTCACGCGCTGGACACGCTGGCAGATGCTCTGCGCATGCTTGCCGACCTGTCGAAGGGGATGCGCCATGCATAAGCCGCTGCCCTTCATCGAGCGTAACCATGGTCCTGTCGGCGATGTGCGTGACGCCGTTGACCGCTATGCCCGCGTCGCAGTAGGACCGGTCGCCGACTTCCTTGCTCGTGCCCACGCTGTGAATCAAGGCGTCGCCGCAGCCGTTCGTGTTGCGCGTGCGCAGATCCTTCGTGTCGAGCGTGACGAGCCGGATTTGATTCACACGGCGACGCAAGACGCCCTCCTCGTGCTCGCAGAAACGGCGTCCAACATGGTCGCCGAGCAAGCCGAACAGATTTCTCAATGGATCGAAGGCACTGCTATGGCCGGACCGTACGTGAAGAGCGACCGGTCGGGCGCAGTTTCGACGGAGGCTGTCGATGGGAGCGAGTGAATCCGTCGTCAGCGAGGTCGAACGCATCAGGCAGATGCTCGCTGCCATTCCTCCCGATATCCCGTACCCGGATTGGCTCCGCATCGGCACGGCATTGAAGACCGAATTCGGCGACGCCGGTTTCGGATTGTTCGATTCGTGGAGCCAAGGCGGCGTGAAATATTGCGAGAAGACGGCGCGGGCAACGTGGCGTAACGCCGAGTCGGGCACAGTGCGCATCGGAACTGTCAAGCACATCGCCAAGGAAAACGGTTATGCCGACGGCGGATCACGTCCTGTCGTGGACCGCGCCGAGGTCGAGCGCAAGCAGGCGACGCGCGACGCCGACCGCGCCCGCAACGAAGCTGAACGTGTGCGTAAAGCAGGCGAGGCGGCGAAGCGGGCGCAAGGCGTCTGGAATGCGGCTTCACCTGCTCGCGACGACCATCCTTACTTGCAGCGCAAAGGGCTCGCAGCCGTCGATACGCTGCGGGAGATTGATGCCGAAGCACTGCTCGAACTCGTCGGCTACGCGCCCCACTCGTCCGACGAGCGCCTGTCGGGCCGCATCCTGACTGTGCCTGTGATGATCGATTCGAGTCTTTCGACGGTAGAGCTTATCGATGGCGACGGTCGAAAGAGTGCTTTGAAGGGTGGCGCGAAGTCGAGCGGATTCTGGTCTGTCGCGCGCCTTCCGGAAGCCCCCGAGCGCATCTTGGTTGCCGAGGGCTGTGCGACGGCGATGAGCGCGCACGCATGCACCGACGATGCGGCTGTCGCGTCGCTTTCCGCTGGCAACATGACGAAGGTGGCGAAAGCCCTCCGCGAGCGTTTCCCTGACACGGAATTGATCGTGCTGGCGGACGTTGGCAACGGCGAAAAGCAGGCGCATGATGCGGCGAAGGCTGTCGGCGGCGTCTGCGTGGTACCCGACTTCGGCCCCGACCGCCCCGCCGACATGAATGATTTTGACGACCTTCGGCGGCATCTTGGGGTGGAGGCTGTGCGCGAACAGATCGGGCGCACACGAATTGTGTCGTCCGTATCCTTTGTCGTCGATGACGACGAACCGGACGACGAAGACGAGCCGAGTGAACGTTTCGAGGTTCGTCCTAATGGCGTGTTCTTCTACGGCGTCACGCATAGCAAGGGGGCGGGAAAGGCCATCCAGTCCGCACCCCTCTGGCTCTGCGACGAGATCGAAGTCGTCGGGCGTGGAGAAGACGAGCAGGGACATTCGAGCCGTATCCTTCGCTGGAAGGCTCGTGGTAGCGGCGATGCGCGGTCCGTCGCCTTGCCTCTTGATGCGGTCGGCGAGCGCGAAGGCTGGTCGCTGTTGCGTCGCGGCGGATTGGCGGTTAGCTCGTCGCGCAAAGCGCTCGAAAAGCTCGCAGACTTCCTTCAAACCCAAGGAGCCGATGACCTGCACCATGTCACCGCGCGCGGCGGCTGGCAACACGGCGCGTATGTGCTTCCGGATGGCACGGTCATCGGCAAGCCCGTCATGCCGATCTTTTTCGGTGGCGATGCCAGTGCATCCGCCGCCTACGCCGCGCAAGGAACGGTCGATAGCTGGCGTGAATCCGTCGCCCGACTGACGCGTGGGAACTCGCGCCCTGCTCTCGCGCTTGGCGCGGCCTTCGGCGCACCGCTGCTCGACTTGGTGGATTACGAAAGCGGCGGCTTCCATTTGTTCGGAAAGTCAGGCTCCGGCAAAACCACGAGCGCGAAAATCGGCGCGTCCGTGTGGGGCAATCCCCGGCAACAGGTCTTGAGTTGGGACTCAACCGCACTCGCATTGAGCAATGCGGCGGCGGCGCGCAATGACGGATTGATGCTTCTGGATGAAATGGGGCAAGGCTCCGCAGATGCCATCACGCGCGCGGCCTATGTGGTCTTTAACGGTCAGAGCCGTATGCAGGGCGCGAAGGAAGGCGGCAATCGCTCGATGGCTCGGTGGCGTGTCATGGCGCTCTCGACGGGAGAAATCGACCTCGCCGCGCATCTTGGCGGCGGTGGTCATCGTGTTCGCGCCGGACAGGAAGTACGCCTTGCCAGCCTGCCGTCAGACGCCGGAAAGGGCCTCGGTGCGTTCGACACGTTGCACGAGTATGCGACCAGCGGCGAACTGGCTGAAGCGCTTGACGAAGCTGCCCGTCTGCATCACGGGACGGTAGGTCGCGCCTTTATCGGATACGTAGCTGCGCGCCGGGACGAAATTGCGAAGCGTTTGCGTGCCGCGATTACTCGCGAGCAGGACCAGTTGCCGGACGGCACATCGGGTCAAGTACGCCGCGTCGTCGCGCGCTTTGCTGTCGCCGGTGAAGCTCTCGAAATCGCGACCGACGCCGGGTTGCTTGGATGGAAGTCCGGCGAAGGTCATGCCGCTGTGATGGTTTGTTTCAAGGCGTGGCTGTCGCGCTTCGGCACGGGCAATCGCGAAGACCAGCAAATCATCGAGCGGGCGGAGTATTGGTTCGGCCTGCACGCGGCGGCGCGCTTCATCGACTGCCGTGATGCGGGCAAACTCGATTGGCCCCCTCGAATCCAGAACGCGGCTGGATACTTCAAGCCGACTGACGCCGGTACGCCCGTATGGTTGGTGATTCCGGGTGTGTTCGCGGATGAGATCGCCGAAGGGTTCGATAAAAGCGCAGCAGCAGACGCCCTTGAGGCTGCTGGCATGTTGCGCAAGGCCCGAGACGGTAAAGCGACGAGCACGCATAAAACGCCCGACCAACCGGGTCTAGTACGGCGCTTCTATGTATTCACGCAGACCGCGCGCAGCGATACGGAGGGATAGGCAGACACGCGCGCGATAAATCATGGTGTTACCAGTGTTACTGGTGTTACCAACCTTTAAAGCCCTTATCCAGCAAGAGATTGGCGGTAACACCGTCGTAACACGATCTTCTCTTCGGTGTTACCACAGACGGGCGGTAACACTCGATTGGCCCGCTCAGTGTTACGTTGGTGTTACTAAAAACATCTTATCGATCAATGCTTTAACGACTAGGTAACACCATAACACCGGTAACCCGCAGCGTCTGTGTATCTATACGCGCACGCGACCGAATGTCGTCGCCGTTTGACGGACACCGATGCGAGAGGACTGGTTCACTTTGAACGCGCGAGGAAAGGCCGACAATCGCGCGATGGCTGGTCCGATACAGCTCGGCGAATAGGTTGGTAGCGGGTCGCGCCCGCAAGCCGTAGAAACGCCTTATATCAGCCATCAACCGATTATCCTGATTAGGATGACTAACTCGTTTAGGAAAATATGACCAACAAAGAAAAGCGGAGCACGCCGTCAATGGGTGCAATGAACTGGGCGCGCGAAATTCGCCGCGCTGTCGAGGCCCGCGACAGCGTGCATCGCGCCGCACCGCGCGACTCGGTGGACGACGCGCTGGCCCGTCTGCGGGCGAACCATGCGGTCCGCACTGCCGCGCTGGGGGAGGTGAGCCTGTGAGCACGCCGACGAAGCCTCGCAAGACTCGTACGCTCGCCGAACAGGTGGAAGCCCGCACGCGCCGCTTCTTTGCCCGTGCCGGTATCTCGCGCGTTCCCGCGAGCATCATCGCGTTGAATGTTGAGCGCGCGGAACAGCGCGTCGCCCGGAAGGCCGAAGAGCGGGCCGAAGAGCTTCGCGCCCGGTACGCCGATCATCGGAGCGTAACCGCCGCTGCATCGGAGCTTGGCATCCCGCGTGATCGCCTGTTCGCGGTCTTG
Source organism: Caballeronia sp. INML2 (assembly GCF_023631365.1). Taxonomy (NCBI): domain Bacteria; kingdom Pseudomonadati; phylum Pseudomonadota; class Betaproteobacteria; order Burkholderiales; family Burkholderiaceae; genus Caballeronia; species Caballeronia sp. INML2. The sequence continues at coordinate 134,688 of NZ_JALQDH010000010.1, read as the reverse complement.
GGGCGCGAAGGCTGGCTGTATCGCGACGACGCGCGCAAGTGGAAGGCGACGCCCGAGGCTAGTTCCCGTGGGTGGGTCATCATGCGGGGTCGCGAGGCTGTCGCATGGCCGCAATTGACGCCCGCCGGTCGCGCGGAGATTGAGCGCCGTCTTGACACGCGCGGGAACGGCGAAAACGCTGAGTAGCGCGCCGACCATCGCGCGAGCTTCGGCCTGTTCACGCGCAACGCGGTGGATATAACGACCGCCTCAATCCTTGCCCGGCCCCGCGCCAGGCTTTTTGTATCGGGTCGGGAAGCCCCGGCGCGAGCGGTCGATATCGGCGATGGCGGCGCGCACTTCGTCCGGCATCGCGTCCGCGTGACTCATCACATAGGCAAGGTAGAAGTGGCGGATTCTCTCTTCGCGCAGGAAGTCAACCACGGCCCATAGGTGGGACGGTCCGTCCAATTCAATCGGGCGCGCGACGGGTTTCTCATAGCAAGTGTTCCGCGAGATAGGTTCGCAGTGCGGCATTGATGCGGGCTTGCCAGCCGTCGCTCGGAAGCATCTCCGCAGCGTCCGTATCGGAGCCTAGGCGACGCTCGGCACAAAATCCATACAGCTTGAATCCCGCACGTCCGCGCCCTCATCAACGGCGACCTCGAACGCATCGTCACCGAGCGTGCCGACAAAGGACCTGAAATTGCGCAGAGCCAATCCGATAAAGGCGCGCAAGTGAATCTGATGAAACGCGCGACCGAATTTTCTTACGCCATAGGCGCGCGGGCGCGCGCCCGCGCACGCGAGTACTTGCCCGGACATATCGCCGAATGGATTCTCGTGTGGACAAGTGGAAAACGTCAGACCGGTTGAGTCGCAAGGAATGCGAGTATGAATCCTCATTCATACATGGATAGGACGGGACGCGCCCAATGAACTCGACCGCAATCAAAAACTTTCTGGCCGACGACGAAAACGTGCTTCGGGCGTTCTTCGATACCGTCCGCCGTCCCGATATTGCTCGCGCCGCCCGTGATCTAGCGGAAGCTCACCGCGCCGCCGCCGCCGCGCTTGAACCGGCAGTCCTGGTTGCGCGCGCGTTTCTGGCCGGTCAATCGCCTGATGGGCTTCTTGGAGCATTGTGCCACGCGGCATCGCAAGTACATGAAGCCGCGAGCTTGTCGCGCGCCGAAGTGAGGGCGCTCAAGGAGTTCGCCGCGCAGCATCGCGAGAAGCATTCTGAAGCCTTGCGCCGATCTAGTTCGGCGATGTTGGGTCTCGAAGCTTCCGCGATCCCTAGTCTTGAGAAACGGATCTCCCGCTACGAAGCGAACCGCAAGGAACATCGAGAACGCCTTATCGAGGCTGGCATTCATCCGTCAGATGTTGATCGCGCCGGGCTGATTCGCCCGCGCCCTGAAGACCGCGACGAATGGATTGCCGAGCTTGACGCGGCCCGCGCGCGCATCGAACGCCTTCGCACATTCTCGGGGTCCGGACCGCTGTATGACGCGAGCCATCTGCAAGACGGCGACCTGCACCACGTCGTCTAGGAGGGCGTCGAATGTCGCGACACTTGACGCCCGTCGAATGGCTGGGGATCGAGGAACGCTACCGCAGCGGCGTACCCGCGAAGACTTTGGCGTTCGAATATGGCGTCGCCCCGAACACGATCCGCAAGCGGGCGTCCCGTGAATCGTGGCGCACGCGCGACGGCAGCAAGTCCGCGTCCACGCTTGACCGACTTGAACATCTGACGGCGCGGCTCGAACGCCTTGCCGTCGCACTTGAGGAAGTCCGCAAAACGACATGAGCGAAAAAAAGGCCATCGAAGGCGATGAAAGGGGCGTGACCGATGCGCAGCGCGAAATCGCTCTGCGAAAGCCGCTTACGCGCTTCAAGCGCAACCGCAGCATGCCCCTGAACTCGAAGCCCTGCGGCACAAGTTGATTGAGGCTCGCGTCATGCAAGGCATGATGGCTATCGAAGCGGCGGAAAAGTTTGGCTACGCGAACTCGTCGCAACTCTCGCAGATTGAATCCGGCGTACGTCCGACGCCGAGAGATTGGAAGTTTCTTCGCCAAGCGGCGGAGGTCTATGCCGTCTCGACTGACTGGCTGCTGGGCCTAAGCCCGAACATGGAACAGGACGCGCGGGTTGTCCGCGAACACGCCTTGTTGCGCGGGTCCGAAAGCATCGTTCGCGGTTTCATCGCACAGATGGCTGAGGCCATCATTCAGACGGCCCGGGAAACGAACGTCGTCGAAGAGGAATTGGTCCGCGTGCTGGAAGACGTGGACACAGTGACCGCACGGTTCGAAAGATTCACGGCGCGCCCCGAATTTGAGGACACTCCTGGCGGCGCGCCGATTCTCGCCGCCGTCGAGCGCCTTGCGACGGGCGTCGCGCCGTTGCGCGCGAAGCTGTCAAAGCTGCAGGCAATCGAAGCCGCCATCAACGAACTGAAGACAGGAAACGCAATCGCGCCGCAACGGTTCGCCGAATTCTTCGAGCAGTTGGACGAATCGCCCCGCGCCGTGGCAGTCTCCCTCGATAGCACGTAGTCTGCGTCCATGCGCTCGCTCGGCGCACAGAGCGAACCGTTAGCTCTTAACGGACATCGTTCGGTGGGGAACATGGCACTGTCCGACAAGGTAGACGCCACGAAGTATTTCAAGACCCTGCGAGCACGGCAGAGGCACTTGGAGGGTTCGTTCTGCCCCGCCTGATACCGGCAAGCGACGAGCAGGCCCGGTCGTGAGCTGAATAAGGTGGAGCAACCGGGACCAGAGTTCGTCCCGTCCCATGACTCCCCATCCGCGTTCTTACAGAAGTATCTCTCAATCTCATATCAGCAACTGCCTGTGTTCCTCGATAAGTGTCGGGGTCGCGACCCGGACCCCGCCCGAGCCAGGATCGACCGGTGAGAGGTTACACACTCGCTTCCGCACTGTAGAATCGCGCAAACGCTCATCAATGGCCGTGCGTTTGGCTCGGCGACCCTCTTCGATCCGAAAAAAGTGCCCGATCAAACCAATAATGTTCGAAAAAGCATCGTCCCATGAATATGACCCGCCCGCTGACGTTCCAGGTAGTGCGCCCGCATTGGCGTCGGTGTTCCGGCCGATCCAATATTTAGGCAGCAAGCTCCGTACGCTTCCCGATCTGCTCTCGTCGAGCTCCGGGCTTTATCGTCCCGGGGATCGAGTCTATGACCTGTTCTCCGGATCGAGCGTGGTGTCGCAAGCGTTTGCCTTACATGGCGCGAAGGTGACTGCCGTCGATGCTCAGCTTTTCTGTAAGCACCTGGCCGGTGCCTTGTTGGGCGAGGGAAGAAATTCGGGCGAAACGTGCAGTTCGGAAGCCGCCCAAATAGCAGCTAAGCTCAGTCGGATGAAACTTCCGGGGGATTTGCAGGCAGTCGTCTCTCGCGAGGCGACGCTTCTAAGTGCGGGCCCCAGTGAGCAGTTGGCTCATTTCTACATCACATTACCGCAGGCATGGCGGAACGCGCACGACGCGACCTGGCTGCGAAGCGCGAGCGAACGTCAAGGACAGTCTGGATACAACAACGTTGCAATCATCTCGTCTTTCTATGCCGGAACTTATTTTGGCCTCTTTCAGTCGCTTTGCCTCGACTTCATTCGCAACGAAATATTTCGGCTTAAGCTTGAAGAAAACTTGCCGAAGTGGAAAGAGATGGCGCTCCTATCAGGTTTGTATTCGGCCATGTCTAAGGCTGTTTGCTCTGCCGGAAAGCATTTTGCTCAGCCACTAGGAAAACTTGCGAATTCAAATGTCAAGTTCTATCACACGCGCCTGTTTCAGGACCGGAAGATCGATGTCATTTCCGCATTTTTGAGTGCGTGCGATAGCATCGATAAAGCGCCGTCTGCACGAAAGCAAGGGAACTTTTCAATTGCCGCGCCGGTAGACAGAATATTTGCTTCTTTCAAGGAAGAACGCCCTGCCCTGATTTATGCTGACCCTCCTTACACCGCACAACAATATTCGCGCTTCTACCACGTACTCGAAGTGGTCGCGAAATATGAAGTGCCCGTCCTGCAAATGCAGTCAGGAAGGATAACGTCGGGCCTTTATAACGAAGGGCGATTCAAGTCCGATTTTTCGTCGAAGACAAAAAGTACAAATGCCTTTACGGCACTCGTTCAAGGGTCCAAGGCTGCCGGAGCATCGCTTGTTCTTAGTTATTCAGAATCAAGTGAGCTATCAAACGGGAACGCAAGGATGATTAGCTTGCCAAGGCTAATCGAGATGTGTGAAATGGCCTATACGAAGAAGAAAGTCACGGTCGCTCGATTCTCACATTCGTACCGCCAGTTCAATGCGGCGGACAACAGCAATCTTCACCGGGACGATCCCGAAATACTTGTTTTGTGCGAGGCATAATGCTTCAACGATATCTCGGCAATAAAAGCTTCCTCGCGGACGAAATCGTCAAGCTGGTCAACAATATCGCACAGCCGGGCGATCATGTCTGTGATGCCTTTTCAGGCTCCCTCGCTGTAAGCGTCGCTCTACGGCGCGCAGGATTCCGCGTCTCGTCGAATGACATCAATATTTTGTCGTGGACTTACGGCCGCGCTTACCTGTCGAACACATCGCTCCCAGACATTTCCGTCTCCGATCTGTTGAGACGCAGCAAACGGTCGATGACGAACGCTCGTCCGGCCCATCGCAATAGCGCTGACGCAAACGATCTCTTCGACGATTCGCTACTGCATGACTGGAACTTGCTCATTTCAGAGATCTTTTCTCCCTATGCCCCGAGGGAGTTCCGGAAGAGGGATATCCGCAGTGACTTCTTCGATCACTACTGCGAAGCTGGAGCAAAAAGCGGATTTGTCAGTGGACGAGGTTCGGTGGGTCGCCGCCGCTTCTTGTCCGCCGACAATGCTGCAGCGTTGGACAGGGCAATGACGCGGGTAAGGACCTGGCATCAGGCGGGACGAATCACAGAAAGCGCCCGCTGCCTCATCATCTCTTGCGTCCTTGATGCAGTCGAGAGGGTTTCCAATATTCAAGGCACCTATCACGATTTCCCTAGGACGTTCTATGATCCTCGGGCGCTAAAGCCGATCTGCGCTCAGTTGCCGACTCTTTCCGCGCTGGTCAGCGGTCCACCAGCGGAAAGTATCGGGAAAGCCCGCGATAGCCTTGACTTTGTTAAGGAACTGGACCGCCATTCGGTGCTGTATATCGATCCGCCGTATAACTTTCGGCAATACACAGCATATTATTTCTTGCCGAACTTGATCGCCGTCTATCCGGAGATTGAGGACTTGGATGAATATTTTTCCAATATCCGGTTTGTCCGTGGTCAAAATATGACATCAGACTTTAGTTCGACGTTTTGTAGCGCCACGGCCTTCCTGCCGTCGTTGCAAACGCTAATTAAGCGCGCAAATTGTAGCCATGTCATCTTGAGCTATTTTAATGGCAAAAACCATTGGCATGACTTCAAATCGGGAACAGACGACGAGGGAAAATCGCAGCTTGAACGGTTTTTCAGTTCTGACCTCTTCAAACCGGGTTCAATGAAGTTTTATCCGATCGACCGTCTGAACTATCAAAGTTACGGCGGGCATAAAGCGTTGCAGGTGAGCGAATACCTTTTTGTTGCAGAGAAAACGTCACCGACACCGGCTCAAGTAGATAAAACGGAGCCTGCGTATGCCGTGGTTTGACCCGCTTGTAGGCGAGCCTTTCATTAAATGGCTCCGTGAAGCTGCGTCCAGTCGCTACGCGCCGGAGGAGGCGGCCGATCCGTTCGCGACGTCCATGAGGGATTTCGATGACGTCACAGCCGACCTTGTCACAATACAACAAGGTGGGACGATTTCGCCGCAACGGGGAACCGACTTGCGAGGCGCGAAGATTGCAGTCTCAAGCAGCCAACTTTCTCCTCTGGGCGTCGGAGTGCTTGCTGCATGGCAAAACTATCAAATAGACAACAACGATTATCAGTATGAGCTGCCGCGACAGCTCTGCTTAATCTGCGAAGCGTTAATTTGTAGGGAACCATTTTACGTCGGGATTGAGGAGTTTTGGTCCGACAAAGTGAACAGATACGGTCTCGACCCATTGCTTGATAATCTTCCGGCAATGTACATGTTAACGGCCTTCGCGAAGCGGTTAGGGGATTTCTCACCACTAGACCATGTCGCAAAGTTCGATACGAGCTTGCCCGATTGGGATCCTGCTGCACTGCAGGCAAAGATAACAGCGCTAGCGGGAGCCGGCGATCCCGCACTCACTGGCCTCGACCGCGTAGCGAGATCTATCGAACAGTCCGCAAGTCGCGGTAAAGCCCGAAAAATCTTCATGATCGCGCTTGATTTAGCTTGCGACCCGTCTCGGGCGGCAGCAGATGAAAAATTGTCACGCTGGACAATACCGATGGCGTCCACCGCAAGGTCGCACACCGCCATTCCAGACAACGTTAAGGACTTGTGCCTTCGAATATTGGATGACTACCGGGATCGATTGTCTGCAAATCACGGAAAATTTCCTGCGTACCTCGACGTGTTGCTGGCGCGAAAAAACGTGGTGATGTTCGGTCCCCCGGGCACGGGGAAGACCTTCGCAGCTCAGGCTATCGCTGAGTTTTGGAAGGGCCGGCACGGTTCAGCGAGCGTGGTTACGGTCACGTTTCATCCTTCATACAGCTATGAGGATTTTGTGTGGGGTTGGCGGCCAGACCGTGACTCTGTAACCAACAAATTTGTTCCTCAATTAGGCGCGCTTCTGGAGGCATGCAAAACGGCAGCGGAAGGCTGTCCAACGCTGCTACTAATCGATGAAATCAACCGCGCCGATACGGCAAAGGTTTTCGGCGAACTGATCACCTTTATTGAAGCCGATAAACGCGGAATCAACTTTCGTCTCGCCCAGGATCCCACGGTTGAGCGAAACATACCGGACAATCTTTATCTTCTCGGCACGATGAATACCGCCGACAGAAGCGTCAGCTTACTAGATGTCGCGTTGCGCCGTCGGTTTGCATTCGTAGAGTTCGTCCCGGATGGAGAAGTATTTGGGCCTTCCTCAGGCTGGGCAAACTCGATTGATGGAATACGCGTAGCGTCTATCATGAACGAAATCAATGCGCGGCTATTGAATGTCGGAGTTGAGCCTGATCGTGCTATCGGGCACGCTCTTTTTGGCGTGTCAGAAAGCGGCGATCCCATAAAACAACTTCGCGAACGGTTCCAATTCGACATTCATCCGCTGATCGTCGACTACTGCTTTTCTGATAGATCGCGAGTAGCAGAGGTTCTCGGGCCATTAGTCTCTTCGACTGGTCGAATGAACGACTTCGACGATACGCAATTTATAGCCGCACTCCGCTCGTTGGTCAAAGCACCTGTTGAAGAACCGCCCGTCGAGTCGGTTGGACTAGTGACGCCGGGCGGACCGGCTGAATCCGAAAAGTAACATCGCGGCCCGAGTCTCGAATGAAAACAGTGATTATTGATGGGGAAGGCCGAGCTATTCCGGAGTTCGATCCAACGACGTTGTCTGAGAAGGACGACGCTCGCTTGCGGCGTTTAATCGAGTGGCGTTTCAAGCCGAACCTGGCATGTTATTGGGTAAAGAGGCGAGTTCCACATAAGGTAGGACGGGTGCGCGTCGGGAATACCGTATATTCTGTCGTACCGGATATGTCGGCGCGAGATTTCACTGTTTTTTTTCTGTTCTCTCTCGGTATTTCTCTGAAGAAATTTGCGCATCAAAGTTCCAGCCCGGTTTCCCTGGCCCTAGGGGACGCGCATGTGGACTTTGATGTGCTGGTTGCCACATTGATGGCCGTCGCTACGGAGGACTTGGCTCAAGGTTACCTGGCGCGCCATTATGAGACGAAGCGCGAGGTCGTTCCCGGTATACGTGGAAGCATTGACTGGCCGCGGTTTTTTACGCAGCCGTTTTCTGGCGGCGCTCCTTGTGTTTTCGCAGAGCTGTCGCTTGACAACCGCTTGAACCGAGTCGTGCTCGCGGGTTTAGAGGCGTCGCAAAAGCTAAATATCGACATCTCGTTACGCCAGCGACTTAGCAAATTAGAATTTGTTTGGTCCTCTATTTGCAGAAAGCAATTCGTTCGGTTACAAGATCTAGAACTGGCAGGGAAATCAATCAATCGATTGACCGAGGGTTATCGGTTGGTGCTTGGCCTATGTCGCATGATCATGTTTGGGTATGTTCCCGAAGACTTACTCGGGGGAAGGTCTGCTGATCTGCAATGTCTAGAATTCGACATGTCAGTGATTTTTGAGCGGTTCTCGCTACGTCTGCTGACCGAGTCGTTATCTGACCTGAGCATAGGAGTCGAATATCAATACACTGCCCGCGATGCACTTCTAGACGGGACCGGACGTACATATCAGGTGATCCGACCAGATTTCTTCCTGATGGATAAGTCGATGCCGATCGCAGTAGTCGATGCCAAGTTCAAGCCCCGGTATGTCTCGGTCGAACCACATAGTCGTTTCAGCGGCGACAATAAGCTGGCTGAAAGTGATATCTATCAAACTCTGTTTTATGTTCAACGGGCCCGGCAGATAGCCGCCGGGGCGCATGTCGACGCCATTATTCTCGCGCCGAAGATCGATGCGTTGGCCACTCTTCCCAGTGAGCTTGATCGAACCGTACGGTGGGTCCATCCGTCGAGCCCTGAGATAACAATCAAAGTTCTGCATGTCGATCTGACAGCAACGCTCGCTGCCATTCATGCTGACGGGCCTATGCCGGCTGACGGAATTGCTTTCATTAAGGAGATGATTCGGGCAAGACGTCAGATGTATTCTAAAACGCAAGCGTCGCACGGTGCGACTGCACGTCTGGAAGCGGAAGCACTCTAGCCCCAGGCCGACATTACCAAGGAATGCGCCTAACAACCAGAGAGTCGTCACCACCCGTCGTCAGTCCCGGGGCTGCCCCCGGCATTCTCGTGCTTCGTGAATTACGCCGCTTACTCGGTCTCAACGATCCGACTCTCGTCTTTCGAACCAGCGCGCTCGCCGCCCGCATGCTCGAAACATAAGATCGATCGGGAAGCTCGGACCGCGCTGGATTGCACACATCGCTTGGCTACGTTTCGATTCGTCCGCAACGATTACGCCCGTGACTGAGTCACGCTTAGTGGCATCCTCAACCTGTGCAAGCTTGACGGCGCACACCGCATACTTGGCCGCCGCGCCAATGTTGCTAGGGAAAGTCTGGAGGTTCAAGCGATAGTGCCTGCAGTCGACGCAAAGCCGCATGTCGCGCTTCCCCTGGCTGATTATTTAGTTGGTCCCCGCAGCTACACAGAGTTTAGCTTGCGGTCTGTTTTGGCACTACCCCGATAACACGCGGCATATATCTACTTCCCCAAGGAGATCGCGCAATGGTGGACCGGATGGTGGACTGATGCTATCCGCATCTCCGACACTCCCATCCCATCAACATGATTGGCGGACACCGCCTCCGCCAAAAACGAAAGAAAGCCTCGTAAGTTCAAACGCTTACGGGGCTTTGTTGTTTCTGGAGGTACTCGGGGAAATCAGATTGAGTTATCGGACGGCCGTCGGTGCCAATTTCTATGGCTGCAACGCGGTTCCCCCTCGCAGCGCTGTAGTGAAAGCGCAAGTACCTCGCTGCATTCGTTCGTTTCGACATCCTTATGGTTAGCAGGAAGCCGCCACCGCGTTGCGTTGAAATTCAGACGATACGCGTAGCCCACGCGCCGCGCGCCACGTATCTTCGCCCTTCCTCCTTCCCGAGTCTCCCCATCTCGGTCGAAGGGGGCCCTCAATGGGTAAGCTGGACTTGGGCCTCGCAGCAAGCGAGGCCTTTTTTTGCTCTTCCAGCAAGCCCAATCACGCGCTTGGCAAAAAATCGATGTGAACACAATGGCCCGCACGCCATCTAACCGCCTCGTCGATAACAACGCGGAGAACCCCCATGAAGCCAGGCCGCATCATGCCGATCCTCTTCGGCTGCGTCGTCGCCGCAAGCCTGCCGGCGCATGCCCAGCCCCAACCGAACGCGCAATGGCGCGCGACCGAGGCAACGCTCTTCGACCTGATCCAGAACGGGTATGGAATCGTCGCAGTGACGAGCGTGGCCGCGCGCAACTCCGGGCTCTTTGAAGACACGTACGTGCTTCAGAAAAACAATAGCCTCTATCGCTGCGTGGAAACGCGCGCGGCAGAGACGGGAACGACCCGTTCCACCGCGCCGGTGCGCTGCGCCGAGCTCGTCAAACCCTACACAGACTGACGATGAGACCGTCAACGACGCGCATCAATTGTCGTCGGACCTGACCGGCGGACGAACGTGTGGAACCGGCTCCGCCTTGGCCGCATCCGGCTTGGGCGCGGCACGTTTCGATTCACTCTTCGAATGTGCGGCCGTGGCCGGTTGCTGCTGCCGCGCGGGCGCGCCCGACGGTGCCGGATGGTTCTTGCGTGACATGGCATCCTCCCGTTAGCGGGGATATCCCCTATCTACGATAGCACCGCCTCGCCGATGCCGTACACGCGCTGCGCGTCTCAGCCGACCGGCGCCTCGCCCTCGCCCGTCTGCTTGCCCGGCCTGTCGTTCGGGCCTTGCTTGCGGTTTTCATCGTCGCGCTCCGGCAGCTTGCTTTTCTCGTTGTCGCTGTGCTCGGCGGCCTTGCCGTCGTCCGGACTATTCGTTTCGCTGTTCATGGCGCCCTCCTCGAGTGTCGTCGAATGAAATCATCGGCAGCAAGTCGCGCGCCCGAGCGCGCGCTACCGCACGCATTTGTTCCACTTACGGCCTTTGCAGCGACTACCATATAAGTAACGCCAGTTCGTCTTTACCTGCGATGTCCGCGTCACGTTCCTGCTCTATCGCCATTGCGCTCATCGGCGCGTTTGCGATGAGCGCCTGCATGATCACGCCGCCGCCGAGCGTCGTCGCCGCGCGCGCCGCCGCGCCGGCCGTGCCCGTCCTGACGCTCGACGAATACAAGGCACGCATCGCCCAGCGCATCTTCGAGCGTAATCCGTCGCTCGTTCTGAAAGGCGCGCCGCAGGCGATGCTGCGCTCGTTCGTGCTCGTGTCGTTCACGGTGGACCGCGGCGGGCGGCTCGTCGAATCGTCGGTGTATCGCACCAATGGCGACGACGAAGCCGAAGCCACCGCGCTCGCCTCGCTGCGCCGCGCGTCGCCGCTGCCCGCACCGCCCGCGCGTCTTTTGAACGGAAAAGATCAGCTGGAGCTTTTCGAAGGCTGGATGTTCAACGACAACGGCCAGTTCCAGTTGCAAACCTCGCACTCGCCGCAGGCGACGACCATCGATTGATCAGCGCGCACCCCGCACGCTCGTTATAATTTTCGGCACCCCTGCCGGACCGGTTCCGGCGGCCTTCGCCTCGCGCCCATCCCGCGCGCCGCGCGAAGCGCCTGAGCGCAGCCCGACTGCGCCGCGACATTGCGCGTTACTCGTGCGCGCCGTCAAAGCTGGCTTTCCTGCCATCGCATCGCAATCCCTACAAAAAGCTGACTCGCGTCGCGCGACGACATCGCTCGTCATTCCGATCGCTCTCACCCGGCGATGCGCGCGACAATGCTTCGCACCACGGCAACACGACAACGGAGACAACATGGCCTCACCCTCGCTTTCCGCCGCAAAGCCCGGCGACGGTTCCCAAAGCGCTTCTCGCGTTATCTTCGCGAGCTTCATCGGCACCGCGATCGAGTTCTACGACTTCTATGTCTATGCGACCGCCGCCGCGCTCGTCATCGGACCGGTGTTCTTTCCGCACGACTCGCCCGCCGCGCAGGCGCTCTCCGCATTCGTCACGTTCGGCATCGCGTTTTTCGCGCGACCGATCGGCTCGTTCCTGTTCGGTCACTTCGGCGACCGCATCGGCCGCAAATCCACGCTCGTCGCTTCGCTGCTCGTGATGGGCGTCTCGACGACACTCATCGGCTTCGTCCCCGGCTACGATTCGATCGGCAGCCTCGCGCCGATCCTGCTGTGCGTCCTGCGCTTCGGGCAGGGCATCGGCCTCGGCGGCGAATGGGGCGGCGCCGCGCTGCTCGCGACTGAATACGCGCCAAAAGGCAAGCGCGGTCTCTTCGGCATGTTTCCGCAGCTCGGACCGTCGATCGGCTTCCTCGCGTCGAACGGCCTCTTCTTCGGTCTCGCGCTGTCGCTCTCCGATGAGCAGTTCCGCAGTTGGGGCTGGCGCGTGCCGTTCATCGTGAGCGCCGTGCTGGTCGCGCTCGGCCTCTACGTGCGCCTGAAGATCGCGGAGACGCCGGCGTTCCGCGCGGCTGTCGAGCGCGAGGAGCGCGTGAAGGTGCCCGTCGCGACGCTGCTGTCGAGCCATCTCGTGCCGACGCTGCTCGGCGCGTTCGCGATGGTCGTCTGCTACACGCTCTTTTACATCTCGACGGTGTTCTCGCTGTCCTACGGCGTCGCCAAGCTGCATTTCGCGCGCGAGACGTTTCTGGGACTCCTGTGCTTCGCCGTGCTGTTCATGGCGATCGCCACGCCGATTTCCGCAATCGCGAGTGACCGCTTCGGACGCAAGCCTGTGCTGATTGTCGGCTGCCTGCTCGCGATTCTGTCCGGCTTCGCGATGGCCCCGCTCCTCGGCAGCGGCGATACGATCCAGGTCGCGCTCTTCCTCACGATCGAGCTGTTCCTGATGGGCGTCACCTTCGCGCCGATGGGCGCCCTCCTGCCCGAGCTTTTTCCGACGAACGTGCGCTACACGGGCGCCGGCGTCGCGTACAACCTGGGCGGGATTCTGGGTGCGTCGGTCGCGCCGTATATCGCGCAACTGCTCGCCAATCGCGGCGGGCTGACGTGGGTGGGCGGCTATGTGTCGGCCGCCGCGGCGGTGAGCCTCATCGCGGTGCTGTGCATGCGTGAGACGCGCAACATCACGCTCGAATGAGAGTGGGCAACCGGCGCGCCTAGCGATCGCGCTGGTTCGTGACATGGGCAGGCACCGGCCTGCCCTTGATTACCGGAATGCGCGGCGCCGGCCGTTCGACGCCGTTCGCGCGCGCTGCCTTCGCCGCCTTGCGGTCGGCCCAGAAGCGCGCAAGCACGAGCAGACTCGCGATGGCGATGCCATCTGCGATGAGCCCCAGAATCCAGTGCGACGGGTAGCGCCCGAGCCCGAGCACGCCCATTGCGCGCAGTGCCGAATCCAGCACGAGCGATACGCACGTTCCCGCGATGAAGCACACGAGCCCCTGCTGGCCGATCGTCACGATGCCGGGCAACTTGCGCGCGAGTCTGCCGACCCATCCCGAATACACCCCGCGCGCGACGATCCACGCGATCGCCGCAAAGCTCACGATGCGCAGCGTCGCGAGGTTCTGCTTCATGTATCCCGGCGGCGCCTGGGTTTCGAGGAAGAGCTTGAAAAACGCGAACGTCAGCGCGAGGGCAATCGCGCCTGCGGTCAGCCAGCGCGCGGCACGGCCGGCATGAAATGCGTCGCTGATTGGCTGGACGCGCGACAGGATGCCGGTCATGAACATCAGTTGCCAGGCGAACGGGTTGAACGACCACGCTTCGCCGTAGGTACCCGGCAAAAAGCGCAAGAGCGGCATGGCCGCGAGCCACACGAGCAGACTGCCGAACATCGCGATGACCGGCTTTTTCTGCGCGAGCGGAACGATGACCGGGACGGCGAGCGCGAAAACCGAGTACATCGGCAGCACCGCGGAAAGATAAGGCTGCTGACGCAGCAGAGCGATATCGACGGTCAGGCCGAACGGTCTCACGAGGAAGTTCGGCCACTCGGTGTACTGGACCATCGGCGTATCGACCTTCAGCGCCATCAGGAGCGCGCCGCCGATCAGCATCAGAAACGCCGTGAACAGGTACGCGCGATAGATTTCCCAACTGCGTTTGAAAAAGCGTCGGCGCGCGGCTGAATCGCTACGGCGAGTCGCAAGCGCCGTATAAGCCGCCGCCGACGCATAACCCCCAAGAAACACGAAAACTTCTGCGGAATCGCAGAATGCATATTGATGCAGCGTAAAGCGCGAAAGCACGCTTCCCGTTATATGGTCCACCGCGATAATGAGCAGCACGATTCCTCGAAAGAAATCGACTTCGAGAGAACGTGTCGTCGGGGAAGTCATCTGGCGAATGCTCCACGGACTTGCGGTTTCGGCGCCGCCGGGAATGGCGCGGCGCACATACGGGGTTTGTACCTAGGCTGAAAAGAAAATTCCCTGAATCAACGCGTATTTCAAAGTAACACTCGATGGCAGTCGGCAAGCTGGCGGCAAAATGACTTTTTTGTCCGCTTTCCAGTCAATATGCCGCTGCCTATACTCGAGCAACTTCGACAAAAACAGGTCGCGGAAAACAATGCCGCGAGACCAGAACCGGAGGCCGACATGCGCATTCATCTGCAGAGTTCCCACCTCGTCGCGATAATTGCAATCGCACTAATCGCGGCACTGCTGCTCGCGGTGAAGTTTCGTCCGGCGACGTGGCGAGGCATGCTCTTCGAAGCGGTCATCGCGAATGTGGGCGCGCTCCTCGCGGTGCTTGCTTTCGAAGTCCTCACCGCCTGATACCGAGTGCCGGCGTCGCACACCGGACCTACAAATAAATTTCAAGTCGAGTGAACTTTCCACTGCGCGCTTGCTCTGAGCACTTAATGCTGTTCGTGCGGCTCGCTTTCCGGGCTGACCTGACGGCTCTTCTCTCCTCTCCGCTCCTGCTTATGGCGGGAGCGTTTCTTGGGCGCCCGGCGAAAGCCTCGCGCCTGTTCTTTTTTCTGGCCTCCGCAGTACCCTGCGCATCCACCGCTTCGCCGACGGCCATCGCATGATCCGCGTGCTGCGTTCCTTCTCGGCCGTCACCATGCGACGCACACGCAGCCTGTGGCGCCGTTACGGCATCTTCTGGCTCGGTGCGATCCTGGTCGGGCTCGTCGCCGTCTACTACGCCCGGCTGATCGACTGGGGCTTCAGCGTCTTTTCCGCTATCCGCAGTGAGCATGCCTGGCTGCCGCTCGTGATCACGCCCGCCGCCGCGGCGCTCTGCGTCTTCGTCACGCGGCGATTCTTCCGTGGATCCGAAGGCAGCGGCATTCCGCAGGTCATCGCCGTGCTGGACAGCCCGACATCGGCGGCGGGCGGGCGACTGCTCACCTTGCGCATTCTCGTCGCCAAGATCGGCGTCTCGCTCGTCGCGATACTCGGCGGACTGACCATCGGCCGCGAAGGTCCGACTGTGCAGATCGGCGCGGCGCTGATGTTCAACATGCGGCGCTTCTACCCGCGCTCAAATTCGCTGATCGAACGGCAACTCGTGCTCGCGGGCGCGGCGGCCGGCCTGTCGGCGGCATTCAACACGCCGCTCGCCGGCATCGTGTTCGCGATCGAGGAGCTCACGCGCAGCTTCGAAGTTCGCACAAGCGGCGTGCTCATTACGGGCATCATCATCGCGGGTGTCATCGCGCTCGGAGTGAGCGGCAATTACACGTACTTCGGCACGATCCGGGCCGGCGCGCAGTTCCCGAGGTTCTTCGCTGTGGCGGTCGTCGTGACGGGCATCGTCACCGGTATTGCGGGCGGCGTCTTCTGCTGGCTGCTGCTCAACACGAGCAAATGGATTCCCGCGTCGCTGAGACACCTCCATGCGTCGCGGCCGGTCGCGTTCGCGGCGCTCTGCGGCTTCATCATTGCCGTCGTCGGATTGCTGGCCGGCGGCACGACCTTCGGCAGCGGATACGCCGAGGCGCGCGGCCTGCTCGAAGGGCGCGAGCATCTGTCGATGCTCTATCCGCTCCTCAAAATGATCTCGATGATCGGTTCGTACCTGCCCGGCATTCCGGGCGGGATCTTCGCGCCGTCGCTGTCGATCGGCGCGGGTTTCGGCAACGTCCTGCACGTGCTCTTCCCGCAGATGTCCTTGCCCATGCTGATCGCGCTCGCAATGGTCGGCTATCTCGCCGCCGTCACGCAGTCGCCGATCACCGCGTTCGTCATCGTGATGGAGATGATCGACGGCCACGCGCTCGTGATCTCGCTGATGGCGGCGGCGCTGATCTCGAGCCGCATGTCGCGCCTCTTCGCGCCGCCGCTCTACGAAGCGCTGTCGGCGAGATACATGACGCCGCTGGAAAAGCTCGCGCCGTCGCCGGAACTGCCCGAGGGCGGCGAAGCGGCGCCCGCCGGAACGAAGGACGAAGCGCCGCTGAAATAGGCCGTCAATACACGTAGACGTGCGCCGGCCGATACGCGTAAGGATGCGCCGGCACGACGATGCAGCCCGCGAGCGCATCGGCGAGCACGACAGCCATGAGGACGAGCAGGAGCCGCTTCATCTGCGTCCTCCCATCACGCCCAGTGCGCCGGCACCCAGCGATACCGCGCGCCGTGTCCGACCCATTCGCCCGGTACCCATCGATGACCGACACGCTCGGCTTCCCAATGACCGCCGACCCACACGTAGCGGCCATGCTCCCAGTTCCAGTGACCGCGATCCCACACATATCCCGCACGCGCTGGCGGCGCGGCCTCGTAGCGCGGCGCGGGCGGCGCACTCGGCGCAACGATCACGACTTCGGCGGCAGACGCAGCCGTTACGGTGATCGCGCCGGCGACGACCAGCGCGGTTCGGGCGAGCAGCGTGCGGAGGGATGTTTTCATGACGTACCTCTTCTTCGTTCGAGACATTGAGCGCCACATGGCGCGGATCGATGCAACCGGCGACGCAGCGCGCCGCCGATACGCACTCAATGCGCGGGAACGTCAGAAGGAGGACAAAGCGAGCATTACAACGACACCCAATGTGCAACCGAATATTGATGAAAGGCGCGCACTGGTCGAACGAATCGCGCGCGCAAACGATAGCGCGCAAAAACAAAAGCCAGGATCGTCGGATCCTGGCTTTGCTCCTTTCCGCGATGCTCGCGCGGCCTGAGCCGACGCGATGCCGCGCGCGCAAGCGCTACGCGTTACGCCTGCGGAATCTCGATCTTCACTTCCAGCACTTCGAGGTCGTCCTGACGCTCGAGGCTCACTCGAATATCGTCATCGGAAATCTTCACGTACTTCGAAATCACCGCAACGAGTTCTCGTTGCAACGCCGGCAGATAATCGGCGGCGGCTTTGCCACCCGCGCGCTCGTGCGCAATGATCAACTGCAAGCGTTCCTTCGCGACCGAAGCGGACTTTCTTTTCTCGCCCAGCAAAAACGAAAGAATCGACATTGCGTCCCCTTACTTGGTGCCGAAGATGCGTTGCAGCAGACCAGGCTTGTGATAATCCGTGAAGCGCAGCGCCGTTTCTTCCCCGAGGAAGCGCGACACCACGTCCTTGTACGATTCGGCGACATCCGTGCCATCGAGATGCACGGCCGGCAAGCCCTGGTTCGACGCATGCAGCACCGCTTCCGATTCCGGAATCACGCCGATCAGCTCGATGCGCAGGATTTCCTGAATGTCGGAGAGCGACAGCATTTCGCCCTCGCTGACACGCTTCGGGTTGTAACGCGTGATGAGCAGATGCTCCTTGACGGGCTCCTTTCCTTCGATCGCGCGCTTGGTCTTCGACGACAGGATGCCGAGAATGCGGTCCGAGTCGCGCACGGAAGACACTTCGGGATTCGTCACGATGAGCGCTTCATCGGCGAAGTGCATCGCCATCAGCGCGCCGGATTCGATGCCCGCCGGCGAATCGCAGACGATGTACTCGAAATCCATCTTGATCAGTTCGTTGATGACCTTCTCGACGCCCTCGAGCGTGAGCGCATCCTTGTCGCGCGTCTGCGACGCCGGCAGGATGTAGAGGTTCTCGCACTTCTTGTCCTTGATGAGCGCCTGATGCAGATTGGCTTCGCCCTGAATGACGTTGATCAGGTCGTACACCACGCGGCGTTCGCAACCCATGATGAGGTCGAGATTGCGCAGACCGACGTCGAAGTCGATCACGGCCGTCTTGTGGCCGCGCAATGCGAGCGCCGATGCGAAGCTCGCGCTGGTGGTCGTCTTGCCGACGCCGCCCTTCCCCGAAGTCACCACAATGATTTTTGCCATACAAGTACCTTGTGTTCGTCAATAGGTCCGCTCGCGTTGCTTTCGGGCGCGCGCCGGGGCATCGGGCGCGCGAGTCGATCCAACCCGTCAGGTCAGTCGCAGCGGTTCGATCATGAGTTTTTCTTCGTTCAGCCAGATTTGTACGGCCTTGCTGAGCACGTCGGCCGGCAGCGGGTTTTCAGTCGTCCGATAGATGCCCGCGATGGAGATGAGTTCCGGCTCGAGACAGGTGCAGAAGATCCGCGCCTCGAGATTGCCGTGCACGCCCGCGAGCGCGCGGCCGCGCAACGGCGCATAGATATGGATATTGCCTTCGGCGATCACTTCGGCCCCGTACGACACGAGTCCGAGCACGATGAGATCGCCCTTCGCGTAGACCTGCTGGCCCGAGCGCAGCGGCCGGTCGATGATGGTCGCGGGTGCGGGCAGCGACGCGGGCGCCGGCTCCTTCGCGACGGCCGCCTCGATCACCGCAGCGGCTTCGGTGTTCGGCTTCGCCTCGTCGACCGAAGGCTTCGGCGCGCCGCGCCGGTCGCGCGCTTCGAGAATCGGCAGGCCGCCTTCGTTCGCCCATTGAATCGCCCACGTCTGCGCGGGAAGCGCGACGATGCCGATCGGACGCATGCGCACGCTCTTCAGCAGCGTCTCGAGCGCGGCGAGCGACACGCGCTCGCCTTCGCCGCCCTTCGCGGAATCAGCGAGACGACGCACGTCGATTGCGACGACATCGCCTGCGAAGAATTCGGGAGTTGCTTCGAAGCGCCGCGTGAGTTCGTTACGCAGGGCATCGAGGTCGGAAGTCTTGACGACGAAGAGAAGCGTGTCGACGGAGCCGCTGCGCAGTTCGAAGAAGGGCGTTTTGTTGAGCGACATAGGAACGGCCAAAAATTTTGCGTATTTTACAGGCGTTGTCGCACACGGCCATAATTTTTAGGACCGATTTCAGCTATCGAAAACGAGAAGTGTGTGCCACGCGGGCACGCGAGAAGCGATGACAGAGCGAGAACTAACGGGAGTTAGGCGTGCTCTTCGGGGTGCATGTGGCGCACGAAGAGCGACTCGGCTTCTTCTTCGTGAGACGGCATTGCGCGACGATCGCCGGTGGGGCCAAAACCGAGACGCTCATAGAAGCGCACCGCGGTGCGATTCTCCTCGGAGATCCACGCATGCACCTCGGCGACGCCCTGTCCGACGAGCCACTGCGACGCGACGTTCACGAGCAACTCGCCGCCGCGCAGATGCCGCACAGCCGGCGCCACCCACAGCGCGTTCACGAACGCGCGCGCGCTCGGCGCCTCTTCGATGTACGCGTGCACGAGACCGCAGGGATGACCTTCGGTGTAGAGCAGAAACGTCGCGAGTCGGGGCGAATTCGCATGCAGCGCCGCGGTATCGTCGAACAACGACGGGTCGACGAGCAGCGCGTCTTCCAGCGTTTCGCCGAATGCATACGGCGCTTCACGCAGCGATGCCGTGCGAAGCTCGCGCAAAACCGATCCTTGGTGCGCACCGATGCGGCTGACGGTCAATGAGGGACTCATGCGGGCTATTTCTCTCTGGCTCTCTGGCTGATGCGCTAACGGCTCTGTCGGCCGGTGCGGCGCTCGTGCCATGGACATAGCTTCAACCGAACGGGCGACCCCGTCAATTCCTAAATCCTGGAAAGTGCTTTACAGCGCACACGATAAGGCGACCGCGCTCATGGCGTCGCATAGCTTCCCGTGCCGTCCGGCCACGGCGTAAGCAGTTCGAAGCCGTCGTCGGTGACGGCGACCATGTGCTCCCATTGCGCGGAAAGCGAGCGATCTTTGGTCGTCACGGTCCAGCCGTCGCGCGACTGCTGCGTGGCGGCGCGGCCGGCGTTGATCATCGGTTCGATGGTGAAGACGAGTCCCGGCTTCAGGCGCATGCCCGCGCCGCGCTGGCCGTAATGCAGCACCTGCGGGTCCTCGTGATACACCCGGCCGATGCCGTGGCCGCAATACTCGCGCACCACGGAAAAACCCTCGCGATGCGCGACGCTCTGAATCGCGAAGCCGACATCGCCGAGCGTCGCGCCCGGGCGCACTTCGCGCATGCCGGCAACCATCGCTTCGTAGGTCGTTTCCGTGAGACGGCGTGCTTCGGCGCTCGGGGTGCCGGCGTAGTACATGCGGCTCGTGTCGCCGTAGTAGCCATCCTTGATGATCGCGACATCGATGTTGATGATGTCGCCGTCTTTCAGTTCTTTCGGCCCGGGAATGCCGTGGCACACGACGTGATTCACCGAGGTGCAGACCGTCTTGGGAAAGCCCATATAGCCGACGTTGGCAGGAATGGCCTTCAATTCGTCGACGATGAAGCGATTGCAGATGGCGTCGAGTTCGTCGGTGGTGACGCCCGGGCGGACGTGTTCGGCGATCATCGCGAGGACTTCGGCGGCCATGCGGCCGGAGATGCGCAACTTTTCGATGTCGGCGGGTGTCTTGAGCGTGATGGCCATTGAGCAATGCGATGGGTTCGTGCCGCCTCGCGCGCATGTTTTAACCGGTGTTCGAGGCGGGCGGCGCGCGAGGACAATGGGCCCGATGATAGCACTCCCGCGTAGGGCCGCTGCTTGGAAAGCCCCATGGGCACTGCATCTGTGGGCTTCGAGCGCGCGTTTTGCGATGCGCCGCGATCGTCGCTCGGCCTTGTGATGAAAGCGCGTTTGTGTTTTAGTGGCCCGATTTCGAACCTGTCGGAGCGTTATGAACCTGTCTCGATTTGCGCTGATTTCCGTTCTGTCGTCGGGCATCGCCGCCCTCGCCGCCTGCAGTTCGACGAGCGGTCCCGAACTGCGCGCGTCGAAGCCCGTGATACACGTTTCGTCGGCGCGGCCTGCCTCGGATATATCGAATTGCTTGCAACGCATGATTCCGTCCGCGCAAACGCGGCTCGATCAAGGCACGACGGAGTTGCTGGTCGGCTCCAATGCGTGGCTGGTGACGCTGACGCCTTCGGCTTATGGATCGATCGTGAAGGTGCAGCAGTCGTCCAGTGACGATGGCGGAGTGCCCGAGCCGGAGCTGCGGTTCGATATCGCGCGATGTACGACTTGAGGTGAACCGAGCAAGCCGTTCCGTCAACCGGAGCGGCGCTTCTTCGCGGAAGCGGCAGTCCAAAATCAAAACCCCGCAGTCTTGCGACTTGCGGGGTTTTTGTGTCTTGGCGGAGAGGGTGGGATTCGAACCCACGGTACGGGAAAACCGTACGCCTGATTTCGAGTCAGGTACATTCGACCACTCTGCCACCTCTCCGTCTACCAACCGCGTTTTACTTCGATCGGCCCTCGCTGAGCGGGTCGTTGCTCAACGAAGAACGAAAGTATATCGAACTCTTTCGTGCTTTCCAAGAGCCTTTTTGAAAATAAACGTCACGCCGATGCGGAAACTTCGATTCTTTCCACACCGCGCATGTACGGACGCAAGACCGCCGGAATCGTCACCGAACCGTCCGCGTTCTGGAAGTTCTCGAGCACCGCGACGAGCGTGCGTCCGACCGCCAGCCCCGAACCGTTCAGCGTATGCACGAACTCGGGCTTGCCCTGCGCATTGCGAAAGCGCGCCTGCATGCGACGCGCCTGGAACGCCTCCGTATTCGAGCAGCTCGAAATCTCCCGATACGTGTTCTGTGCAGGCAGCCACACTTCGAGATCGAACGTCTTCGCGGCCGAGAAACCCATATCGCCCGTGCAGAGCGTAATCACGCGATACGGCAGTTCCAGCTTCTGGAGGATCGTCTCCGCTTGCCCGACCATCTCGTCGAGCGCGGCATAAGAATGCTGCGGAGACACGACCTGCACCATCTCGACCTTGTCGAACTGATGCTGGCGAATCAGGCCGCGCGTGTCGCGCCCGTATGAGCCCGCTTCGGAACGGAAGCACGGCGAATGCGCGGTGAGCTTCACCGGCAGCGCACTGGCTTCGAGGATGCTGTCGCGCACCGTGTTGGTCAGCGAGATCTCGGACGTCGAGATCAAATACTGCGTGACCGTGTTCTCGTCGCCGCCCTTCTCGACTCGGAACATGTCGTCGGCGAACTTGGGCAATTGGCCCGTACCGTAGAGAATCTCCGGATTCACGATATACGGCGTGTACGCCTCGGTATAGCCGTGCTGCTCCGTGTGGGTATCGATCATGAACTGCGCGAGCGCGCGATGCAGCCGCGCAATCGGCCCGCGCAGCAACGTGAAGCGCGCGCCCGAAAGCTTCGCGCCCGTTTCGAAATCGAGGCCGAGCGGCGCGCCGACATCGACGTGATCCTTGATCTCGAAGTCGAACGAACGCGGCGCGCCCCAGCGCCGCACTTCGACGTTCTGCGTCTCGTCGTTGCCGACCGGCACGCTCTCGTGCGGCAGGTTCGGCACGGTCAGCATCAGGTCCGACAGACGCTTCTGGATATCCTCCAGCTTCGCCGCCGATTCCTTCATCGTGTCGCCGATGCCGCCCACTTCCGCCATCACCGCAGACGTGTCCTCGCCGCGGCCCTTCATCGCGCCGATCTGTTTCGACAGGCTGTTGCGGCGCGCCTGCAGTTCTTCGGTGCGGGTCTGGATCTCGCGGCGCTCGGCTTCGAGCGCGGCGAAAGCGGCGACGTCGAGCGTATAGCCTCGATCGGCGAGGCGCTTCGCGACGCCGTCCAGGTCTTTGCGGAGGGTTTGTATGTCGAGCATGGCGGGGCAGCTTTGTTAAGTAATCGGAAAGACCGATTTTAGCGCACGGTCATTGCGCGCCGGGGGCGATCGGCCGTCCGCCCGGCGAAACGCAGTTTGCCCGCGCGCGAAACGAACGCCGTGGATTTCATCGCTTCTTTTCGTCGCGATGTTCGCGCCGCCAGGCTTCGTCGAGTTCCGCAAGACGCGCGAGCTTTTCACCGATCTTGCCTTCGAGTCCGCGCGGCGTCGGCTGATACCAGTACGGGTCGCGCATGCCGTCGGGCAGATACGTTTCGCCCGCCGCGTAGGCGTCGGGCTCGTCGTGCGCGTAGCGGTACTCGTGTCCGTAGCCAAGCTCCTTCATCAGCTTGGTCGGCGCGTTTCGCAGATGCACCGGCACGCCGCGCGACTGATCCTTGCCGACGAAGCGCCGCGCCTCGTTGTACGCGTTGTAGCCCGCGTTCGACTTGGGCGCGACCGCCAGATAGATGAGCGCCTGTGCGAGCGCCAGTTCACCTTCCGGCGTTCCGAGCCGCTCGTACGTCTCGGCCGCATCGAGCGCGATGCGCGCGGCGCGCGGATCGGCCAGACCGATGTCCTCCCACGCCATGCGCACGATGCGCCGCGCCATATAACGCGGGTCAGCGCCGCCGTCGAGCATGCGGCAGAACCAGTAGAGCGCGGCGTCCGGATTGCTGCCGCGCACGGATTTGTGCAGCGCGCTGATCTGGTCGTAAAACGCGTCGCCGCCCTTGTCGAAGCGCCGCAGATTCTCGGCGAGCGCGCTGCCGAGGAGCGCACCGTCGATGTCGGTCTGCTTTTGCTGCGCCGCCGCGCGCGCGACGATCTCCAGATTGTTCAGCAGCTTGCGGCCGTCGCCGTCGGCGGAGCCGATCAGCGCGTCGCGGGCTTCGTCGGTGAACGTCAGTCCGCCGAGTTCCTTCGTCGCGCGTTCGAGCAGCTCTTTCAGTTCATCGGCGTCGAGACTTTTCAGCACGTAGACCGCCGCCCGCGACAAGAGCGCGCTGTTCACCTCGAACGAAGGATTCTCGGTCGTCGCGCCGACGAACACGAACAGGCCCGACTCCACGTGCGGCAAGAACGCATCCTGCTGACTCTTGTTGAAGCGATGCACTTCGTCGACGAACACGAGCGTCTGGTGCCCGTTCGCGCGATGGATCTGCGCCGTCTCCACCGCCTCGCGGATGTCCTTCACGCCCGAGAGCACCGCCGAGAGCGAGATGAACTGCGCGTGGAACGCATCGGCCATGAGGCGCGCGAGCGTGGTCTTGCCGACGCCGGGCGGGCCCCAGAGAATCATCGAATGCGCCTCACCCGATTCGAACGCGACGCGCAGCGGCTTGTTTGGACCGAGCAGATGTTTCTGGCCGATCACGTCGTCGATGGTGCGGGGGCGCAGGCGCTCCGCGAGCGGAACGTTGCCACGGTTTTCTTCGAACATGTGCTGTGCGATGCGGATTGACGCAGTTGGGTGGATCGCGGCGATAATCTCGCCCTTCAGGGAAGGCGCGGCGCGGTCGCGGAATCGGGTCATTATGACAGCCTGACAGCGGCGGACTCGCACGAAGCGGGCCGCGCGCCCGGAAACCACGCTACGACACGACAAGGACGCAATCCGATGGGGCAAGAGCACACCACGAACGCCGCGGCGCACGGCGAAACCTCGACCTACGCGCCGCTCACGCCGGTTCCGCCGGAACGGCGCGCCTTCGGCACGGGCGATGCCTTCGCGCTGTGGTTCTCGCTCGGCATCGGGCTGCTGGTCGCGCAGGCGGGTGCGCTGCTCGTGCCGGGATTGTCGTTGCCGCACGCGCTGACGGCGATCGTCATCGGCACGGTGATCGGCGTCGTGCTGCTCGCGCTGGCGGGTGTCGTCGGCACGGATACGGGGCTCGCGGCGATGTCGTCGCTGCGCCCGACGCTCGGCGTGCGCGGCGCGTCGGTGCCGGCGGTGCTCAACGCGGTGCAGCTCGTCGGCTGGGGCTCGTTCGAGATCATCGTGATGCGCGATTCCGCCGATGCGCTCGCGAAGCAATCCTTCCACCTTTCGATGCCGCTCGTCTGGACGCTCATCTTCGGCGCACTCGCGACGCTGCTCGCGGTCAGCGGGCCGCTTTCGTTCGTGCGGCGTTTCCTGCGAACCTGGGGCATCTGGCTGCTGCTCGGCGGCGCGGGCTGGCTCACGTGGAATCTGCTCGCGCAGCACGATCTCGCCGCGCTGCTGTCGCGCCCCGGCACGGGCGAGCTGGCGTTCGGCGCGGGCATCGACCTCGTCGTCGCGATGCCGCTCTCGTGGTTGCCGCTCATCGCCGATTACACGCGCTTCGGCAAAAGCGCCGGCGGCGCGTTCCGCGGCACGCTGCTCGGCTACGGCATCGCGAATCTGTGGTTCTATGCGCTCGGCGCGATCTACGGACTCGCGGCGGGCGGCGGCGATGCGCTTCTCACGACCGCGTTCGCGCAGGCCGGCGGCGGCATCGCGCTCTTCCTCATTCTGATCGACGAAATCGACAACGCCTTCGCCGATATCCACTCCGCGGCCGTATCGACGGGCACGTTCTGGGCGCGCGCCAGCGTGCCGATGCTCTCATGCGCGTTCGGCGCGCTGTGCACGCTCGTCGCGCTCGTCGTCGCGATGGGCAAGTATCAGAACTTCCTGTTGCTGATCGGCTCGGTGTTCGCGCCGCTCTTCGGCGTCGTGCTGGCCGATCACTTCATCGTGCGCAAGCGCCGCATCGACGCCGCCGCGCTCGGGTCCGTCGAAGGACGCTACGGTTTTTCCGGCGGCTGGCATGTGAGCGCGTTCATCGCGTGGGGCATCGGGATCGCGGCGTATCACGCGATCAATCAATGGCTGCCGAATCTCGGCGCGACGCTGCCCGCGCTCGCGCTCGGCGCGGTGTGCTATCTGCTGCTCGTGTCGGGGCGACGCCGCGCTTACGCGTGACGCCATACGAAAAAGCCGCCTGTTTCTGGCGGCTTTTTCACATCGACTCGCGTACCTCGGCCGCTGCGGCACTGAAGCGCGCGTCTCGCCGCGCGATCCGCGTCTTATCTCGCCGCGCGATACTCGACGCCCGGCAGCACGCACAGCAACTCGAACGCGAGGTTCGCGCCCAGCAGCGCCGTCGTCCCGAACGGGTCATAGGGTGGCGCAACCTCCACCAGATCCGCGCCGACGATATTCAGCCCCCGCGCGCCGCGCACGATCTCGAGCGCCTGCGGCACCGTCAACCCTGCGATTTCCGGCGTGCCGGTGCCGGGCGCAAATGCGGGATCGATGCCGTCGATATCGAACGTGATGTAGACGGGGCCATCGCCCATTTGCGCGCGCACTTCGTCCATCAGCGGCGCGAGCGATTTGTTCCAGCACTCTTCCGTCTGCACGACGCGGAAACCCTGGTCGCGGCACCAGTCGAAATCGCCGGCTTCGTAACCGGTGCCGCGCAGGCCGATCTGCACGACGCGCGAGCAATCGAGCAAGCCCTCTTCCACCGCGCGCCTGAACGGCGTGCCGTGCGCGATCTTCTCGCCGAACATCGTGTCGTTGACGTCCGCGTGGGCGTCGATATGAATCAGCCCGACCTTGCCGTGCTTCGCATGGATCGCGCGCAGGATCGGCAGCGCGATGGTGTGATCGCCGCCCAGCGTGAGCGGCTTGCAGTCGTGTTTCAGGATCTCGCGGTAAGCGCGCTCGATGCGGCCGATCGAATCGAGCAGGTTGTACGGATTGATCGCGACATCGCCGATATCCGCGACGCGTAGCGAATCGAAAGGTGCTGCGCGCGTCGCCATGTTGTATGGGCGCAGCAGCACCGATTCGCTGCGCACCTGGCGTGGACCGAAGCGCGCGCCGGTGCGGTTCGACGTGCCGAGATCGAACGGCACGCCGACGAAACACGCATCCAGCCCTTCTGCCGACTGGACGTGCGGCAGGCGCATCATTGTCGTGATGCCGCCGCAGCGCGGCATCTGGTTGCCCGACAGCGGCTGCGGGCGCTCGGCGCGCTGTTCGATGAAGTGCGAATCGAAGTGTTCGGCGGGCGCGAAAAGCGATGATGTATTCATGGCGTGAGATGGGTTCCCGTTGTCTTACGACGATTAATAGCCGCTTTTCGGTGAAGATAAAATGGCGCCGAAATTAACTTAACATCGATAATTATCGATGTATCCGGCGGCGCCCATGTTCACTCACCTTTCCGATCTCGATCTGCGCCTCATCCGCGTGTTCCTCGCCATCGCCGATGCGGGCGGCGTCTCGTCGGCGCAGGCGACGCTCAACGTCGGGCAATCGACCATCAGCACGCAGCTCGCGACGCTCGAAACGCGGCTCGGCTACCGGCTCTGCGAGCGCGGGCGCGGCGGCTTCGCGCTGACCTCGCGCGGCGAACGGTTCGTCGAGGCGTGCCGGACGCTGCTCGCCGCCATCGACACGTTCGATTCGACCGCGCGCAACGTCGGCAAGAAGCTCGTCGGTACGCTCACGCTCGGCATGATCGGCAACACGCCCGTCAGCGCAAATGCGCGCGTCAGTCAGGCGATCGCGCGGTTCCGGCAGCGCGACGAATCCGTGCGCTTCGCGGTGCTGGTGCGCTCGCCGGGCGAGCTGGAGGAGATGCTGCTGGCCGAGCGTATCCAGGTGGCGATCGGCTACTTCTGGCATCGCGTGCCGTCGCTCGAGTACACCGAGATCTTCGCGGAGGATCAGCTTGCATACTGCGGACGCGGGCATCCGCTGTTCGCGCAGGCGGGCGGCGTCGGCCTTGCGCAGGCATTCGAGCACGACTGGGCATGGCGCAGCTATCCGCTGCCCGAAGCCGGCGAGCTCACGCCGCGCAATATCGGCGCGGTCGCGGACAACATGGAGGCCGTCGCGATGCTCGTGCTATCGGGCCGGCATCTCGGTTATCTGCCCGAGCATTTCGCCGCGCCGTATGTGAAAGACGGCGTCCTCGCGCCGCTGAATCCGCACGCGATGCGCTATCGCGTCGCGTTCCAGATGGTCACGCGCGCGGAACGCCTCAGCGGCGCGCGGGGCGCGAAGCGCGAGATCGTGGAAGCATTTCTCGAGGACATGGCCGCGGCGCACGCGGCCATCGAATGAAAAAGAGCGCGTTCGTCGCGCCCTTTCT
Organism: Caballeronia sp. INML2; assembly: GCF_023631365.1. NCBI lineage: Bacteria > Pseudomonadati > Pseudomonadota > Betaproteobacteria > Burkholderiales > Burkholderiaceae > Caballeronia > Caballeronia sp. INML2. The sequence goes on along the minus strand of NZ_JALQDH010000010.1, from coordinate 106,822 downwards.
GGATCAGCCGTTGATCACGTCCGCGCCCTTCGGCACGGTGAACTTGAAGGTATCGCTCTTGATCGGCGGATTCTTCTGGATGTTCGAGAACGTGAGCAGCGTGACGTTGCCGAACACGTCGTGCAGTTCCATCGCCTGCAGATTGCCGTCCTTGAAGCCGATGCCGACCGTCTCGAATTGCGTGTCCTTCGCCTTCGGCGTGAGCTCCAGCCAGTCGATGCCGCCCTTCTCTCCGGCATCGCGCAGGTTGAAGTTCTTTTCCAGATCGTTGCTGCCGAAGAGGATCGCCGCCGGACTCGCGCCGAGCGCGCCGCCGAGCGTGCGCACGGTGACCTGGTTCAGGTCCTTGTCGTAGACGTAGAGCTTGTCGCCGTCGGCCTGGAGGATCTGCGAGTACGGCTTCTGATACGACCAGATGAACTTGCCCGGCCGCGCGAACATGAAGGTTCCGCTGGAGGTCGCGCCCTTGGTCGGCATCGCGTTCGAGGTCGCGCCATTGTTGGTCTTGCCGGGCGCCTTGATTTCCTGCTGCGTGAAGTCGCCGCGCGCCGCGCGGACTTGCGACACGAATGCCTTCAGCTGCTCCGTGCCGCTCGCGAATGCGTGCGATGCGAAGAGCATCGACGCCGAAAACATCGCCGCACCGAACGCCCTGGCGAGCGAATTCCCCGTAAATTGTTTCATCGTTATGTTCTCCAATTGGACGCGCACGTCACTCCGCGTCGCGGGCCGGCGTCAGGATTTCGCGGTTGCCGTTCGACGACATCGCCGACACGAGTCCCGAGTTCTCCATCTGTTCGAGCAGACGCGCCGCGCGGTTGTAGCCGATGCGCAAATGCCGCTGCACGAGCGAGATCGACGCGCGCCGGTTCTTGATGACGACCTCGACCGCCTGATCGTACAAAGGGTCCGACTCGCCATCGGCACCGCCGGTTCCGCCCGCGCCCGCCGAGCCTTCGTCGCCATCGCCCGCGAGCCCGCCTTCGAGAATGCCCTCGATATAGTTCGGCTCGCCGTGCTCCTTCAACTTGTCGACCACGCGATGCACTTCCTCGTCCGACACGAATGCGCCATGCACGCGCACCGGCAAGCCCGAGCCCGGCGGCAGATAGAGCATGTCGCCCATGCCGAGCAGCGACTCGGCGCCTTGCTGATCGAGAATCGTGCGTGAATCGATTTTCGACGACACCTGGAACGCCATGCGCGTCGGCACGTTCGCCTTGATGAGGCCGGTGATCACGTCCACCGACGGACGCTGCGTCGCGAGGATCAGGTGGATGCCCGCCGCGCGCGCTTTCTGCGCGATGCGCGCGATCAGCTCTTCGACCTTCTTGCCGACGACCATCATCAGGTCGGCGAGTTCGTCGATCACGACGACGATGTTCGGCAGGCGCGTGAGCGGCTCGGGCTCGTCGGGTGTGAGGCTGAACGGATTCGGAATCTTTTCGTCGCGCTTCTTCGCTTCGTCGATCTTCGTGTTGAAGCTCGCGAGATTGCGCACGCCCATCTTGCTCATCAGCTTGTAGCGGCGCTCCATCTCCGCGACCGCCCAGTTGAGCGCGTGGCCCGCCTGCCGCATGTCGGTTACGACCGGACACAGCAAATGAGGAATGCCTTCGTAGACGCTCATCTCGAGCATCTTCGGATCGATGAGAATCAGGCGCACCTGATCCGCGCTCGCCTTGTAGAGCAGCGAGAGGATCATCGCGTTGATGCCGACCGACTTGCCCGAGCCCGTCGTGCCGGCGACGAGCAAGTGCGGCATCTTCGCGAGATCGGCGCAGACCGGATTGCCGCCGATGTCCTTGCCGAGACCCATCGTCAGCGGCGACGCGCCGTTCGCATAGACCTCGGAGCCGAGAATCTCGGAGAGCTTGACCGTCTGACGGCGCTGGTTCGGCAGTTCGAGGGCCATGTAGTTCTTGCCCGGGATCGTCTCGACGACGCGAATCGACACGAGCGACAGCGAGCGCGCCAGATCCTTCGCGAGACCGACGATCTGGCTGCCCTTCACGCCCGTCGCCGGCTCGATTTCATAGCGCGTGACGACCGGCCCCGGATACGCGGCAATCACACTCACCTCGACGCCGAAGTCCTTCAGCTTCTTTTCGATGAGCCGCGACGTGTATTCGAGCGTATCGGCGGCGATGGTTTCCTGCGTCTTGGGCGGCGGATCGAGCAAGGCGAGCGGCGGCAATGTGGAATCGCCCGGCAGGTCCTTGAAGAGCGGCACCTGCTTTTCCTTCTCGGCGCGTTCGGAGCGCGCGGGCGTGGGCGCGGCGGGCACGATCACCACGGGTTCGTGATCCTCGCTCTTCTCTCGCGAGCGCACGACCTTGCCTTCGCGCTTCGACGCGGCCGCTTCGCCGAGCTTGCGGTCGCGTCCAGCCTCGCGGCGCAGTTGCGCGCCGGTGATCGCGTTGAGAATGCCGTCGCCGAGCTTCTCGCATACGGACAGCCACGAGAAACGGAAATAGAGCGACAAGCCGATCGCGAGCGCGATCAGAAGGAACAGTGTCGCGCCCGTGAAGCCGAGCGCATGCGAAACATGCCGCGCGACGAGATCGCCGACCACGCCGCCCGGTGCGCGCGGCAACTGCACCTTGAGCGACCACATACGCAGGGCCTCGATGCCGTCGCTCGCGATGAGCACGAGCACGAATGCGAACGCTTCCGCAAGCCAGGTGCGGTCGCGCGGCGCGTCTTCATCGACAACGGGCGGCTGCGTGATGCGCCTGTAATTCGCGACGATGCGCCGCGCGAGCAGCACGACCAGCCAGTAGGAAGACAGCCCGAAGACGAGCAGCAGGATATCGGACGTGTAGGCGCCGACGCGCCCCGCCCAGTTCCCGATGTGATCGACGCTCACCGCGTGAGTCCAGCTCGGATCCTTGCGGCTGTACGAAAGGAGCGCCATCACGAGGAACAGTCCGAGCGCGACCTGGAGGATCCAGCGAATTTCGGTGAAGAGCCGTGACATGCGGTGCGGCAACGCCTGCGGGCTCGCGGAATAGGTAGCTTTGGCCATTGATTCGGTGTCGCTGTGTGTCGCTTGCTTGCGGCTCGCGCCTTGGCGCAAGGGCCGCCTGGAACGGTGGCCTATTGTAAACGCTGCATTGCGGTGAAAGGCGCAAAACGGGCGCCTTCTTGCAACCTGTAACACTCGTCACGCGCACGTCATGCGGCCGTTTCTGCCCGCCGCGCCTATCAAACCGATTGAAAGGTTCACTCGGAAGGCTTTTCCAGCGGCCTTTATAATCCCCTTTTTGCACCTAAATTCGGTACATCGGGTGCGTCGCGGCGCGTTCTGCGGCCACGAGCCGCGTCGATATTGCTGCATTGCAGGCGATCGGCGTGACATGCCCGCGCGCACCTCCGAGCTGACCATCAAAAACGGACCATCATCATGTCTTCGCCCAAACACGCCAAAGTGCTGATTCTCGGTTCCGGCCCCGCCGGCTACTCCGCCGCCGTGTACGCCGCGCGCGCGAACCTGTCGCCGCTGCTCGTCACAGGCCTTGCGCAAGGCGGCCAGCTGATGACCACCACGGATGTCGAGAACTGGCCGGCGGACCCGTCGGGTGTGCAGGGCCCGGAGTTGATGCAGCGTTTCGAAGAGCATGCGCGCCGCTTCAACACCGAGATCGTGTTCGATCACATCCACACCGCGAAGCTCAACGAGCGCCCCTTCCGTCTGATCGGCGATTCCGGCGAGTACACCTGCGATTCGCTCATCATCGCGACGGGCGCGTCGGCGCAATATCTCGGCGTGCCGTCGGAAGAAGCGTTCATGGGCAAGGGCGTGTCGGCTTGCGCGACCTGCGACGGCTTCTTCTATCGCAACGGCGAAGTCGCAGTGATCGGCGGCGGCAATACGGCCGTCGAGGAAGCGATCTATCTCGCGGGCATTGCGAAGAAGGTGACGGTCGTGCATCGCCGCGACAAGTTCCGCGCCGAGCCTATCCTCATCGACCGGCTGCTCGCGAAGGAAAAGGAAGGCATCGTCGATATCAAGTGGAACCACGTGCTCGACGAAGTCACCGGCGATGCTTCCGGCGTCACGGGCCTGCGCGTCAAGGATACGCAGAGCGGCAAGACCACGGACATCGCGCTGCAAGGCGTGTTCGTCGCGATCGGCCACAAGCCGAATACCGATCTCTTCGTCAACCAGCTCGAGATGAAGAACGGCTACATCATCACGAAGGGCGGCACCACCGGCGACGCCACCGCGACGAGCATCCCCGGCGTGTTCGCGGCGGGCGACGTGCAGGATCACGTCTATCGCCAGGCGATCACGAGCGCGGGCACGGGCTGCATGGCCGCCCTCGATGCGCAGCGTTACCTCGAGACCATCGACGAAACGCCGACGCCGCATTCGATGAGCCACGAAGCGGATCGCTGATCGGACGCCGATCAGGCGCGGCAAGGCGCGGCGAGCCGTTAGAATGGAATTCGCCCGCTTCCGGCGCGCCCCATGATGCCGAGTCGCGCCGGCATGCAACGACAACGGGCCACGGTTCAAGCCGCCGGCCCGTTTTCGATTCGACGCGCGGCATGCGGTGATTCACGCGGCGCGCATCGCGTCGAGCCTGATTCCTGTCGATTTCCGCTGGCTGAACGATGCCGAAGAATCTCCCTCACCCGAACGAACCGAAAGTCCGGCGCAAGGAAGCGCCGCGCCCCGCCACGTCCGCTGAAACCAGGCCGGTCGATGCGCGCGACGTCGCCGCCGCCGTGAAACGCGACGGACTATCGGGTCTGTCGACGCTCAAGCGCGCGCTGAAAGCCGATGCCGAGAAGCGCGAAGTCCAGCGCGTCGCGGCGGCGCGCGCCGAACGCGAAGCCGTCGCCGATGCGGACGAATTTCGCCGCGCGATCGGCGAAGTCGAACCGCTCAGGACGCCGCCGCGCACGACCGTCACGCGACTGCCGCCTCCGCCCGTCGCGCTGCAAAGCCGCCGCGACGAAGAAGCCGTGCTGCAGGAAGCACTCTCCGACGAATACGATCCCGAAAGCCTGCTCGACATCGACGAAACGCTGTCCTTCCTGCGGCCCGGCATCAGCCAGGAAGTCGTGAGGAAGCTCAGGCGCGGCGCATGGATCGTGCAGGCGCAGCTCGATCTGCATGGCATGCGCCGAGAAGAAGCGCGCGAGGCGCTCGCGGAGTTCATCCGCGAATCGGTCAAGCGCGGGCTGCGGTGTCTGCGGGTGATTCACGGCAAGGGACTCGGCTCCATCGGCAAGGAGCCGGTGCTGAAGGGCAAGGTGCGCGCGTGGCTCGTGCAGAAGTCGGAAGTGATCGCCTTCTGTCAGGCGCGGCCGCACGACGGCGGCGCGGGCGCGGTGCTCGTGCTTCTGCAGCCGGGCCGCGCGCCGCGTCATCACGATCATCCGCAGGACAAGAGCCTCGGCAAGAACCGCGATCCGGGGCCGGACAGTGCATCCTAGACTCACCCTCGCCATCACCGTCATGGAGGCGCTCGCGATTTTCGCGTACGCGTTCTCCGGGCTCATCGAAGCGCGCAAGCGCCGGCTCGACGCAGTCGGCGCGTTTCTCGTCGCGCTCGTCACCGCGTTCGGCGGCGGCACGGTGCGCGACGTGCTGCTTTCGCGTCGACCGTTCTACTGGGTGGAGCATCAGGACTACGTGCTCCTCATCTTCGCGATGGCGATTTTCGCGCCCATCTTCCTGCGCGTCACATCGCGGCTCTTCGACCAGCGTGCGCTGCTCATCACCGATGCGATCGGGCTCGGGCTTTTCAGCGTGTCCGGCACCTCGATCGCGCTCGATGCGCAGATGCCCGCCTTCACCGCCACGATGATGGGCGTCGTCACCGGCGTGTTCGGCGGCGTCCTTCGCGACGTGCTCTGCAACGAGATTCCGCTGATCCTGCGCGACTCGCGCCCCTACGCGGTGTGCGCCTTCGCCGGCTGCTGGATCTATCTCGGGCTCGAGCGGCTCGATGTCGACACGATCTACAACGTGCTGATTTCGACGGCGTTCATCCTGATCGCGCGGCTCATCACCTTCAAGTTCGATATCCGCCTGCCGCACTAGCCGCAAGCGCGCGGCGCCGCCGCGCGCGAAACAGGCGGGAAAAACCGTCCATTTGCTACAATCGCGTAGTTTTCTAGCCCCGCATCCGGCCGCGATGCAGCCCGCTCCGGTCGCCATCACGCACACAGAACATGAACATCGAGCAAGCGCGTTTCAACATGATCGAGCAACAGATTCGTCCGTGGGAAGTGCTGGACCAGGACGTGCTGAACCTGCTCGCGATCGTCAAGCGCGAGAACTTCGTTCCCGCCGCGTACCGCAACATCGCTTTCGCGGACCTCGAAATTCCGCTGCCGGGCGGCGAGCGCATGCTCTCGCCGAAGGTCGAAGCGCGCGTCCTGCAGGAACTGGCAGTCCACAAGGGCGAAACCGTGCTGGAAATCGGCGCCGGCTCGGGCTACATGGCGGCGCTGCTCGCGCATCGCGGCCGCAACGTGACGACAGTCGAGATCTCGCCCGAACTCGCCGATTTCGCGAAGCAGAACCTCGCTGCGAACGGCGTGACGAACGTGGAAGTGATCACCGGCGACGGCGCACTCGGCTGGGATCGGGGCGCGCCTTACGACGTGATCTGCGTGTCGGGCGGGCTGCCCGTCATGCCGCAGGAATTCCTCGAGCAACTGAAGATCGGCGGGCGCATCGCGGCGTTCGTCGGCGCGGCGCCGGTCATGAAGGCGCAGATCATCACGCGCGTGGATGAAAAGCAGTTCCGCGTGTCGGACGTGTTCGAAACGCTTGTCGCGCCGCTGAAGAACGCGGTGCATCCGTCGCACTTCAAGTTCTAAGCCGAAAGCGCGGTGCCGGTTGTGGCCGGCGTCGCGCGTCTTGCCAGGATCTCAATGCAAAACCTCACCGCACCCGAACTCGCCGCGTGGCTCGCGGATGCCTCACGCCCCGCCCCCGTTCTGCTCGACGTGCGCGAGCCGTGGGAAATCCAGACGGCGAAGATGGACAACATCGTGGCGATTCCGATGCGCGACATCCCTGCGCGCAGCGAAGAGCTCGATGACGAAGCGCAGATCGTCTGCATCTGCCATCACGGCGCGCGCAGCGCGCAGGTCGCGATGTTCCTGGAATCGCGCGGCTTCACGCAGACTTTCAACCTGTACGGCGGCATCGACGCATGGTCGCGTCAGGTCGATCCGTCGGTTCCCACGTACTGACCGCGCTTCGGGCCGCACATTGCGCGCGGCCCGCGCCCTTTCTCATCCCTCGCTCGACCACAGCGCCGTGCCGCGCGCCGAAAAGATCACGAGATATCCGTTCGGCAGGATAGTCGCATAGGCGCCCGGATTGCCCGAGGTGTGCGTCTGCCAGACCATCGCGCCATTGCTGTCGTACATCGCCAGATTGCCGTCCGGCTGCATGCGCACCTCGACACCCGGCGTGCCGCTCACGCGCGATGACCAGATCGTCGCGCCATTCCTGACGGCGACGAGGTAACCGTCGCTCTGCAAGTTCAGTTGCACGCTGCCGCTGCACGCTGTAAGCGATCCGCCCGCGCCGAGACCTTCGCCCGACGCAAGAACGCCGCACGCGGTGGGCGCGTTGATCGGCGGCAGCGCGGCGAACCAGGCCAGATCGACGGCATTGGCGATCGCCTGCATCCCGGCATCGTTCGGATGCAGGTCGTCACCGCTGTTGTAGGTGCGCGTGAACGCGGAAGAGGTGTCCGCGCCCGCCGGGCGGCCCAGCGCTGCGGCCTGATCGAGCACGGCGTCGCAGCCGCTCTTTTTGTCGCGCAGATACGCATTCACCGTCTGGCGCGTGTTCTCGATCTCCGGCGTCCATGCGTCCAGGCCTTCAAAGGGCGTGAGCGTCGAGCAGATCAGTCCCACTCTCGCAGCACTCGTCTGCTGCACGAGCTGCTGATAGGCGCCGATGATCTGCTGCGCGCTCGGCGGATTGCCGCTGATGAGATTGTTCACCGCGTCGTCGGAAACGATCACCCACTTCACGTTGGGTTGCCCGAGCACGTCGCGGCTGAAGCGCTTGAGTCCGGACTGGCCTGAGCCGTCCGTGAAAAAGTCGTTTCCGCTGATGCCCTGATTCAGCACGCCGACCGTCATGCCCGCGCGACTCAGCCGCTCGGCGAGCCGGTTCGGCCAGCGCCGGTTCGTGTTGGGCGTCGATGACAAGCCGTCCGTGATCGAGGCACCGAACGTGACCACCGCGCCCGTCGCCGCGGCGTTCATTACATCGACATTGGTGAGGAAGTAATACGACTGCTCGCCCGCCGCGTTCACGACGCCGCCCGCGAACGCCGGGTCCGCGCTGACGTCGCCCGGCGCGATGTAGTTGTCCTGCAAGCCCTCGATGTGGCCGGTCGATCCCGGCGGCGTTTGCGACGGAATGTGAAAGCTCACGGCGATATCGGCGAGTGCGGGCACCTGAAATGGGATGGCGTCGGTCTGAACCGTGCCGCCCGCGGGAATCGTGACGTAGGGCTGGCCGTTGAAAGTCGCGGCGCGATCCGTGCCGGCGATCGTCCGGGCTCCGCTCTCACGGCGCGCGATATGCACGTCGCCGAGCGTGACCGGCTTCGCGCCGAAGACATTGGAGAAGGTCAGGCGCGCCGCCGTGCCGCCGATACTCGTGTGCACGATCTGGCGAATCGTCTGATTGTTGAAGCCGGGATCGCCCGTGACGTCAGGCGAGGCCGACCAGGTCCCGGTCCACGGTGCTGTCGTGATGACCCCCTGCGCAAAATAATGCGAGGTATCGGGCCAGGACAGAAAAACGGCGAGCGTAAGCCCGATAAACGTACGAAGCCCTCGTTTCACGCCGCCTCCCATGTGTCGACGGGCAGCAGCGTCTGAAACGCGCGGCGCCATCTTTCATTTTCGTAAAACGAAACTACAGCAGCTTGTCCGCGTGGCGCCCGTGCGCTGGCGTACAGACAACGCAAAAACCGTGGAAATAGCGGCGTTAAAAAAATAGCCGCATGGGCGCCTCGCTCATGCGGCTTCTTCCTTAAATACCTGCAGACAGCGCGATATCAGACGACGTTCATCGCCAGCGCGCTCGCGCGGTAATGCTCCGCCGCCTTTTCGGTGTCGCCGAGCTGCTCATGCAAGCGGGCGAGCGCGCGATGCGTGCGGATCTTGAGCGGTTCGTTGTCGGCGAGTTTCAGTGCCGATTCGAGGAACGCCTGCGCCTTGCCCCACAACTGCTGATGCAGGCACAGCCGTCCGAGCGTGAAGAGCAGGTCGGCGTCTTCGGTGCGCTCCTTCTGCCACGCTTCGGCGCGCTGGATCAAAGGGAACGCGTCGCCGCCAACGATGCAATCCGGATAACGCCGCAAGAGCCGCGCGTCCCAGTTGTGCGCGAGCGCATCCTCGACGATCTTCTTCGCCTCCGCGCGACGATCCAGCGCGATCAGCAGCTCCGCGGCGAGATCGGCGAGACGCGGCGACTGGCGCTCGGTCACCGAAAGCGATTGCCACAGTTCGAGCAGCGCGTCGGGATTGTGCCGCCGGTCGCGCAGCAGGTTTTCCGCCGCCACCTGACGCAGCCGCACCGCGACCGCCGGATGCAGCGCCTCGCGTTTTTCCAGCGTACGCACGAGCTTCAGCACTTCGCCCCAGTTCTTCAACTGCTGCTGCGCGCGCAGCGCAATCTGCTGCGCGTGAATACGCCGTCCGCCCTGCGCCTGCATTTCGGTGAGCGCGACGAGCGCGCCGTCGGCGTCGCGGCCATCGGCGCGCATGTCGGCGGTCGCCATGAGGCGCGCGTCCTGCCAATCCGTGCCGGAGACCTGCGCGAGCCATTCGTCGCGGCGCGCGTATTCGTGCAGGCGGTGCGCCGCGTTTGCACCGATGAGCCCGGCCGCGCCCTTGTTTTCATCGACGGAAAGCGCATCGCGCGCGGCCTTCTCGGCCTTCGAAAAGCGCCCGGCGTACAAGTGCCCGATCGCATCGCGCAGCGACGCATTCGCCTTCGCGAGCTTGCTGCGCGCGCGATACGCGGCGACGCGCGACGGCATCTTCCACACGCCGCGCACCGCACGGATGATCGCGTAGAGCACGATGAACAGCACGACGAGCGCCACCGCGAACAGGTTGAGCGACATGTCGATCCGATACGGCGGCATCACGAGCAGGATCTGCCCGCCGTTGAAGCCGCCAACCGTCGCGACGATCACCGCGACGGCGAACAGCAGGGCGAGCCAGATGAGTCCACGAATCGTCATCATCCGCCTCGCTTGAACTGATGGACGGCGGCGAGGCTGGCGTTCAGGTTCGGCACGGCGACGGCGAGCGACGCCTGATCGACCTGCTTCACGAGATCGCGCACGGCCTGCACTTTCTTCGACGATGCATCGAAGTAGCGCGCGAGCGCAGCATCGGCGGCATGCAGATCCGACTTGAGCGTCGGCTCGCTGCGCGACAGGAGCGACAGACGCGCGGACAAGAGACGCAGCTTCACGTTCTCGCGCACGAAGTAGCCCTGATCGGGCGACGTGAGCATCGCGTCGGCATTGTCGATGCGGCGCACCGACACGAGGCTCGACAACTGCTGGCCGATGCCGTTCGTGATCTGATGCCACAGCACCTTCCAGCGCGGCTCGCCGGTCGCCGCGGCGATCGACGCGCTGTTGGCCGGTTCGGCCGTCTGCGCGCGGGCGCGGGCGATCGGCGCTTCGCCCGACAGCGGCAACTGGTCGATCTGGTCGATCGCCGTGTCGAGCTTGATCGCGAGGCCGGTGAGGTCGGTGGTGGGCGTGGCCTTCAGCTTGTCGATGTCCTGCGCGATCGCTTTACGGATCGCGACGACCTGCGGGCCGGTGGTCGCGGCAAGGCGCGTGTCGGCGCTTTGCAGCGCGAAGAGCGCGAGTTGCACGTTGCCGGTCAATTGCAGTTGCTGGCTCGCGCTCGACAGGATCTGCTCGACTTCGGCGACGGTCCAGTCGTCGCGGTTGCTGGCGAGATCCTGATACTGCTGCTGCAGCGCCTGGCTATGCGCTTCCGCATCGTTGAGCTTGCCTTGCAACTGGATGATCTGCGTATAGAGCGCGGTGGTCGCGCTCGTGGCCTGATCGGCTTTCGCGCGCAGATCGGCGTTCTGGTCGTCGGACTGGGCGAGGCGCTGCGACAGTTGCGCGTCGGCGCGGTCGAACTTGCGGTTCAGGACGAACGCGCCCGCGCCCGCCGCCACCGCCAGAATGACGACGACGAACCACAACAACACGATGCCCGCGCCGCCGCGACGCTTCTGCTGCTCGAAAGGCGTGAAAGGCGTGTTCGGCGGCAAGGGCGGTGTCACGTTCGGCTGAGGTGAGGCTTTCTTGGAATCGTTCGAATCAGTCATGCGTGATTGAGCCGTTTGGTGGGCCGGCGCGTTGGCCGGATGGGCGTCCGTCGGCGCGGATGAGGAATGCTTCGAGCTCGATGCGCTCGCTGCAGCGCTCGCGTATGCGTGGGCCTCCGGATCGCGTGAGTTGCGTTGTGGCGCCGCCTGCGCGGCTCTTTCGGCGGTGTCGAGCGGGAACAGCGCTTCCAGCGAATGTGCGATGCGTTCGTCGCCCGCGCCGGACACCGTAATCCTATCAAAACCCGCTCCCCGCGCAGCTTCGGCGATACGCGGATGAGGGCAGACGACCGGCGTGCGTTTGAGCAGCACGATTTCGTCGGCGGTGAGATGTTCGTGCGCGAGTTCGTTGAGATTGCGCACGCCTTCGGAACTCGTCAGCAGCCATGCGTGCGGTTTTCCCGCGAGCAGTTCGTGGATGCGCTCCCACTTCTGCATCGACGGCTCGGGCAGCACGCGGCGATACGCTGCGGCTTTCTCGACCCGCGCGCCCGCCTCGGTCAGCCGCTCGGCGAGCCATTCGCGGCCGCCGTCGCCGCGCACGATCAGCACGCGCCTGCCTTCGAGACCGTTCGTGCCGAAATGCGCTTCGATCGCGGTGTAGAGCGCTTCCGAGTCGAAACGCGGATCCGCTTCTTCCGTCGACGGACTGATCACGCGATGCGCGGGCGCATGCACGCCCTGCCGCGCGAGCGCCGCGACCGATCCCGGACCCACCACCGCGACCGGCAGATCCGCGGGCCACGGCGCGCCGAGCCGGGTGAACGCATGATCGATCGCATTGGGCGACACGAACACCACGAGCGCGTAACGCGCGGGCATATCCGCCAGACCCGGCGGCAGAAAGAGCTCGTCGAGCGCGGCGCGCAGCGGCGCATCGTCAGCGACGGGCGCGATATCGATGAGCGGAAATTCCAGCGTCTCGAAGCCGGCGCTCGCGAGCAGCGCGAGCAACGCGGACGACTGTCCGCCCGGACGCGTAACAATGACGGTGGCGCGGCGCTCGCTCGCCATCAGGACTTGGGCCCCGAAGGCGCGGTGTTGGGGGCATCGGCACGGCTCATCGTCGTGAGCGCGTTGACGATGTCCATCGCGCCTTGCGCTTCGAGATCCGACGACACGCGCTTGCCGAGCGCGAGCGCGCCCGCGAGATCGGGCGAACGCACGGTTTCTTCCGCGCGCAACACGCGCTTGCCATCGGTCGTCGACACGGCGCCGCACAGATGCAGCGAGCCTTCGCGCCACACGGCATGCGCCGCGAGCGGCACTTCGCAACTGCCGCCGAGCGCACGCGACACCGCGCGTTCCGCCTCGACCGCGAGGGCGGTATGTTCGTCGTGCAAAGGCGCGAGCCACGCGGCGAGATCGGCGCGATCCGTGCGAATCTCGATGCCGAGCGCGCCCTGCCCCGCCGCAGGCAAGCTCTCCGACGGATCGAGCAGCGCGCGGATGCGCGCTTCGAGCGCGAGCCGCTTCAGCCCCGCGGCCGCGAGAATGATCGCCGCATATTCGCCGCGATCGAGCTTGGAAAGACGCGTGTCGAGATTGCCGCGCAGCGGACGGACTTCGAGTTCGGGAAAGCGCGCGCGGATCATCGCTTCGCGGCGCAGGCTCGACGTGCCGACGATGCTTCCAGCAGGCAACGCTTCCAGCGATTCATAGTGCGGCGACACGAACGCATCGCGCGGATCTTCACGCTCCAGAATGGCGCCGAGCACGAAGCCTTCGGGCAATGCCATCGGCACGTCTTTCAGCGAATGCACGGCGAGATCGGCGCGGCCATCGGCGAGCGCGGCTTCGAGCTCTTTCACGAAGAGACCTTTGCCGCCGACCTTCGACAACGTGCGATCCAGAATCTGATCGCCGCGCGTCGTCATTCCGAGGATTTTTATGTCACAAGATGGATATAATTTGTGCAGCGCACACCGCACATGCTCGGCCTGCCACATCGCAAGCCGGCTTTCCCGCGAAGCGATGGTGATGCTCGCGGGCGGTGTCGTTGAATGCGTCTCGGAATTCATTGATGCTCGATCGAATGACGGGATGGATGAATACACATTAGCGAACAATGGTAGCACGCACGCCAAGGTCCACTGACACACGGGCAGCGCGCGAGAGCCTTGTCCGATGCGCCTTTCGGGGCGCCCGTGGCGCGTTTGCATCCGGGTGAACGACGGCGCAGGCCGCTTCGCGCGATGAACGCCCGGGCGCCCGCAGAACGCCGCGGCATGCTGTCGCCGGTTTGACGCACGGCCGTTCGCACGGCCTGCGGTTTCCTGCCCGATGCAGCGCCCGTCCGGGTTGCCGTATCGCGTCGATGTGCCCTGGCTTCGCAGCTTCTGAGAGGAACCCAACGTGACGTCTTCTGGATCGGCTCGCCCGGCGCGCCGCAACGCCGCATTGCCCAAGTCTTCCTCCTCCGACGCGCCCCGTTCGGCGTCGTCGCCCATCGTCACGAAGGCCGCCACGGCCGTGAAGGCATCGAAAGCGGCTATCGCGCCGAAACCGAGGCCAGGCGTCAAGGCCGCGGCCAAACGCGTTGCGACCAGGGCGAAGGCGCCGCGCGCCAACGGCGCAGCCGCTCCGAAATCCGCGAGCCGCACGCGCGACGACAAGGACCGCCCGCTCTTCGAGGACATCCGCTTCCTCGGCCGCCTGCTCGGTGAAGTGCTGCGCGAGCAGGAAGGCGACGCCGTGTTCGACGTGGTGGAAGCCATTCGTCAGACGGCCGTGAAGTTTCGCCGCGAAGACGACAGCGAAGCCGCACAGACGCTGGAGAAGAAGCTGCGCGCGTTGTCGCCGGAGCAGACGGTGTCCGTCGTACGCGCGTTCAGCTATTTCTCGCATCTCGCGAACATCGCGGAAGACCGGCATCACAACCGCCGCCGCCGCATTCACGCGCTCGCCGGCTCGGTCCCGCAGCCGGGCACGATCGCCTATGCAATCGAGCGCATGCGCGAGCACAAGAACATCAGCGCGACGCGCAAGCTGCTGGAGAAGTTCTTCGGCGATGCGCTGATCGTGCCGGTCCTCACCGCGCACCCGACCGAGGTCTCGCGCAAGAGCATTCTCGATGCGCAACATGACATCGCGCGACTGCTCGCGGAGCGCGATCAGGAACTGACGGCGCGCGAGCGCGCCCAGAACGAAGCCGTGCTGCGCGCGCGGGTGACCTCGCTGTGGCAGACGCGCATGTTGCGCGACGCGCGGCTCTCCGTCACCGATGAAATCGACAACGCGCTGTCCTACTATCGCGCGACCTTCCTCGCGGAGATTCCCGCGCTCTATGCCGATATCGAAGGCGCACTCGCCGAGCACGGCCTGCCCGTGCGCCTGCCGCCGTTCTTCCAGATGGGAAGCTGGATCGGCGGCGACCGCGACGGCAATCCGTTCGTCACCGGCGAGACGCTCGAAACCGCGATCACGCGTCAGGCGATCGTGATCTTCGAACACTATCTGGAAGAGACGCACAAGCTCGGCGCGGAATTGTCCGTGTCGAACCTGCTCGCCGGTTCGAGCGATGCGTTGAAGGCGCTCGCCGATGCCTCGCCGGATCAGTCGCCGCATCGCACGGACGAGCCGTATCGGCGCGCGCTCATCGGCATCTATACGCGGCTTGCGGCGAGCGCTCGCGTGCGGCTCGGCGAAGGCGTCGTCGCGGTGCGCAGCGCGGGTCCGGGCGCGCCGCAGATTCGCGCGAAGCCCTACGCCGACGCCTCCGAATTCGTGCGCGACCTGCACGTGCTGGTCGACTCGCTCGCGGAGCATCACGGCGCGTCGATGTCGATCCTGCGCCTGTCGCCGCTCGCGCGCGCCGCGGAAGTGTTCGGCTTTCATCTCGCGAGCATCGACTTGCGGCAGAGCTCGGATATCCACGAGGCGGTCGTCGCGGAGTTGCTCGCGCGCGCGGGCGTCGCCGCCGATTACGCATCGCTCCCCGAGGAGCAGAAGCGCGAGGTGCTGCTGAAGGAACTGGCGCAGCCGCGTCCGCTGCGTCTGCCTTACGCCGAATATTCCGATCTCGCGAAGAGCGAACTCGGCGTGCTCGAAACCGCGCGCGAGACGCGCCAGAAGTTCGGCGCGCGCGCGGTGCGCAACTACATCATCTCGCACACCGAGACCGTCAGCGACCTGCTGGAAGTGATGCTGCTGCAGAAGGAAACCGGCGTGCTGCGAGGCTGCCTCGGCGCCAAGGACGACTCCCCGCGCGACGGCCTGATGGTGATTCCGCTCTTCGAGACCATCGCGGACTTGCGCAATGCGCCGGTCATCATGGGCGAGTTCTTCGCGCTGCCGGGCATCGACAAGCTGATCGAGAATCAGGGCAACGAGCAGGAAGTGATGCTCGGGTATTCCGACAGCAACAAGGACGGCGGCTTCCTCACGTCGAACTGGGAGCTGTATCGCGCGGAACTGGCGCTGGTCACGCTCTTCAAGGAACGCGGCACGACCCTGCGTCTGTTCCACGGCCGCGGCGGCACGGTCGGGCGCGGCGGCGGCCCGACCTATCAGGCGATCCTGTCGCAGCCGCCCGGCACCGTCGACGGACAAATCCGCCTGACCGAGCAAGGCGAAGTGATCGCGAGCAAGTTCGCCAACGCGGAAATCGGGCGGCGCAATCTGGAGACGGTCGTCGCCGCGACGCTCGAAGCATCGCTGCTGCCGCACGAGAACGCGCCCGCGCAGTTGCCGCAATTCGAAGCGACGATGCAAACGCTCTCCGATTCGGCGATGGCCGCGTACCGCGCGCTCGTCTACGAGACGCCCGGCTTCACCGACTACTTCTTCCTCTCGACGCCGATCTCGGAAATCGCGGAGCTGAACATCGGCAGCCGGCCGGCGTCGCGCAAGCTGCAGGATCCGAAGCAGCGCAAGATCGAGGATCTGCGCGCGATTCCGTGGGGCTTTTCATGGGGTCAGTGCCGTTTGCTGCTGACGGGCTGGTACGGCTTCGGCAGCGCGGTGACGGCGTATCTCGATAAGTCCGGCTCCGACGACGAACGCGCGAAGCGCCTCGCCACGCTTCGCAAGATGCACAAGACGTGGCCGTTCTTCAAGAACCTGCTGTCGAACATGGACATGGTGCTCGCGAAGACGGATCTCGCGGTTGCGTCGCGCTATGCGCAGCTCGTCACCGACAGAAAGCTGCGCAAGACCGTGTTCGACAAGATCGTCGCGGAGCATGAGCGCACGTCGAACGTGCTCGCGGAAATCACCGGCAAAGGCGAGCGACTCTCCGACAACCCGCTGCTCGCGCGCTCGATCAAGAACCGCTTCCCGTATCTCGATCCGCTCAACCACTTGCAGGTCGAGCTGCTTAAGCGCCACCGCGCGGGCGATCAGAACGTGCGCCTGCGTCGCGGGATTCACCTGACGATCAACGGGATCGCCGCGGGTTTGCGCAATACGGGTTGATTGAGGACGGCGTCGTGCGGTGCCGCGCGACGCCGTTTTTCTCAATCCCTTCGTTTCGCCTCGATCATCATCGCGTCCAGCTCGAACGAGCAATCGTCCTTCACGCCGAAATACTGGCGCACTTCATCGGGCGCACTTTTCCACATCGATCTGATTGCCGTCACGCGCTCGGCCGGCGTGCGCATGCGCGTCACCCACGACTCGAACTCCAGCGGAATGCGCCAGCGCTCCGTCACCTGCGCGTCGAAACCGGCGGCGTCGAGCATGGCGATCCATTCGTCGGCGCGATAGTCGCGGATGTGCGACGCATCGCGCAGGAGTTCGATCGCCTGGATGTGCGTGTCGTAAAGCGGATCGTCGATGCCCGCGATATCGATGAACCTGAGCCGCCCGCCCGGCTTCAGCACGCGATGCGCTTCCTTCAACGCGGCCGGCACGTCCCGCCAGTGGTGCGCGCTCATGCGGCTCACGGCCCAGTTGAACGTGCCGTCGGCGAACGGCAGCGTTTCAGCGGCGCCTTGCTGTGTCCGGATCGTCGTCAGACCGCGTTCCTTCGCGGCGGCCTCGACCGTCGCGAGCATCTGCGGCGCGATGTCGTACGCGACGATCTCGCGTACATGCGGCGCGATCGCGAAGCTCGCGTGACCCGCGCCGCAGCCCATGTCGAGCACGACCGCGTTGCCGCACGTGGCCGCGAAAGTCGCGGCAAGGCTCTGCAGATCGGCACCGCTCGCGTGGACGGCGCTCGTGAGATAGGCGGCGGCCGTGCTGCCGAATGCGTCGGCGACCTGATCGTGGTGTTTCATCGCGTTCTCCGGTTCGATGTGGGGAAGGTCTGCCGCTACAATAGAGCCCGCTTTGTACCAGTACAAGTTGTGAATGTATCCTGGTATATAAACCACCTGTCGACGTTTGAATGAACCTCACCGACAAAAACGAACCCCTCGCCGAAACGCCCGCGCATGCGCTCGGGGAATTTATCCGCGCGCATCGCGAAAGGCTGTCGCCGCAGGCAGTCGGCCTCGCGGGCGGTCCGCGCCGCCGCACGCCCGGCCTGCGCCGGGAGGAAGTCGCGCAATTGTGCGGCGTGAGCCCGACCTGGTACACCTGGATCGAGCAGGGCCGTCCGGTGTCCGCTTCCGCCGATGCACTTGCGCGTATCGCCGTCGCGCTGCAGTTGTCGCGCGCCGAACGCGCGTATCTGTTCGAGCTCGCCGCCCAGCGCGACCCCGCCGAGCCCGATCCCGCCAGCCAGGACGCGCCCGCCGCGCTGCTGCAGACGGTCGCGCTGATCGGCGCACCGGCCTATGTGCTCGACCGCCAGTGGAACGCGCTGCGCTGGAACGAGCATGCGTCGGCGCTGTTCGTCGGCTGGCTGGACGGCGACCATGACCGCAATCTTCTGACCTACACGTTCACGTCGCCGGCGGCGCGCGCGCTGATCGTCGATTGGGAGACGCGCGCGCGACGCCTCGCCGCCGAATTCCGCGCCGATTCGATCCGCCATCTGAACGATGCGCCGACCCGCGCGCTCATCGACAGTCTGAGCGCCGCGAGCGACGCCTTCGCGCGCTTCTGGGCGTCGCAGGACGTGTTCGAGCGCGAAGGTGGCGAGCGCGCGTTCAATCACCCGTCGCGCGGGCCTGTCGTGTTCAATCAGATCACGTTCAAGCCGGCTCACCGGGAGGATCTGAAGCTGGTGATTCTCGTCGGGTCCGAATAGTCCCGAATGTTAAAATTTTCGACCTCTTGAAGCCGAATCGAAGCCAAACCCTCCGCTGAGAAAATCACCATGACGTCCCAACTCCACAAAAAAGGCGAAGCCTGGTCGGCTCGCTTCTCCGAGCCGATGTCGGAGCTCGTCAAGCGCTATACGTCGTCGGTGTTCTTCGACAATCGACTTGCGCTCGTCGACATTCAGGGCTCGCTCGCGCACGCGTCGATGCTCGCGGCGCAGAAGATCATCGGCGCCGAGGATCTTGCCGCCATCGAGCGCGGCATGACGCAGATCAAGGGCGAAATCGAGCGCGGCGAGTTCGAGTGGAAGCTGGATCTGGAAGACGTGCATCTGAACATCGAAGCGCGGCTGACGGCCCTGATCGGCGATGCCGGCAAGCGCCTGCACACCGGCCGCTCGCGCAACGATCAGGTCGCAACGGATATCCGGCTGTGGCTGCGCGGCGAAATCGACCGTATCGACGACTTGCTCAAGGATTTGCGTCTCGCGCTCATCGACATGGCCGAGAAGCATTCCGACACCATCATGCCGGGCTTCACGCATCTGCAAGTGGCGCAGCCGGTGACGTTCGGTCATCACCTTCTCGCCTACGTCGAGATGTTTTCGCGCGATGCCGAGCGCATGCGCGATCTGCGCCGTCGCGTGAACCGTCTGCCGCTGGGCGCGGCGGCGCTGGCCGGCACGAGCTATCCGATCGATCGTCACGCGGTCGCGAAGACGCTCGGCTTCGACGGCATCTGCACGAATTCGCTCGATGCCGTGTCCGACCGCGATTTCGCGATCGAATTCACCGCGGCGGCCGCGCTCGTCATGACGCACGTGTCGCGCTTCTCCGAAGAACTCGTGCTGTGGATGAGCCCGCGCGTCGGCTTCATCGATCTGGCGGACCGCTTCTGCACGGGTTCGTCGATCATGCCGCAGAAGAAGAACCCCGACGTGCCCGAGCTCGCGCGCGGCAAGACCGGCCGCGTGAACGGCCATCTCATGGCGCTGCTCACGCTGATGAAAGGCCAGCCGCTCGCGTACAACAAGGACAATCAGGAAGACAAGGAACCGCTGTTCGATACCGTCGATACGGTCGCGGACACGCTGCGCATCTTCGCGGAAATGGCGGCCGGCATCACCGTGAAGCCGCAAGCGATGCGCGCGGCGGCACTGCAAGGCTTCTCGACCGCCACCGATCTCGCGGATTACCTCGTGAAGCGCGGCCTGCCCTTCCGTGACGCGCACGAAGCGGTCGCGCATGCCGTGCGCATTTGCGTGGATCGCGAGTGCGATATCGCCGACCTGTCGCTCGAAGAAATGCGTCGCGAACTGCCGAACGTCGCACATCTGATCGGTGAGGACGTGTTCGAGTATCTGACGCTCGAGGGATCGGTCGCGAGCCGCAATCACCCAGGCGGCACCGCGCCGGATCAGGTGCGCGCGGCGGCGAAGGCGGCGCGCGCGGCGCTTTGATCGCATTGCCAGTCGTCACCTTTGCCTCGTGACATCGAGGGCCGTTCGCAAGGACGGCCTTTTTATTGCCGGACGCGGCGTCACGTCCCTGCTCGGCGCCCGGCATTTCCGAGATAATCGGATGTCACGCACTCGCGCTTATCGAAACGCTCCGTCATGATCATCCGCCCCGCGCTCAACTGGTTTCGACTGCTGTTCGTGTGGCGCGGCTCTGTCCTGCCGCAACTGCTGCCGCGCCTCGGGCTGATCTTCGCGCTTTCGGTGGCGGCGATCTTCATGCACGACCACATGCGCTACTATCCGATCGGGCTCGGCACGCCGCCGTTCGCGCTCGTGGGCATCGCGCTCGCCGTGTTTCTCGGGTTTCGCAATAGCGCGAGTTACGAGCGCTGGTGGGAAGGCCGGAAGCTGTGGGGAACGTTGCTCAATACGTCGCGCGCGCTGGCGCAGCAAGTGCTGTCGCTGCCGGCGCCTCCCGAGCGCGGTCAGTCGCATCGCTTCCTCGCGGCGCTCGGAGCACTGGCGCATGCGCTTCGACATCAGTTGCGCGGCACCGATGCGCTCGCCGATCTTTCTCCGCGATTGCCATCCGAACTGCACGCGCGCGTCGCGGCGGCGAAATACCGGCCCGCGATGATTCTGCTCTTGCTCGGCGAGTGGGTCGCGGAACGCCGGCGCGAAGGCGCGCTCGACGGCTATGCGATGCTCGCGATTCAGCACAATCTGAACGCGCTTTCCGATGTGATCGGCGGATGCGAGCGCATTGCGAGCACGCCGCTGCCGTTTTCCTACTCGGTGATGATTCATCGCACGATCTATCTCTTCTGTGTGATGCTGCCGTTCGGGCTGGTCGATGGCGCGGGTGTGCTCACGCCGTTGTTCGCGCTGCTCGTCGCGTATGCGTTCATGGCGCTGGAAGCGATCGCCGCGCAGATCGAAGATCCGTTCGGACTCGAAGAGAACGACCTCGCGCTGAACGCGATGTGCGAGAGCATCGAGATCGCGCTGCACGATATGGCCGACGATGCCGAGTTCGCGATGCCGCCGGCTGCCGGCCCGACGTTGCAGGGAAAGTTCGTGATCGATTAACGGGCTCGCGACTTCGAGCGGGTCACCTTCGAGGCCAGATCGTGCAGTGCATCGCTTTCGAAGAAACCGATGCATTTCTTCGTGCCGAACTCCGATTCGATCGAACCGCCGTACTTACGGTTCGCGTGCTCGGTCGCCAGGCGGTCGATGGCGTCGTAGGCCCCGATCGGCAAATCGCCCGCCTCCAGATAAGCGCTTGCGGAGGCGTTCGCGTCGTTCCTGGCTGACTGAGGTCGCACTCGCAAGTTGGCTCAAGGCGAGGAGCGTGGGACCAGCGGTCCTCGCAAAATTTAATGCAGCACCCATAGCGACGCCGTCTCCGGAACAAAGAGGCCGTTGTCAGGGTCGCGAAGCAAGTGACATGCATCCGAGCAGAAACTTCCGTCCCACAGAGTGACATGTCCTCGCGCATTGGACCAGCCGTGTCCTTTCACGACGATGATTCCTTTCCGACTTCCGCGACACTGACTCGCACTGCGGAGAAAGCAGACAGGCGCCGGCGAACGAAGGCCTTGTACCCATACGTCCCCTCAAAATCGATCGAAAACAAACCGATCCTATACTTCGCAATCCAAAACAAATGCACGAAGAGTCCGATTTCTTGCAAGCCTTTATCTCCACCCACGACACAGACAATTTCACAAACCATTCAGCCACGCCGAAACGAGTTCATTCATAATCGTGCCGACTCATCCTGGAGAAATTGTTTTGAAACTGTTCTACAAAGCAGGCGCCTGTTCCCTCGCATCGCACATCGCGCTTGAAGAATCGGGGCTGCCTTATGAAATCGAAGCCGTCGATCTCAAGACCAAACTCACCGCGAGCGGCGCGGATTTCAGCAAGATCAATGCGAAGGGCTACGTGCCCGCGCTCCTGCTCGACAGCGGCGAGCTGCTCACCGAAGGCCCCGCGATCATGCAGTACATCGCCGACCAGGTCCCGGCGAAGCATCTCGCGCCGCTCAACGACGGCATGGCGCGTTATCGCCTGCAAAGCTGGCTGACGTTTATCGGCACGGAACTGCACAAGAACTTCTCGCCGTTCTTCAATCCGGCCGCGAGCAGCGACTGGAAAGCAGCGGCGATGGCCAATCTCGAGCGCCGTCTCGCCTACGTGGCGCAGCAAGTCGACGACAAGCAATTCCTGCTCGGCAACGAATTCAGCATCGGCGATGCGTACCTCTTCACCGTGCTCGGCTGGGCAAAGCACATCGATCTCGACCTCGGCAAGTGGCCCGCGCTGGTCGCCTATCAGGAACGTGTGGGCGCGCGTGCGGGCGTGCAAGCGGCGATGAAAGCGGAAGGCCTGATCTGAACGATCGGCGTTCCTGAAACGACAAACGGCCCGTTCTGAACGGGCCGTTTGTTTTTGCAACGGGTCAGCGAAACATCAATCGCGCACGCAATCGACGAAATACTCGATACGCCCGTTGATCATCTCGCCGACGAGCCCGTGAATATCCGTGTGGAATCCCGGGAACCGCTCGTTGAACTCGCGCGCGAAACGCAGATAATCGACGATCGTGCGATTGAAGCGCTCGCCCGGAATCAGCAAGGGGATGCCCGGCGGATACGGCGTGAGCAGGATCGACGTGACGCGGCCTTCGAGTTCGTCGATCGGCACGCGGTCGATCTCACGGTGCGCGAGCTTCGCAAACGCTTCTGACGGTTTCATCGCCGGTTCCATGCTCGACAGATACATCTCCGTCGTCAGACGCGCGATATTGTTCGCGCGATAGACGCTGTGAATCTGCCCGCACAGATCGCGCAGGCCGATGCGCTCATACGACGGATGCTGCGCGACGAACTCCGGCAGCACGCGCCACAGCGGCTGATTGTTGTCGTAGTCGTCCTTGAACTGCTGAAGCTCGGTGACCATCGAGTTCCAGCGGCCCTTCGTGATGCCGATCGTGAACATGATGAAGAACGAGTAAAGCCCCGTCTTTTCCACGATGATGCCGTGCTCCGCCAGATATTTCGTCACGATCGCGGCCGGGATGCCGCTCTCGCCGAACTCGCCGTCCACGTCGAGTCCCGGCGTGATGATCGTCGCCTTGATCGGGTCGAGCATGTTGAAGTTTTCGGCGAGCGCGCCGAAGCCGTGCCAGCGGTCGTTTGGCTTCAGCATCCAGTCCTCGCGATCGCCGATACCCTCTTCCGCCAGCGCATCCGGACCCCAGACCTTGAAGAACCAGTCCTCGCCGTATTCGGCATCGACCTTGCGCATCGCGCGGCGAAAATCGAGCGCTTCGGCAATCGATTCCTCGACGAGCGCCGTGCCGCCCGGCGCCTCCATCATCGCGGCGGCGACATCGCATGACGCGATGATCGCGTATTGCGGCGAGGTCGACGTGTGCATCAGATACGCCTCGTTGAAACGATGGCGGTCGAACGTGCTGTTCTCGCTGTCCTGCACGAGAATCTGCGACGCCTGCGAAATGCCGGCGAGCAGCTTGTGCGTCGAGTGCGTCGCGAACACGAGTGCGCCCGTGCGCGGACGGCCCGCGCCGATCGCGTGCATGTCCTGATAGAACGAGTGGAACTCGGCGTGCGGCAGCCAGGCTTCGTCGAAGTGCAGCGTGTCGAGCATGTCGCCGAGCAGATCCTTGATCATCTCGACGTTGTAGATCACGCCGTCATACGTGCTCTGGGTGATCGTCAGAATGCGCGGCTTGATCTTCGGGTTCTTCGCGAGCGCCTCGCGGGCGAACGGATTCGCCTCGATCTTCCTGCGAATGTTTTCCGGCTTGAATTCGTCGCGCGGAATCGGCCCGATGATGCCGAAATGGTTGCGCGTCGGCGTGAGGAACACCGGGATCGCGCCGGTCATCGTGATCGCGTGCAGGATCGACTTGTGGCAGTTGCGGTCGACCAGGACGATATCGCCCGGCGCGACGGTCGCGTGCCACACGATCTTGTTCGACGTCGACGTGCCATTGGTCACGAAAAAGAGATGATCCGCGCTGAAGATGCGCGCCGCGTTACGCTCGGACGCCGCGACCGGACCGGTGTGATCGAGCAGCTGGCCGAGTTCGTCGACGGCATTGCACACGTCCGCGCGCAGCATGTTCTCGCCGAAGAACTGGTGAAACATCTGCCCGAGCGGATTCTTCAGGAACGCAACGCCGCCCGAGTGTCCGGGACAGTGCCACGAATACGAGCCCTCCTCCGCGTACTGCACCAGTTCCTTGAAGAACGGCGGCGCGAGCGAATCGAGATACACCTTCGCCTCGCGGATCACGTGTCGCGCGACGAATTCGGGCGTGTCCTCGAACATGTGGATGAAGCCGTGCAGCTCGCGCAGGATGTCGTTGGGCAAGTGGCGCGAGGTGCGCGTTTCGCCGTACAGGAAGATGGGGATATCGGCGTTGCGGCGGCGCACGGCGTTGATGAACGCGCGCAGCGCGACGATGGCCGATGCCAGCTCGGGCGTGTCGCCCTCCACGACGACGTTGTCCGCGTAGGGCAGCAGCTCGTCGTCGTCGATCGACAAGATGAAGCACGACGCGCGGCTCGACTGCTGCGCGAACGCGGCGAGGTCGCCGTAGCTCGTCAGGCCGAGGACTTCGGCGCCTTCTTTCTCGATCGCCTCGGCGAGCGCCCGGATGCCGGAACCCGAAATGTTCTCGGAGCGAAAGTCTTCGTCGATGATGACGACGGGAAAGCGGAACTTCATGAGGCGATTCTCCAAATGGAACGACCGCTGCCCGAGTCTTATCTCGAAGCCAGCGGTCCTTCGACAAGCGTTTGCCGTATGCGTTTCTTAAAGCGCGGCGATGATCAGGTTTTCGGCAGCGTCACGCCGTGCTGCCCTTGATACTTCCCGCCGCGATCCGCGTACGATGTCTCGCACATTTCATCGCTTTCGAAGAACAGGACTTGGGCGACGCCCTCGTTTGCGTAGATTTTGGCAGGCAAAGGTGTCGTATTCGAGAATTCGAGCGTCACGTACCCTTCCCATTCCGGCTCGAACGGCGTCACGTTGACGATGATCCCGCAGCGCGCATACGTCGATTTGCCGAGGCACACGGTCAGGCACGAGCGCGGAATGCGGAAATATTCGACCGTGCGTGCGAGCGCGAAGGAATTCGGCGGAATGATGCAGACATCGCCCTTGAAGTCGACGAACGATTTCTCGTCGAAGTTCTTCGGATCGACGATCGTGGAATTGATGTTCGTGAAGATCTTGAATTCGTCGGCGACGCGGATGTCGTAGCCGTAGCTGGACGTGCCGTAGCTCACGATCTTGCGGCCGTCCTCGCTCACGCGCACCTGATCGCGCACGAACGGCTCGATCATTCGGTGCTCTTCGGCCATGCGGCGAATCCACTTGTCGGATTTGATGCTCATAGGGACGCTACTCAACGGTGAACGGCTCGGGTCTCGCGACCGCCGCCTGCGGTGAAACGGGCAAGGCCTCCGGCGGCGATGCTCGCCGCGCGGGCCAGACGAAAGCGCGTATTTTACGCGATCGGGCGGCAGCGGCGGGTGCGGTGCGAACGGGCGCTATGTCAGCGGCGAATTACGCCGCAAGCGAGCGCAGGCCCCACGTTGTGCGGCGCGCTCGCGTAAGGGTCCACCGCTTCGCGATGCAGCATGATCGCGCGCGAAATGACCGAGCGCACGCCGTCGAGCGACACGTCGGTCGCGACGATGAAGCCCGTCGCAGCGCCGGTCGCGTCCGCGTGGATATTGCCGAGTTCGCCTTCGACACGCGACGACGCCCGTCTGCGCTCCGACGGCAGCGCGAACACCGGGCTTGCATCCTGCTCGTTGACGGCGATGCAGTCGCCGCGCTCGTGAACGGTCAGCGCGTGATCGCTGTTCGGCGGCATGTCGGTCAGGTTGTAGGACACCTGCACACCGTCCGAGCGCTCGATCAGCGTGACGGTGCCGCGCGTCGCGTTGCCGGGCGTCGGTTGCAGCACCGCGTCTGCGCGTTTTTCGTGATTTTGGAAGATGAGGCCGCAACCGCTCAGCATGACGCTGCAAGCGGTCATCGCGATCAAGGCGTGAAGCGCCCTCCCGTCGAACCTGTGTCCCATGCGATCCTCTCGGCGGCCCGCCGACGCCCCGTGCGTCCACGCTGCCGCGCATCGAAGGCGACATGATACCGCGAGCCGCATTGCACAAGGCTCGCGCAGATTCGATCGAATGCTCGAAATCAGGTGTTCTGCACGACGATGCTCGGGAACTTCGAAGTCATGTCGCGCTGACGCTCGGCGATCGAAATCGCCACGCGACGCGCGATCGCGCGATACGTCTCGGCGATACGGCTTTCCGGCTGCGACACGACGCTCGGCTGGCCGGCGTCGGTGCGCTCGCGAATGGAGATATCGAGCGGCAACTGGCCGAGAATCTCGACGCCGTATTCCTTCGCCATGCGCTCGCCGCCGCCCGCGCCGAAGATGTGCTCTTCGTGACCGCAATGCGAGCAGATGTGCGTGCTCATGTTCTCGACGATGCCGAGAATCGGAATGCCGACCTTCTCGAACATTTTCAAGCCCTTCTTCGCATCGAGCAGCGCGATGTCCTGCGGCGTCGTCACGATCACCGCGCCCGTCACCGGCACCTTCTGCGACAGCGTGAGCTGGATGTCGCCCGTGCCCGGCGGCATGTCGACGACGAGGTAGTCGAGATCCTTCCAGTTGGTCTGACGCAGCAACTGCTCGAGCGCCGAGGTCACCATCGGGCCGCGCCACACCATCGGATTGTCCTGCTCGATCAGGAAGCCGATCGAATTCGCCTGGATGCCGTGACCTTCGAGCGGGTTCATCGTCTGGTTGTCGGGCGATTCGGGCCGGCCGGTGATGCCGAGCATCATCGGCAGCGAGGGGCCGTAGATGTCCGCGTCGAGCATGCCGACCGACGCGCCCTCCGCGGCGAGCGCGAGCGCGAGATTCGCGGCCGTCGTGCTCTTGCCGACGCCGCCCTTGCCCGATGCCACCGCGATGATGTTCTTGACGTTCGGCAGCAGCTTCACGCCGCGCTGCACCGCGTGGGCGACGACCTGCGACGACACGTCCACGGTCACGTTCGCGACGCCGGGCACCTGACGCAACACGCTCTGCACCTGCTCGCGGATGAGGGCGAACTGCGTTCTCGCCGGATAGCCGAGCACGACGCTCACCGCGACGTTCGCCCCGTCGACGGACACGTTGCGAATGCTCTTCGTATCGACGAACTTGCGGTTGGTGTTGGGATCGGTCAGTGTGGCGAGTGCGGTGTCGATCTTCGCGCGGTCAATGCTCATCGAAACTCCATGGAACGATTGTTGCTAGCGGCCTGCGGCGCGCAACAACAAACTGAAGAAATTGAAAGTATTTGTTAGCACCGTTGCGCGTGACGCGCGGGCACTGCACTATCCCGCTGCAAATCTTTCCGGGGACGCATCGCATCGGGCAGCCGGATGCCTCTTCTCATTATTGTAGAGGCTCATCCGGAGGCTGGTCCGAAGACCCTTTCGCACTGTCGGCGCTTCTCGCGCCGAAACGCTTGTCGATTCAAGGAGATTAAGATGAACACCAAATTCTTCACTCGTCTGTCCGTGTTCGCCGTGGCCGGGGCACTCGTCGCCGGCTGCGCTTCGCAGCAAGGCACCAACACGGCGGTCGGCACGGGCGTGGGGGCCGCAACCGGCGCGGGCATCGGCGCCATTTTCGGCGGCGGCAAGGGCGCGGCGATCGGCGCGGCCACGGGCGCGGCGGTGGGCGGCATCACCGGCTACAACTGGCAGTCGATCAAGAACAAGATTTCGGGCGACTCGAAGGGCACGGGCACGCAAGTGACCGAGCAGCAGGACGGCTCGCTCAAGGTGAACATCCCCAATTCGATTTCGTTCGATACGAACAGCTATGCAATCAAGCCGTCGTTCGATCCGGTGCTGAATTCCGTCACGCAGACGATGCAGCAGCATCCGGAGCTGATCGCAAACGTCATCGGCCATACGGACAACACCGGCCAGGCGGCTTACAACCAGACGCTGTCGCAGAACCGCGCGCAGAGCGTGGCGTCGTACATCGCGACGCACGGCGTGCCGGCGCAACGTCTCTCGGCGTCGGGCATGGGCCAGAACCAGCCGATCGCGGACAATTCGACGGAAGCCGGCCGCGCGCAGAATCGCCGCGTGGAAATCTATCTGCGTGCCACGGCGCAGCCGGGTCAGGTGCAATAAAGCAATTGATTTAAAAGGAGAATGCGTCGCCGTGAACGCGGCGGCGGAAAGCTGGAGTCCGCGGAGTTCAGTCGTCTGAAAAAAATTTGAAACTTGGACGCAGTGCCGCTGTCTTTCTCTACGGTGGGTGGATGGCGAGGCCATCACCTGCCATTCTCCTCTTGTCGTTGTTGCTCCGGGGCCCGATTGGACCCCGGTTTTTTTTGGGCGCGCGAATCGCGATCGCCAACGAGATGTTCAGCCGCTTGCCCAATGAAAGAAACGCGGCTTCCATCGCTTCGAGCTTCGACGAATGACGCGGGTCGAGCAGACGGTCGACCCGCGGCATGTGGACGTTGAGCCGCCGTAGTCAGCAAGCCTCCAATCCCGCCTTCCAACGCTGCCCCGCGCGTCCCCTCCCCCCGCCCTGCTAAAATCAAAATCCGCTTTTTCCCCAACCCCAAGCACTCGACACGGGCCGCGCCTTTATGTCAGCACCGATTTCAGCCACTGCCACCGCCGCGCCTGCCGCCTCCGCCATCGAAAGCGGCCGCCGCCAGATCCTCGTCACGTCCGCGTTGCCTTACGCGAACGGTCAGATTCATATCGGCCACATGGTCGAGTACATTCAGACGGATATCTGGGTTCGGACGCTGCGAATGCATGGCCATGAGGTCTACTACGTCGGCGCGGACGACACCCACGGCACGCCGATCATGCTGCGCGCCGAAAAGGAAGGCATCACGCCGAAACAACTCATCGAGCGCGTGTGGAAAGAGCACAAACGTGACTTCGACAGCTTCGGCATTTCGTTCGATAACTATTATTCGACCGATGCCGAGGAGAATCGCGCCCTCTGCAACACGATCTACGGCTCGCTTCAGCAAGCGGGCCTGATCGAGGCACGCGACATCGAGCAGGCCTACGATCCGGTCAAGGAAATGTTCCTGCCGGACCGCTTCATCAAGGGCCAGTGCCCGAAGTGCGGCGCAAAGGATCAATACGGCGACAACTGCGAAGTCTGCGGCTCGACCTATCAGCCGACCGAACTCATCAACCCGTATTCGGTCGTGTCGGGCGCGACGCCCATCCGCAAGACCTCGACGCATTACTTCTTCAAGCTCTCCGATCCGCGCTGCGAGGAATTCCTGCGCGGCTGGGTGAGCGGCCTCGCGCAGCCCGAAGCCACCAACAAGATGCGCGAGTGGCTCGGCGACAAGGGCGAAGCCAAGCTCGCCGACTGGGACATCTCGCGCGACTCGCCCTACTTCGGCTTCGAGATTCCGGGCGCGCCGGGCAAATACTTCTATGTCTGGGTCGACGCGCCGGTCGGCTATTACGCGAGTTTCAAGAATCTCGCGGATCGCATCGGCGTGAATTTCGACGAGTGGGTGAAGCCGGGCGCGAAGGCCGAGCAGTACCACTTCATCGGCAAGGACATTCTGTATTTCCACACGCTGTTCTGGCCGGCGATGCTGGAGTTCTCCGGTCATCGCACGCCGACCAACGTGTTCGCGCACGGCTTTCTGACCGTCGATGGCGCGAAGATGTCGAAGTCGCGCGGCACCTTCATCACCGCGCAGAGCGTGATCGACACGGGCCTGAATCCCGAGTGGCTGCGCTACTACTTCGCGGCGAAACTCAACAGCACGATGGAAGACATCGACCTGAACCTCGAAGACTTCCAGGCGCGCGTGAACAGCGATCTCGTCGGCAAATACGTGAACATCGCGAGCCGCGCGGCGGGGTTCCTCATCAAGCGCTTCGACGGCCGCGTGCAGGACAGCGCGATGCATCATCCGCTCGTCGCGCAATTGCGCGGGGCGATTGCGCAGATCGCCGGCTTCTACGAATCGCGCGAGTACGGCCGCGCGTTGCGCACGACGATGGAGCTCGCCGATGCCGTCAACGCCTACGTCGATTCCGCCAAGCCGTGGGAACAGGCGAAATACCCGGCGAACGCCGTCGCGCTGCACGAGACGTGCAGTGTGAGCCTCGAAGCGTTCCGCCTGCTGTCGCTCGCGTTGAAGCCGGTGCTGCCGAAGCTGGTGGAATCGGTCGAGGCGTTCCTCGGCATCGCGCCGCTCGTCTGGGCCGATGCCGCGAAGCCGCTGTCATCGGCCAATGCGATCAACGCGTACAAGCATCTGACGACGCGCGTCGATCCGAAACAGATCGAGGCTTTGCTGGCCGCGAATCGCGAATCGCTCGCGCCGGCCGCTGAAACGGCCGCGCCTGCCGCCAAGACCGTCGCGAAAACGCAGGACGAACCAGGCGTCATCTCCATCGACGACTTCGCGAAGGTCGATCTGCGCATTGCGAAGATCGTCGATTGCAAGACGGTCGAAGGCTCCGACAAGCTGCTGCAACTTACGCTCGACGTCGGCGAGGACAAGACACGCAACGTGTTCTCGGGCATCAAGTCGGCGTATCAGCCGCAGGATCTGATCGGCAAGCTCACCGTGATGGTCGTGAACCTCGCGCCTCGCAAAATGAAGTTCGGGCTGTCGGAGGGGATGGTGCTCGCGGCGTCGGCGACCGACGAGAAGGCCGAGCCCGGGCTCTACATTCTCGAGCCGCACAGCGGCGCGAAGCCGGGCATGCGGGTGAAGTAAGACGCGGCGAAAGCGCAATTTGAGAAACAGAAAGGGCACGCGAATCGCGTGCCCTTTTTTCGTCGAGGAGCGCGGGATGTCAGTCCGGTTCCGGCGCGGACGCGGAATCCGCCGCCGACGCCCGCGCTGCCGACGAAGACGACGCCCACAAGCGCGTCCACGAATTGAACCGCCGCGTATAGGACAGATCGACGCCCTGGTACGTCCCGCCATACGCCGTCACGGCCCAGAAGCGCGACAGGTTCAACGTAGCCTTCACCGCATTGCTCGCCGATTGCAGTCCCTGCTCATAGCCGATCACGAGCCGCTCGTTGATGGCCTTCGAGACCATCACGACCTGCGGATCGGTCAGCCCGACCTCGCTCGATCCGATCGTGAACTCGTCGAGCCCGAACGTCTGCGCGATGCGCTTGCCGCTCGTGCTGCCGAGCAACGCAAGCGCGCTCGTCATGGCGCTCTGCTGGCCGACGTTGTTGCCCTGATCCGTACCATGCCCGAACAGCAGCCACGACAGCTTTTCGTTGTCGGGCACGTTCGGCTCGGAAATCAGCTTCGCGACCGGCGCCTGCACCGTGCCTGTCACCTGAACGCCCGCCTCGACCTCCTGATTGCGCCGCATCGCAAGAATATTCAGACCCGGATTCGCGACCGGCCCGTTGAACGTGAAGAAGCCGTTCTCGATATTGAGCTTGCGCCCGAACGCCGTATACGTGGAACCCGGCGTCACGCGCACGTTGCCGACGGCGCGCAGCGGCATGTTCGGCGCGCTCATCGCCGTGATGGTGCCCGCAAGGCCGAGATCCGCGCCCGCGCCCTTGAAACGGAAGCGATCGCCGAGATTGATGGCGATATTCGCGCGCGGCGTGAACGGCCCGACCGGTTTCTCCGTCGCCGCCGTGATCGGCTGATTGCCGCCCTTGATCGTGCCATCGGGGCGCTCGATCACGACATCGTCGCCGAGTGAGGGTGCCGAGGATTCCGGCAGGTCGATGAGCGCGTGATCGACGGTGAACTTGCCGTCGATCGCCATGCCGCCCTGCAGCCCCGCGTTCGCGATGGAGGCGCTGCCCGACAGCATCAGCTCGCGGTCCGGCGACGCGAACAGTTCCAGCTTGTCGGCGATGATGCTTGCGGTCAGATCGGGTTGCTGCTGGTCGAGCCGCACCTTTCCGGTCGCGCGCAACGTGCCGCTCGCGCCGTGGAACTCGACCTTCTGCAAATCGACGAGATTCTCCGACAACGCGATCCGAATGATGCCGTCCTTGAGCTGCACGCCCTGATCGACGACCGTCGCGGACAGGTTGTCGCCGGTGAGCGAGCCCGACAGATTCGGCTTCGCGACGATCCCCGCGATCACGAGCTTGAGCGCGATCTTCCCGCCCAGCAGATAGCTCGCGCCGAGCAGCCCGCCCGTCGTGCGCAGTTCGGGAATGTTCGCGTCGATAGCGCCGGTGAGCGGCGCGTTGTCGTCGAGGGTGAGCATGCCGTCGCGATTGACGAGCGGCGTGTGCACGTTCGCCTCGATCACGCCGATACGGCTCGCCTGCGCATGCAGCGACGCGTTCAGGCGATTGCCGCCGGTGAAGTCCGCGCGCGCCACGATATCCGTGATGCCGAGCGCGGAGAGACCGCGCGTGCCGTCGATCGTCACGTCGCCGCCACGGCGCTTGACCTGCGCGTAGCCCGTCGCGGTCGCGCCGAGCGAGAAGTTCCAGTCGCCGTCGAAGACGAGGTCGGTGCGGATCGGCGGCTCCGCGCCCGTCAGTTCCTGGCGCACGTCGAGCAGGTGCGGCACGGACAGGTTCGTGAGCGTGCCCGCCGATTGCAGACGGCCGTTTTCCATTGCAAACGACTTCAGGTTCAGCACCGCGCCTTCCGCGACCAGCCGCGTTGCGCCGAGCACGAGGCGCTTCGGGCCATAACTCACCGTCAGCGGCGATTCGAGATTCAGCGACGGCGTGCCCTTGTTCGACAGCTTCGTGATCGCGCCGTCCCAGTGCGGGCCGTCGGGCGCATCGGTGAACTTGCCCGCCGCGCCGAGCGCGAGATTCACCGGCTGGCCGCGCACCTTGCCCGTCGCGGTGACGTCGAACGTGTGATGCGCGCGCGTGCCGTTCAGGTTCGCGTCGAGGTTCGCGACTTCGACGCCCTCCGTGCTCGCGTCGCGCGCCTTCAGCGTGAAGACGAGCGCGCCGTTCGCGCCGTCGCGGATATCCGCTCGGCCTTCCGCATGGCCGACGCGGTTCGCGCCGAAAACGACGCCATCGGCCTGATAGTTCGCCGCAATGTTCGGATGCGCGATCGAGCCGGTCACATCGCCGTCCGCCTTCGCCGTGCCCGCGATGCCGAAGCCGAGCCGCTCCAGCGCGGGCGCATCCACCTTGAAGCGCAGGCGGTCGCCGGGCGCGCCGAAGCTGCCGTTCAGATCGACGTTGTTGCCCGCCACCGACAGCGACGCCCTGCTCGGCAGAAGACGCGTGCCCGCGACCTGCACGGTGCCCTCGCCTGTCATCGGCAGATTGTCGTACATGCTGTCGTTCAGCTTGAACGTCGCCTTGGTCGTGAGCGTGGGCGCGAGTTGCCCCGATGCGGCCAGCGTGCCGTTCACGCGTGCTTCGATCACGCGCGCCGGCGCGGCGGGCTTCTTCGGCGCGCCTTTCTTCGCCGGCGCGGGCTTCTGCGCGATCAACTGCTGTTGCAATAACAGCGGGTTGAAGTCGACGATTCTTGCCTTCAGGTCGTAGCTCGAACTGGCGTCCTTCCTGAGCGCGCCGTTCAGTTCGACCCGACCCTTGCCGACCGCGAGCTTCACGTCGTCGAGCGAGGTTTGCTTCGGATCGAGCTTCACCTTGGCTTGCGCGCGGATCGCCGCTTTCGGGTCGTTGAGATCGGCGGTGATCGTCTGCGTGTCGCCCGCGAGCACGATGCCGATCGGCCCGGCGAAATCCGTCGGGCGCAGCGTCGGCTCGATCGCGTTCAGATCGAGCTTCGCGACTTTCAGATCGAACTTGCCCTTGCCGCCCGCGAGCGCGCCGCCGCCCGTCACGGTTGCGTTCTTCACGAGCCGCACGTTGAGATCGGTGATGCTTTGCTCGGCGGCGTCGAGCCGCACGTTCGCGCGCGCGTCGATAAGCGGCAGCAGCTTCTTGTCGATGGAACCGGGCTTCGCGTTGACGATCGACACCGGCCCGCTCACGACGAACGCCTTCGGGTCCGCGCCTTCGGCCGGCTTCACTTCGGCGCGCACGGCCAGATCGGCCTCGGGCGCGCTCGGGCTGAATGCCTGCGGATTCACGTGATCGAAGGTGACGAGCGCGGACTTGAGCGGCACGTCGGCGAAGGGCAACGCTTCGACATGCGCGCGCCCGACGAGCTTCATGCCGCTCGCATCGACGTCCGCGATCAGGTCTTCGAGCGAGCCGGACAGCCGCGCGCTCACATTCACCGCCTCGTTGTTGACCTTGCCGGCATAGCCCGCGTCGCCGGAGAGCGGGAACGGGCGCGCGCCGCCATCCAGCTTCAGCGCCGCCGTCACCGCGCCGAACGGCGTATCGAGGCGCTGAACCGTCGCCTGGTGATGCTGCCCGTCGCTGCGGCCGTTGAAAAGCAGCCGCGAGAATTCGGTGGTCGTCGTGCCCTGATGCAGGCGCAGCTTCTCGACGGAGAGATCGTCGATCGCCAGTTGAATCGGAATGCGCAGATCGTTCGGCAGTTCCGTCTTCTTGCTCGGCTCGTTCGACGGCGCGATGCGGGCATCGACCGTCCCGATGTGCAGATACCCGATCGTGAAGCGCAGCGGCTCGCGGGTGAGCGCCCAGCGGCCCGACACGCTGTCGACCGCGATGTCCGTGCCCTTGCCGTCTTTCCAGTGCACGTCGCGCAGTTGCAGGCCGGTCGCGATCGCGCCGCCGTCGAGCTTGCCGCTCAGTTGTCCTTTGAGCAGCGAGGTGGCGGCGTCCCACGCGTAGCGGGTGCCGCGCTCGGTCGTCAGCACGTAGAACACGCCGCCGACGGCGAGCGCGGCGATCAGCACGACGACGAGCACGAGCGCGCCGATCCAGCGCGCGAGACGGCGCCAGCCGCTTTTGCGCGGCGGCGTCGTCTTCGCGCCGCCGTCGCCGCCGCCTTCGTTGCCGGGGGGCGACGCTTCAGCGTCCGCTTGTTTCGTCGGGTCCGTCATGCCGATTCACTTCCCTTCATCGTTCTCGCGCGCATCAGAAGGCGATGCCGAGCGTCAGATACGGCTTGATGCTCTTGTTCTTGAACCCATACGCCAGGTCGACGTTCACCGGGCCGACCGGGCTGCGCCAGCGCGCGCCGATGCCCGCGCCGGGCTGGAACACGCGCTCGCCCCAGGTGTCGGTCGCGGTGCCGATGTCGAAGAACACCGCGCCGCCCCAGTCGTGCGTGAACCAGTGTTGATATTCGCTGCTGCCCGTCACCATGTACTTGGTCGGCAGGATCGAGCCCGCGACGTTGTTGCCGATACTCAGATAGCTGTATCCGCGCACCGAGTTCGCGCCACCCGCGCGAAACAGCAGCGACGCGGGCACGCCGCTCGACGGCCCGCTCGTGAACACGCCGCCGAACTCCGCGCGGAACACGAGCAGATCGTTCTTGCCGAGCGGCACATACTGCAGCGCGTTGGTGTAGAGGCGCGCGAACGTCTGATCGGCCATCACGCCCTTGACGGCGAAGCCCGCCTCCGCCCGGATGATATTGCCGCGGCGCGGGAACAGCGGATCGTCGACGTCGCGGCGCACCCAGCTCCACGCGGGCACGAGCGCGCGCGCCGTCGACGGATTCGGCTCGTTTTGCGTCAGGCGGTCGTCGTAGAAAGTCAGCGAATACGTCGTGTCGATGTTCTGACGCGAGCGCGAACGCTGCACGCCGACGCGCGCGCTGTAGATCTCCGTGCTCGATACGTCGGTGATCGTGTAGGAGCCGAATACGGCGTTCACCCAGCCGTGCGAATCGGGCGGCATCGCCAGTTGCACGCGGCCGTACTGCTGCGTCTGGTCGAGCCGGCCGGAGATCGTGAACGGATACGCCTTCCCGAACGTGTCGAGATAGCTGTACGCGCCCTGGATGTGAAAACCCGTGTCCGTCGCGTAGCCCACGCCGTAGCGGATGCTGTTGTACGGGTACTCGCTCACCTTCACGTGCAGCGGCGTTTCGACCGGCTTGCTGACGTCGTTGTCCACGTCGATCGCCACGCTCGCGTAGTACGGCGTGTTCTGGATCTGCCGCTGCAACTCGTTTACGCGCGCGACGTCGTACACCTCGCCTTCCTGAATCGGATTCACGTGATCGATGATCCACGCGGGATAGCGCTTCGGCCCGCTCACATCGAGCTTGCCGAGCGTGAAGGTCGGACCGCTGTCGAAGGTCACGGAGAGATCGGCGAGATGCGCGCGCGGATTGATGCGCGCCTGCGAGCGCACGATCTTCGCGCCGAGATAGCGCTTCGACTGCAGCGCCCTAAGCGCGGCGTTCTTCGCATCGTTCCAGCCGCTTTGCGTGAACGGATCGCCTTCGTTGACCGAAAAGGCGAAACGCGCCGCGTTCTCCCGCGCGTGGTCCTCGGTCGTCACCGCGCCGGTGAAATGCAGCTGCACCGAGGCGATCTGGGTCCGCGGGCCGGGGTCGACGCTCACCTTGACGCTGCGTTTGTCGTCGACGGTCGTGACATCCGTGCGCACGACCGGCGTGAAATAGCCTTCGGTCGCGACGAGATCGCGCACGTCCTTGGGCGTGGCGGTGACGAGGAACTGGAACTGGTCGTCGCTCACGTCGTCGCGCCTCGCGAAGCGCGCGATGTCGAGATTGTCCTTGAGCAGCTTCTTCACGCTGCGCGGCGCGTCGACGTCGACGTCGTACTTGGCGAATGCAGGCGTGGCGAGGCCGAACGCGATGAACGCGACCATCAAGGCCGGCAAGCGTCCCGCGCCTGGCGACTTCGCGCGCAACGCGCGCAGCGGATCAAACGAACGCCCCGCCAAACGTGACCTCCGGCATCGGGATGAATGGGATTGGTATAAACGTGCAGCCGACGCGCAAGCGGGCGCAGGCGCTATTTCACCACATCGGCATGCGCCGCCACCGCAAAGCGGCCCGCCTCGCGCCAGACGTGCGCCGTTGGACGGCTCTGTGCCGGCCGGGTTCCGCAAAACCGGCACGCACGTGCGCCTTTCGAGACACGAAACACGCGCTCGCCGATATGCGTTGCCGCCGCACGCTTGCGGTAAAATTCCGCCCAAAGGCAAATTCACAGGCGAAACGCGCGCTGGCGCGTTCGCCGACATCGTCAAAGAGGCCTGCGCCTCGACCCCAACGGAAGCCGGATCATGTATCAGTCGGATATCACCCAGTTCATCAATCAGTTGAAAGAGCAAAAGCCGTCGCTGGAAGAAGAACAGCGCCGCGGCCGCGCACTTCTGTGGGACAAGCAGCCGATCGACCTCGACGAGCGCAGCACGCAACAGAAATCCCGCGTGAACCAGACGCCCTACGTCTACTACCAGAACTTCTGAACGTGAGCGCAGCCGGCCACGAGCCGCAATCGTCCGCGCATTCGCCGCATGAGGGCAAGCGCGACGACGCACGGGAAGACCGGACGGTGGCGCTCGCCACGCCCGCGACCGATTCGACGCCCGACACCATCGACGGCGTTGCGATCGCGCATCTGTACGGCGAGCCGCTCTGGAAGCTGCCCACCGACCTCTACATTCCGCCCGATGCGCTAGAGATCTTTCTCGAAGCGTTCGAAGGCCCGCTCGACCTGCTGCTCTATCTCATCCGCAAGCAGAACTTCAACGTGCTCGACATCCCGATGGCGGATGTCACCGCGCAATACCTCGGCTACGTCGACCAGATCCGCGAATCGAATCTGGAGCTCGCGTCGGAGTATCTGCTGATGGCCGCGATGCTGATCGAAATCAAGTCGCGCATGCTGCTGCCGGTCAAGAAAGCCGACACCGGCGAGGAAGCCGAAGACCCGCGCGCCGAGCTCGTGCGGCGCCTGCTGGAATACGAGCAGATGAAACTCGCCGCGCAGAAGATCGACCAGCTGCCGCAGCTCGGCCGCGACTTCCTGCGCGCGGACATCTATATCGAGCAATCCGCCGAGCAGCGCTTCCCCGACGTCGACATGAACGACCTGCGCGCCGCGTGGGCCGACGTCATCAAGCGCGCGAAGCTGGTTCAGCATCACAAGATCTCGCGCGAGGAGCTTTCGGTGCGCGAGCATATGAGCGTGATCCTGAGGCGGCTTCAGACCGCGCGTTTCATGGAGTTCACGGAGCTTTTCGACACCACGCGCGGCGTGCCGGTGGTCGTCGTGAATTTCATCGCGATGCTGGAGCTGTCGCGCGAATCGCTGATCGAAATCACGCAGGCCGAGCCTTACGCGCCGATCTACGTGAGACTCGCGTACTCGCCCGCCTAGAATTCGCTTTTCCTTTCCCTAGCCTCGGTGCGACGCTGATCCAAGCCGCCCGCCAGGAGACACCCGCTCGATGAAAGTCATCAGCTCCATCCATGAACTGCGCGACCAGTTGCGCGGCCAGAACCGAACCGCCTTCGTCCCGACGATGGGCAACCTTCACGAAGGCCATCTCTCGCTGATGCGCCTCGCGCGCCAGCATGGCGATCCGGTCGTCGCGAGCATTTTTGTGAACCGCCTGCAATTCGGCCCGAACGAAGATTTCGACAAGTATCCGCGCACGCTGCAGGACGACATCGAAAAGCTGCAGAAAGAAAACGTCTACGTGCTGTTCGCGCCGACCGAGCGGGACATGTATCCGGAGCCGCAGGAGTATCGCGTGCATCCGCCGCACAATCTCGGCGACATTCTCGAAGGCGAATTCCGCCCCGGCTTCTTCACGGGCGTGTGCACGGTCGTGATGAAGCTGATGTCGTGCGTGCAGCCGCGCGTCGCGGTGTTCGGCAAGAAGGACTATCAGCAGTTGATGATCGTGCGCGCCATGTGCAACCAGTTCGCGTTGCCGACAGAAATCGTCGCGGCCGAGACCGTGCGCGACGCGGACGGCCTCGCGCTGTCGTCGCGCAACCGGTTCCTGTCGGCGGATGAGCGGGCCGAAGCGCCCAAGCTCGCCGAAGAGCTACAGCGCGTGCGCGAAGCGGTGCTGTCGGGCAATCGCGATATCGCCGCGCTCGAGCGCGATGCGATGAACGCGCTCGCCGGTCGCGGCTGGAAGCCCGATTACATCAGCGTGCGCAAGCGCTCCAACCTGCTGCCGCCGGGCGAGGCGGACGCGGATGCGCCGCTCGTCGTGCTCGCGGCCGCGAAACTGGGCACCACGCGACTCATCGACAATCTGGAAATCTGAAGGAAGCATCATGCAACGCACCCTGCTCAAATCGAAGATTCACCGCGCGACGGTCACGCACTGCGAATTGCACTACGAAGGCTCGTGCGCGATCGACGAAGACCTGCTCGAAGCCGCGAACCTGATGGAGAACGAGCAGATCGACATCTGGAACGTGAACAACGGCGAGCGCCTCACGACTTACGCCATCAAGGGCGAGCGCGGCAGCGGCATGATCTCGCTGAACGGTTCGGCCGCCCGGCGCGCGCAACTGGGCGATCTCGTGATCATCGCGGCGTTCGCGCAGGTCGATGAGGAAGAGATCAAGGCGGGCTGGAAGCCGAATCTCGTGTTCGTCGACGACGACAACCGCATCAAGGGAAGCCGCGATCACGTGCCGACGCAGAACTGGACGTAATCGCCGCTTCCTGGCACAAGCCGGCGTTCCTGCGGGACGCCGGCTTTTTTATTTTTTACACACCCATTCGATGATCGGCGCCCACTGCTCCAGATCCTTCTCGACGCGGCTCTTCGCCACGTCCCAGATGGTGAGACCGTGCGCCGCGAGCTGGACGTAGTTCTGCGTATCGCGCAGAAAGCCGAGCACCGGCAGGTCGAGCCCCTCGACGAAGCGATGCAGCTGGTCCGCCGAGCGCGTGCGCGCATCCACGCGCATGCCGACCACGCCGACTTCGATCGATCCCTTGCGCACCGCCTTTTCCTTCGCGAGTTTCGCGAGAAAGTCCTGCGTCGCGAGAATGTCGAACATCGACGGCTGCAGCGGCACGATCACCTTGTCCGCCAGTTCCAGCGCGAGCGCGAGGCGATTGCCGTGCACGCCGGCGGGGGTATCGACGACGGCTTTCTCCAGACCTTTGGGCGGCTTCGCGGGCGTATCGATGTCGATGACCCATTCCTCGATCTTCGGCAGCGTGTCGACGCGCAACGAGAGCCACGCGTGCGATGAGCGCTGCTTGTCGAGATCGGCGAGCGCGACCCACTCGCCTTCTGCCGCGAAATACCCGGCCAGATTGGTTGCGAGCGTGCTTTTGCCCACGCCGCCCTTCGGATTTGCCACCACGATCACGGTCATGAAGTGTCCCGGATTTTTTGTTGAGCGCGCGGGCGCTTGGCCGCGCGGGCGCGCACGATTTCGCTTTACAAGAACAGGTGCATGATTCGAGCGTTGATATTATCGGCAAAAGTGCTGCATCCGGCACGCTGGCCGAACGGCCGTGCCGCATTCGCCGCCAATCCCGGCATTCGTCCTCCTTTCCGACTCCGACCGCCCATGACCCAGCTCCGCCCCGATGTCACGCTCGATTTCCTGCGCCACCGCCAGAAAGGCCGCCTGCCCGACCTGCTCGGCGTGCAACTGATTTCGCTCGATCAGGGCGAACTGAGCGGCGAACTCACGATCCGTCCGGAACTGCTCGCGCCCAACGGCTTTCTGCACGCCGCGACCGTCGTCGGCCTGGCGGATACGTGCTGCGGCTACGCATGCATCGCGCATCTGCCGGAGAAGGCGCAGAACTTCACGACGCTCGAACTGAAGAGCAACCACGTTTCGACGGCGCGCGAAGGAAAGATCGTCGCGAAGGCCACGGCCGTGCATCTCGGACGCAGCACGCAGGTATGGGACGCGACGGTAACGAACGGCGACGGCAAGCTCATCGCGATGTTCCGTTGCACGCAGATGATTCTTTATTGAGCGAAGGCGGCCTGCAGGGCGTCGAGATCGAGCGATTGCGCGAACGAATCCGCGAGACGATCGAGCGACACCTCGCGCAGCGCCGGGTAATCGAGCGGCTCGGCGCCCTTCACGCCCGCCCATGCGAGCAGCGCGGCGCAGGCTTCGGGTGTGTCGAATAGGCCGTGCAGATAGGTCGCGGCGATCTGACCATCGTCCGAAACGGCGCCGTCGACGCGCCCCGCATCCAGCGCGACGAACGGCCGCGCGAGCGCCGCGCCATGCGTGCGGCCCATGTGGATCTCGTAGCCGCGCACGCTCGCTTGCGTGTCGCCGATCGTCAGCCGGCCAGCGACGTTCTCCAGTTGCTTTTGCCGCGTGAGCACGGTGACGAGATCGAGCAACCCGAGCCCGTTCACGCAACCCGCCGCGCCTTCGACGCCATCCGGATCGTCGATCGTGCGCCCGAGCATCTGCATGCCGCCGCAAATGCCGAGCACCTTGCCGCCATAACGCAGATGCCGTTCGATCGCGCGGTCCCAGCCGTTCTCGCGCAGCCACGCGAGATCGCGTTGCACGCTCTTCGAGCCGGGCAGCACGATGAGATCGGCGGGAGGCGGCGCGATGCCCGCGCGCACGTAGCTGAAATCGACCTGGGCGTGCGCACGCAGCGCATCGAAATCCGTGTGATTGCTGATGCGCGGCAGCGCGGGCACGATCACCTTCAACGCAGGTGCATCGCGGCGCACGTGCGGCTGGCTCGGCAGCATGTCTTCGGCGTCGAGCGTCAGGCCGTGCAGATACGGCAGCACGCCGAACACCGGCTTGCCGGTTTGCGCTTCGAGCCAGTCGAGCCCTGGTTCCAGCAAGCCGATATCCCCGCGAAAGCGGTTGATGACGAACCCGCGCACGCGCGCCCGCTCGCTTTCCGACAGACACGCCAGCGTTCCGACGAGATGCGCGAACACGCCGCCGCGATCGATATCGGCGACGAGCACGACCGGGCAATCGACGCGTTCCGCAAAACCCATGTTGGCGATATCGCCCTCGCGCAGATTGATTTCGGCGGGACTGCCCGCGCCTTCGACGATCACCGCATCGAATTGATCCTGCAGGCGCGCATAGGATGCGAGCACGGCATCGAACGCGATGCGCTTGTAGTCGTGATACGCGCGCGCATCCAGGTTCGCGTGCGCGTGACCGTGGATGATGACCTGCGCGCCGCGATCGCTCGTCGGTTTGAGCAGCACCGGATTGAAGTCGATGCGCGCCGGCACGCCCGCCGCGATCGCCTGCAGCGCCTGCGCGCGGCCGATCTCGCCGCCGTCGATGGTCACCGCGCTGTTGAGCGCCATGTTCTGCGGCTTGAACGGCGCGACACGCACGCCGCCGCGCCGCGCGAGACGGCACAGGCCCGCGACGAGCGTGCTCTTGCCGGCATCGGACGTCGTGCCCTGGATCATCAACGTGCCGCGTGGCGTGAATGGCATCGGGGGATTCCCATGAAGAGCAACTCGCTATCTTAGCCCGTCAGTACAATATCGCGATGACCCCCGATCTCACTTTCATCCTCGGCGGCGCGCGCTCCGGCAAGAGCGCCCGCGCGGAACGTCTTGCCGCCGAAAGCGGGCTGCCCGTCACGTATATCGCGACCGCCCGCGTGGGCGATGCGGAGTTCGCCGAGCGCGTGCGGCATCATCGCGAGCGCAGGCCGGCGCACTGGTCGCTGGTCGAAGCGCCGCTCGATCTCGCGGGCGCACTTCGCGAAGCCGATCGCCCCGGGCATTGCGTGCTGATCGACTGCCTGACGCTGTGGCTCGCGAATCTGCTCTTCACGCCGACGAACGCGGGCGAAGCAATCGCCGTCCTGCCCGCCAGCGCGCGCGAGGCCTTCGCGCAATTCGACGCGGCGCTTACCGGCGTGCGCGGCAAGGTCATCGTCGTGAGCAATGAAATCGGGCTGGGTGTGGTGCCGCTCGGCTCGGTCACGCGTCTTTACGTCGATGAACTCGGCCGTCTGAATCAGCGCGTCGCCGCCGCGAGCGCGCGCGCGACGCTGATGGTCGCGGGCCTGCCGCTCTCGCTCAAAGGATAAGCGCGATGCTCCTTCTCTCCGCCTACGCGATGGCCCTGCTGGCGGTGCTCGGCGTGATCGTCGATCGCATCGTCGGCGAGCCGCGCGCGCGGCATCCGCTCGTCGGCTTCGGCACGCTCGCAAAGAAGCTCGAAGCGCGCATGAACACCGGCTTTCGCGCGCGGCCGGCGGGCATCCTCGCGTGGTTCGTGCTGGTCGCGCCGCCGGTGGGTATCGCGTGGTTCCTCGTCAGCGTGCTCCCGTTCGCCTATGCGTGCCTCGTGCATGTGTTGCTGCTCTGGTTCGCGCTCGGCGCGAAGAGTCTGCGCGAACACATCGCGCCGATTGCGCGCGCATTGAGCTTCGGCGATATCGACCACGCGCGCACGCTGACCTCGCGCATCGTGTCGCGCGACACGTCGCACGCCGACGAAAACGCGCTCTCGCGCGCGGCCGTCGAATCCGCGCTGGAAAACGGC
This sequence comes from Caballeronia sp. INML2, assembly GCF_023631365.1. Lineage (NCBI taxonomy): Bacteria > Pseudomonadati > Pseudomonadota > Betaproteobacteria > Burkholderiales > Burkholderiaceae > Caballeronia > Caballeronia sp. INML2. Next base: position 63,414 of record NZ_JALQDH010000010.1, on the reverse strand, counting down.
AACGACGCGATCTTCGGCGCGATCTTCTGGTTCGCGGTCGCGGGCGGCCCGGGCGCGCTGATGTTCCGCCTCGCCAACACGCTCGACGCGATGTGGGGCTATCGCACGCCGCGCTATCTGCGCTTCGGCTGGGCGGCCGCGCGTTTCGACGACGTGCTCAACTTCATTCCCGCGCGTCTCACGGCGGCGACCTACGCGCTTGGCGGCGATACGCACATGGCGTGGCATTGCTGGCGCACGCAGGCGCGCTCGTGGGACAGCCCGAACGCCGGCCCTGTGATGGCCGCGGGCGCGGGCAGTTTGAACGTGCTGATCGGCGGGCCGGCGGTGTATCACGGCGTGCTCGAATCGCGGCCGACGCTCGGTGCCGGTCACGCGGCGAACCCGAGGCATGTGGTCGCGGCGTTGCGACTCGTCGAACGCGCGATGCTCATGTGGCTCGTGGCGCTGCTGGTCTTCGCCGCCCTCGGCGTCACCACGGGTAGCTGACATGGCGCATCCCATCCGGCATGGCGGCAATCTGCGCGAAGCGGCGCGCCGTTACGCGATTCCTTTCGATGACTGGCTCGATCTATCGACGGGCATCAATCCGCGCGGCTTTCCGGTGCCGCCCGTGCCCCCCGAGGCATGGCGACGCCTGCCCGAAGACGACGATGGCCTCGCGGAGCGCGCCGCGCGCTATTACGGCGCGCCTTTCGCGTTGCCGGCCGCCGGTTCGCAGGCGGCGATCCGCGCGCTGCCTGCGCTGTTGCGCCGCGCGACGGCGGGCGTCGCGCCACTGACCTACGGCGAATACGCGCCGGCGTTCGCGCGCGCAGGGCACGCAATCGCGACGCTCGACATCACCGAGCGCGACTTGCCCGATACGGTCGATCACGTGATCATCGCCAATCCGAACAACCCGACGGCGCAACACATTCCGCGCGACACGCTTTTGCATTGGCACGCGCAGCTCGCATCGCGCGGCGGCACGCTGATCGTCGATGAAGCATTCGCCGATGTCGATCCCGCCTCGTCGCTGGCAAGCGAAACCGCGCGCGAAGGGCTGATCGTGTTGCGCTCGGTCGGCAAGTTCTTCGGCCTCGCGGGCATCCGCGCGGGCTTCGTGCTGGCCGCGCCTTCGATCGTCGATGCATTGCGCGACGCGCTCGGCGCGTGGACCGTCAGCGGCCCGGCGCGGCACGCGGTCATGGCCGCGTTCGCCGATACCGACTGGCAGCGCGCGACGCGCGAACGCCTGAATCGCGACGGCGCGCGCCTCGCCGCGTTGATCGCGAGCCACGGCTTCGACGTGCGCGCGACGCCGCTCTTCGCGTGGACACCGATGCCCGAAGCGCGTGAGATTCAACACGCGCTGGCGTTGCGGGGCATCTGGACGCGCCTCTTCGATATGCCCGGCATGACGCCGAGCCTGCGCATCGGCTTGCCGGATGCGGAAGGCGACTGGGCGCGCCTGTCGCTCGCATTGCAGGAGACTTGCGCGTGATGCTGCGCGGTGCAATCGCCTTGCTGATCGGCGTCGCTGCTGCGCAAGCGCACGCGATCACCGTGACCGATGACAGCGGCGCATCGGTCACGCTCGCGAAGCCCGCGCAACGCGTCGTCAGTCTCGCGCCGCACGTGACCGAACTGCTGTTCGCGGCGGGCGGCGGCGCGCGCATCGTCGGCGCTGTGACGTATAGCGACTATCCGAAGGAAGCGCAGGCTATCCCGCGTGTCGGCGACAACAAGGCGCTCGACCTCGAACGCATCGTCGCGTTGCATCCCGATCTGATCGTCGTGTGGCGGCATGGGAACGCGGCGCGTCAGATGGATCGACTGACGGCGCTCGGCATTCCGGTCTACTTCAGCGAACCGAAACATCTCGACGATATCGCCGCGAGCATCGACAAGCTCGGCGCGCTGCTCGGCACGTCAGCGCAAGCACACGCGAGCGCGGATGCGTTCACGCGCGACATCGCGCAACTGCGCGCGCGTTATGCGGCGCGGCCGACCGTGAGCGTGTTCTATCAGGTCTGGGACGATCCGCTGATGACGCTCAATCGCGACAACGTCTTCGACGAAGTGATCGGGCTGTGCGGCGGCGTGAACGTATTCGCGGCGGAAAAACCGCGCGTGCCGACGATATCGAGCGAAGCCGTGCTCGCGGCGAATCCCGAAGCGATCGTCACCGCGACGCCCGGCGCGACGCAGCCGGATCGCCCGTTGCCGGCGCTCGAACGATGGAAGCGCTGGACATCGTTGACGGCGGTTGCGCGCGGCAATCTCTTCGGGATCGACGGCGATCTCATCAACCGGCCGACGCCGCGCCTCGTGCTCGGTGCGGCCGAGCTTTGCCGCGATCTGGAAACCGTGCGCGGGCGGCGTGTGAAATAACCAGGGTAGCGCCGAAAGCCTAAGCATTCCACCGCACAAGCAGCCACTGCCCGCGCACGCGCCTGAACCACGCGAGCCCGCCGAAATCGAGCGGCCATTGCAGCGCGCTCTCACGCGCGATGCCGAGAAGATGCGCCGCAAGCACACGCACGACGCCCGCATGAGCGACGGCATGCACGGCGTTCTTATCGACACACGCCGCGTCGAACCATGCGATAACGCGTTGCGCGAACTGCGCGAGACTCTCACCGCCGTGCGGACACGCATGTTCGACATCGGCGGCCCAGGCATCGATGAGCGCGCGATCGATCGTGTCCCACGCGCGGCCTTCCCACGCGCCGAAGTGCATCTCCATGAGACGCGCATCGATATGCGCATCGGCTGAAAGGACACGCGCCAGCGACGCGCATCGCTCGAGCGGACTCGCATGCCATCCGTCCACGCACGCCGGAACGTCCAGCGCCTTCATGCGCGCCGTCAATGCGCCGGCGAGATCGCGCACATCGTGGCGCAAGGGCACATCGGTCTGGCCATAGCACACGCCCGCTTCGATGGCGACTTCTGGATGTCGAATCAGGACGAGATCCATGCGAGCCCGATGAGATAGATCGCGATTTCGAACACTTGCTGCGCGAATCCCAGGCAATCGCCCGTATAGCCGCCGATGCGACGCACGAAGTATCGCCCGATAAAGAAGCGCAAAACGATCAGCGCGACGATCGTGACGCACGCGAGCTTCCAGTCGATCACGAAAAGCCAGGGCACGCCGAACACGAGCGCGAGCGCGAACGACGCAGCGCTCATGCGCTGCGCGACCGGTTTGGCCTTGCCCTCGGCGCGCACGTAGTCGAGCGTGACGAGATAGCTGATCGCGAACGCGCGGCTCGCGGCGTGCGCGGCGATCATCGTCCACGCGACGCGTTGCGGCGGCAGCGCGGTGAGCGTCTGCCATTTCAAAGCGAGCGCGATCACGAGTGCAATCGCGCCGAATGCGCCGATGCGCGAGTCGTGCATGATGCGCAGCGCATCCTCGCGCGTGTACGCGCCGCCGAACGCATCGACGCAATCGGCGAGTCCGTCTTCATGGAACGCGCCGGTCATGACGAGCGTCGCGGCCATCGATAACAGCACTGCGACGCCCGCGGGAAACACGCGCAACGTCGCGAGATAGACGAGCGCCGCGACGCCGCCGACCATCGCGCCGACGAGCGGAAAGTAACGCGCCGCCGCGTTCAGATACTCGCGCTCGAAGCCGACCCAACGCGGCACCGGCACGCGCGTGAAATAGCCGAGCGCGGTGAAGAAGTAGCGCAGTTCGTCGAGGGGACGCATCTCAACCGGCTTTGTTCGACACACCGGCCGACTCGAAGCTCGCCATCTCGTCGACGAACGCGACGGCCGCGCGCAGGATCGGCAACGCGAGCGCCGCGCCCGTGCCTTCGCCGAGCCGCAGATCGAGTTGCAAGAGCGGCGCGGCATCGAAATGCGCGAGCATGCGCCGATGCCCCGTTTCGTTCGACGCATGCGCGAACACGCAGTACTCGAGCACCTCGGGCGCGATCTTCGCGGCCACGAGCAACGCCGATGTCGCGATGAAGCCATCGACCAAGATCGTCATGCCTTCGCATGCGGCGGCGAGATACGCGCCCGTGATCATCGCGATTTCGAAGCCGCCGAAGGTCGCGAGCGTGTCGATCGCATCGCCTTCGCGATGCAGCGCGAGCGCGCGGCCGAGCACATCGCGCTTGTGCGCGAGGCCATGGTCGTCGAGACCCGTGCCGCGGCCGACGCACTCGCCGATCGGCAGATCGCACAAGCGGCTCATCAGACACGCCGCCGCCGATGTATTCGCGATGCCCATCTCGCCGAAGCCGATCACGTTCGTGCCGAGCGACGCGTGATGCCGCACGCGCGCCGCGCCGCGCGCGATGCCTTCGAGCGCGGTCTCGCGCGACATCGCGGGCTCCCGCGCGAAGTTGCGCGTGCCGAGTCCCAGCGACAGGCGTTCGTACCCGTGGTCGATGGGAATCGGCGTCGCGACACCCGCATCGACGACTTCGAGCGACATGCCGACCGAGCGCGACAACGCGTTGATCGCCGCGCCGCCGCTCAAGAAATTCGCGACCATCTGCGCCGTCACTTCCTGCGGATACGAACTCACGCCCTCCTTCGCGATGCCGTGATCGCCGGCGAAGACGATCATCGCGGGACGCTCGATGCGCGGCCTGGTCGCGCGCTGGATCAGGCCCATTTGCAGCGCGAGGGATTCGAGCCGCCCGAGACTGCCGGGCGGCTTCGTCTTCATGTCGATGACGCGGCGCAGTTCGGCTTCGAGTGCGCGGTCGAGTGCGCGGGGCAGCGGGATGTCGTTGAACGAGGACATCGAAATTCCTTTCAGGGGCGATGAATGGAAGGCACGAGCGCTTCATGCTCGCCGTCGCGGATGAGCGCGAGCGGATAGCCGAATGCCGCGCCCGCGCGTTCGGGCGTGAGGACGTCGGCGACGAGGCCCGCGTGAGCGGCGCCGTTGCCGTCGAGCAGGAGCGCATGCGTCGCGAAACGGCGCGCAAGGTTCAGATCGTGGCACGAGAAGATTACGGTGCGCTTGTGCTCGCGCGCGGTGTCGCACAACGTATGCAGGCAGTCGATCTGATGACGCAGGTCGAGATGCGAAAGCGGTTCGTCGAGCAACAGGCACGGTGCGTTCTGGCACAGCACGGCAGCCAAGGCAACGCGCTGGCGTTCGCCACCCGAGAGCGTCAGCACGTCGCGCGAGGCGAAGGACGCGAGGCCGAGCGTGTCGAGCGCGGCGCGCGCGGCGCTGCGGTCGTCTTCGTTCTCCCAACCCCAGCCGGTGAGATAGGGAAAGCGGTTGAGCAATACGGTGTCGAGCACGGTCGCGCTGAAGGCGTCGTGCATGGCTTGGGGCATCAGCGCGCGCGCGCGTGCGAGGTCCGCCGCGCGCCATGACGCGAGTGCGCGGCCATCGAGCGACACGCGGCCTGACGCCGGTTTCGAGAGACCCGCGAGCACGTTGATGAGCGTCGTCTTGCCCGCGCCGTTCGGCCCGGCGATGCACCATACTTCGCCCGTCGATATCGTCTGCGTGAGACCGCCGATGAGCGTGCGCGCGCCCGCGCGAATCACGACGGCATCGAGTTGCAAGGTCATCGCGCTCTCCGCAAGAGCATCCACAGGAACATCGGCACGCCGATCAGCGCCGTGACGACGCCCACCGGCAACTGCGCGGGCGCGATCACGGTGCGCGCGGCCAGATCGGCGGCCATCACGGCGAGGCCGCCCGCGAGCGCGGCGGCGGGCACGAGCATGCGCTGATCGTTGCCGAACGCGAGGCGCAGCAGATGCGGCACGACGAGGCCGACGAAGCCGATGGTTCCCGCCGTCGTCACCGCAGCCGCCGCGGCGATCGACGCGACGAGATACACACGCAGGCGCAATCGTTCGACCGGCACGCCGAGCGCACGCGCGGTGGCATCGCCGCGCAGAAGCACGTTCAATTGCGGCGCGACAGGAACGATGGCGACGAGCGCGACAGCGAGCGCAATCAACGCAGGCCACGGCGCAGCCGCGCCATTGAGATCGCCCGTCAGCCAGAAGATCATGCCGCGCAGCCGGTTCTCGGGCGCGATGCTCAGCATCAGCGTGATCAGCGCGCCCCATCCCGATGCGATCACGACGCCCGTGAGCAATAGTCGCGGCGACGCATCCTGAGCGCTCTGCCTGAGATCCTTGCGCGCGAGTCCGAGCACGACGACGATCGATGCGAACGCGCCCGCGCACGCCGCGATATCGACGCCCCACCACGGCACCGATGCGAGCATCGCGGCAAGCGCGAACGTCGCGGCGCCGCCGGATACGCCGAGCACGTACGGCTCCGCGAGCGGATTGCGCAACAGCACTTGCAGCAGCGCACCCGCCATCGCGAGCAGCGCGCCCGATGCGAAGCCCGCGAGCGCGCGCGGCAGCCGCAAGGTGAGCACGATCTCATCGGCGATATCGGGCATCGCGGCGTGCGAGCGAACGAGCGCGCCGAGCGCACGCGACATGGGCAACGCGACACTGCCCATCGCGAGCGACGCGACGAGCACGATGAACGTCGCCACGGCGAGCGCGATCCAGATCGCGGCCGCGCGGCTCGCGTTCATCGCACGCGCACGCTGGAGACACTCAGGCGCGTTGCTCACGACGGATGCCAGCCGAGCGTGATATAGGCGCCGCGCCGCGGCGTGTTGTACGAGTACGCAAGTTCATAGTCCTTGTCGAACAGGTTGTCGATGCGCGCTGTGACGTACCACGACTTCGAGACGTCATAGCGCGCCGAAAGATTCACGATGCCGTAACCCGCGAGCGTCGAATCGTAATCGTGGCGCTCTCCGCTCATGATCCACTCGCCGCCGACGCGCCAGCGCGCGATCGTGCGATGCACCGTGAGCGTCGCGAAATGCCGCGCGCGCCGCGTCAGATCCTCGTGATTCGTCTCGTCGACGGGATTCTGGAACGTGACGCCCGCGCGCACGTCGGTTGCGCCGACATGTCCCGCCCACGATCCCTCGATGCCCTGCACTTTCGCGCGCCCGACGTTCTGCGCGACATAGTAGAACCCGCCGTCGGAAACATAGTCGATCAGATTCGAATAGCGCGTCTGGAACAGCGTCACGCGCATCACGCCGAGCGCATTCGATGCGTACTGCAACGCCGCCTCGACCGAATGGCTGCGCTCCGGCTGGATCGACGGATTGCCGCTGAACGGATAGTAGAGGTCGTCGAAGCTCGGCGCGCGAAACGAAGCCGCATAGCTCGCGCTCGCCTTCCAGTGCGCATCGAAGTGATATGCGTAGCCCAGATAGTAGCTGTTCGCGCCGCCGAAATCGGAATACTGATCGTGCCGCAGATTCGCCTGCAAATCGTTCGCGCCGATGTGCCCCACGTAGCCCGCGAACACCGAATTCACGTGACGATCGGGCGCCGTGAACTGGTCGGAATCGAGCGTCTGATCGAGATGCTCGTAACCGGACAACAGCGTGTGCGCATCGGTGATCCTGAAATCGTTCTGCCACGTGTATTGCCGATTCTCCGAGTCGAAGCGGCTCGTATAGACGCCGTTCTGCTCGATATTCGCGCGATCCTGCCCCTGCGCGACCGTGAAGTGCGTGGTCCAGTTGTCGGTGATCCTGCCATTCGCGAACACCGACGCCGAACGCACGCGATCGTGCGCTTCGTTGATGTCGGATGGCTGGCCGTAGGCATCGTCGAAACTGTCGATGCCGTTCGATTGCATGAAGCGCACGCCCGCATCCCACTTGTCGCTGAACCGGTGGCGCAGCGTCGCCGCGACGCTCTCGTTCAGATAGCCGTTCGCGTTAGGATTCGCGCCGGGCGCGATCGCCGGATCGATCGACGAGAATCCATCGGTCTTTTCGCGTGACACGTTCAGGCTGAAGGTCGTGCGGCCGTCCTTGTCGAGCGCGCCGTTCACGCCCGCCGATTGACGCTGCGTGTGATAGCTGCCGTACTCGGCCTCGAAAGCGAAGCGCGGCGGATGCGGCTCGCCTTCCCTGGTGAAGATCTGCACGACCCCGCCAATCGCATTCGAGCCGTACAACGCCGATACATTGCCGTTCACGACCTCGACGCGCCCGATCTCATCGAGCATCAATTGCGATAGCTGCGCCGCGCCGAGCGACACCGATTCGACGCGCACGCCATCGATCAGAACGAGCGATTGCGACGACGCCGCGCCGCGTATGTAGACGCCCGAATTCGCGCCCGGTCCGCCGTTGCGCGTGACCTGCACGCCGGGCGCGAGCGCGACGAGGCCGAGCGCATCGTCGGCGTTGGCATCGGCGATGTCCTGTTCATCGAACGCCGATGTCTGCGGGATCGATTCGGCGAGCGGCTGCGGCGCGCGCGTCGCGGTGACGACGACTGGGGCAAGCGTTTGCGAGGCGCCGTCGGCGGCGTGCGCCGCGCCGGGGAGCGCCGAGCCGAAGACCGCTGCAACGAGCGCGACATGACGAGTGGGGCCGTTCTTGAGCGCGGCCTGTGGCAATACCATGAGTGAAGTTCCGTTTCGCATGAGCGCGACCCCGCTCCCCGCGAGGACGATGCGCGACGAACGCACTTGCGCATTGAGCGCCGATGCGTCGAACTCTGGCCGGTATCCGGGCTGACGACGGATCGTCTCGCCTTCCCGCGCATCGTGCGCAGTGGCGTCGACACGTTTCTTGCAGTGGATTCGAATAACAAACCCGGTGTGATGAAAATCCACACGTTTGCGCTGCAAAAACGCGCATGAGACGACTTGCAACTTGCGTTGCGGTCGCTTACCGTTGCGGGGGCAGCACAGGTTGGCTCATCCCGGGTGGGTCCCGGTCGGACTTCGGAGACTTCGCTCCCTGTTTCCCGTTTGACTGCATCCGCGAGATCCGCGAATGCGAGCACCAAAAAGTGCGGCAAGTGTAGGAGCGCGGGTTGGGGCCGTCAAGAAAACGGCACGGACAGAGTAGCGCGGCACATGACGAATCGAACGAGAATCGGCCGGCCTGTCCCCACGAGCGATGACCAGCGCTCGCCTTTTCTGCACACGAATGCATGGCGACATGCGCTTGATTCGAAGGATTAAGCGCGAGATCGCATGCTGTTACGTCTCGAAACGAGACAATTATCGGAAGCTCCGTTGAACCGCGCTAAAATGCGAGGTCTTTAGAGGACGCAGCACATGCTCAACGAACTCGAATCACTGTCAGGAAATATCGGCCGGCTGATCCAGATCAGCGAGCGCCACAATCAGGCGCGTCAGGCGCTGCAAGAACAACTCGAACAACTGCGCGCCGACTATGCGAACGTGCAGGCCGAACTTGCGCAAGTGCGTGAAGAGCGCGATACGCTGCAATCCGAACGCGACTCGCTCTCCGCGAAAATCGACGACGCGCAAGTACGCCTCAACGCCATTCTCGAAAAGCTGCCCCGCGCGAAGTCCGCGCAACATGCCGAATCCGACAATCAACTCGATCTCCTCGACGCCGATTCCCGGGAAGCACAGGAAGCGGAATTGCACGGCGAGCATCATCAAGGAGAGAAGGCATGACGACCACGCAGATCGAAGTATCCATTCTCGGGCAGCCGTATCGCCTCGCGTGCTCGCCGGAAACGGAAGGCGCATTGCGCGAAGCCGTCGCGCGCGTCGATGCCGAGATGAACAAGGTGCGTAATGCGAGCAGCGTGCGCGGCACGGATCGCATCGCGGTGATGGCAGCGCTTTCGCTGGCGTCGGAATTGCTTAAGCTGCAGGACAGCGTGCGTCACGGCGAGGCCTTCCCCGCCGAGGAAATCCGCCGCACGATGCATTCGATGAACGAACAACTGGGCGCGGTCATTGCGCAGTATGAAGCGCAGTGAGACGTCTGCGCGCTGAGTCAATCAGCACGCAATATCAATCGAAAAAAGAAACTGCCGATTTGCTCCCGAGAGGCTGCATAAGGCAAACGATTGGTGTAGAGTGACGGTTCCCTGCCTGGTTCGCCAAGGTCATATATTCCTTGAACCAATGCTACATTGGCACGGTTGCGGAACCTTGCAGCACGGGCGCGCGCGTCGCTAGTCCGATGTACCCGAAGTGTTGCTTACCGCGACCAATCTTGAACCCAGGTTCAGGATGCCGGCCTAGCGGCCGTGGCGGGGACCCATTCAAGAAACGGCATCGGTTTTTCCGATGCCGTTTTCATTTGCATCGACGATTTCCGCATAGCGAACCATCATGCGCTACTGGCTGATGAAGTCCGAACCGGACGAAGCGAGCATCGATCACCTCGCGCACGCGCCGAATAAAACCTTGCCGTGGACGGGCGTGCGCAACTATCAGGCGCGCAACTTCATGCGCGATCAGATGCAGCTCGGCGACGGTGTGCTTTTCTATCATTCGAGTTGTCCGGAGCCTGGCATCGCGGGCATCGCGAAAGTGTGCTCGACGGCGTATCCCGATCCCACTCAGTTCGATCCGAAGAGCGATTACTACGATCCCAAGTCCACGCAGGAAACGCCGCGCTGGATGCTCGTCGATGTCGAGTTCGTGAAGAAGACGCCGCTCATTTCTCTCGCCACGTTGCGCGAGCATGAGGCGCTCGCGGACATGCAGGTGCTCGCGCGCGGCAATCGCCTGTCGATCACGCCGGTAACAGAAGCGCAGTGGCGATTTATTACCGAACAACTCGTCTAACAAGGAACTTACGACACGAAGGCCGCGCCTAAATCCCGTCGCGAATCACGCGATATCCCGCGTTCGGAGTCCTTCGATGATCAACAAGAAAACCGCTGCCGCGCTCGCGCTCCTCGCGATGTCGGGCGCAGCGTTCACGCTTTCCCAAACGGCCGCCGCGCAAACGGTCATCACGCAGCCGCAGCCTTCAGGCGTGCTTTCTCTTTCGGCACAGGCAAGCGCGCAAGTGCCGCAGGATGTCGTCAACATCACGCTCTTCTACGAGCAGGAAGCGGCCGATCCCTCGTCTCTCACCAGTACGCTCAATCAGCGCGCCGAGGCCGCCTTGCGCGAAGCGAGGGGCGTCGACGGCGTGACCGCGAAGAGCGGCTCATTCACCGTGTATCCGGCAACGGACCGTGACGGCAAGATCTCCGCATGGCGAGGCCGCACGGAAGTCGTGCTCGAATCGCATGACTTCGCGGCGGCGTCGAAGCTCGCGGGCAAGATGAGCTCGTCGATGCAGGTAGGCAGCGTCGCGTTCTCGCTGTCGCCCGAGGCGCAGCGCGCGGCCGAGCAGAAGCTCGTCACGCAAGCCATCGATTCGTTCCGCAAGCAGGCGCAAGCCGCCGCGCAAGGGTTCGGCTACAGCAATTACACGATTCGGGAAGTGAACGTCGGACATAGCGGCGTTCAGCCGCGCCCGGTCATGATGATGCAATCGCGCGCGATGAGCGCCGATGCGAAGATGGCCGCCCCCATCGCGATGGAAGCCGGCACGACGACAGTGACCGTCGACGTCTCCGGTTCGGTGCAGATGGGGCGTTGAACGATGCGGGGCGTGCTGCCCCGCAAAGCTCAGGCTTTCGCGGATTCGGGCGGCAGGCGCAGATTGCGCTTGTACGCCCACACCATCACCAGCACGCCCACGATGATCATCGGCAGCGAGAGCCATTGGCCCATCGAGAGGCCGAGCGCGAGAAGGCCGAGATAGTCGTCCGGCTCACGCGCGAATTCCACAGTGAAGCGCGCCAGTCCATAACCGATCAGAAACAGCGCGGAGATCGCGCCGACGGGACGCTGCTTGCGCGAAAACGTCCAGATCACGATGAACAGCACGAGTCCTTCGAGCGCGATCTCGTACAGTTGCGACGGATGACGCGGCAGCATGTGATAGCGCTGGAAGATTTCCGTGAGATGGTATTGCGCGTCGAGTTGCGGATTCTTCGCAAGCCAGATCGCGTCGTCGTTCGTCGAGCTCTGGAAGAGCATCGCCCACGGCGCGTTCGGGCTCGTCACGCGGCCCCACAACTCGCCATTGATGAAGTTGCCGAGACGCCCCGCCGCAAGACCGAGCGGCACCATCGGCGCGACGAAATCCGTTACCTGCAGCCAGGTGCGCTTGCGGTGATACGCGAACAGCACCATCGCGAGCGTCACGCCGAGAAAGCCGCCGTGAAACGACATCCCGCCTTCCCACACCTTGAAGATGTCGAGCGGATGCGCCGCGTAATAGCTCGCCTTGTAGAAGATCACGTAGCCGATGCGCCCGCCGAGGATCGTGCCGAGGACGCCATAAAACAGCATGTCGTCGATGTCCTTGGCGGTCCAGCCCTGCGCCGCCACGTAAGGCAGGCGCAGACGCAGCCGGCCGATGACGATGGCCGATATGAACGCCACCAGATACATAAGGCCGTACCAGCGCACGGCGAGCGGTCCGAGATGAATCGCGACGGGATCGAAATTGGGATGTATGAGCATTCTGATGTGGGAGCTTGAGCGAACTACAAGGGCGAATCATACCGAACCCGCAGTTTCGGCCCGCGAACGAACGATCTCGATGAACCCCGCGAGCACCGGGCTCACTTCAGCCGCGCGCCAGACGAGGCCGGTTTCGACGAGCATCGCCGACGCGTTCAGCGGGCGCAGAGGACGATACACGACACCCGTGCGCCGCAGATGACGCAGCGAATGCGGCACGAGCGCCACGCCCATGCCGGCGGACACGAGGCTCACGATGGTCTGCATCTGGATCGCCTCCTGGCCGATGCGCGGCGTGAGGCCGGCCGCGCCGTAGCAGCCCATGATGATGTCATACAAACCCGGCGCGAGACGCCTCGGAAAGACGACGAGCGGCGCGGCGGCGAGATCGTGCAGATCGACGGGCGTATCGGCCCATTCGTCGGCGCCCTGCCCCAGGTCCTGCGCAGCATCGGCGGACATCGCAATGACGAGCGGCTCGCGCGCTACGGACACATACGAGAGCGACGTGGCATGGCGCGGCGGCAGCGGCGGAATTACCAGGCCCGCGTCGATGCGCCCGGCGACGAGTTCCTCGATCTGCACGTCGCTCGTCGCCTCGGTGAGTTGCAGCCGCACGCCGGGATAGCGCGCGCCGAACTCGCGCAGCAGCGCCGGCAAAAGGCCGTAATCGGCGGTGGAGACGAACGCGAGTGACAGCACGCCCGCCTCGCCGCGCGCGAGCGATTGCGCGAGCGGACGCAGCGCATCGGCGCTTGCAAGCAGGCGGCGGACTTCCGGCAGCAGGTCCTTGCCGACGGGCGTCAGCTCCACGGTCCGTTTCGTGCGCACGAAAAGCGCGACGCCGAGCGCGTCTTCCAGCGCGCGGATCGCCTGCGAGAGCGGCGGCTGCGTCATCGCGAGACGCGCGGCGGCGCGACCGAAGTGCATCTCTTCGGCGACCGTTACGAAGTAGCGCAACAGACGCAGTTCGATGGGCGGGTTTCTCTGCTCCATTGATATTCTTTGCGACCTAATAAGCCCTGAATAATATATTGGACAGACACATCGCAGGGGTTGCATGCTTGCTGCACTAGAGCAAAAACGTCCCCTCACGGAGCACATCATGGCCTTCAATCGTCGCTCGAAGCACATCACCCAGGGCGTCGCGCGTTCGCCCAATCGTTCGATGTATTACGCGCTCGGCTACAAGGAAGAAGACTTCGACAAGCCGATGATCGGCGTCGCGAACGGGCACTCGACCATCACGCCGTGCAACGCGGGCCTGCAGCGCCTCGCGGATGCCGCCGTCGAATCGATCAAAAAGTCGGATGCGAACCCGCAGATTTTCGGCACGCCGACGATCTCCGACGGCATGTCGATGGGCACCGAAGGCATGAAGTACTCGCTCGTGTCGCGCGAGGTGATCGCGGACTGCGTCGAAACCGCGGTGCAGGGCCAGTGGATGGACGGCGTCGTCGTGATCGGCGGTTGCGACAAGAACATGCCGGGCGGCATGATCGGCATGGCGCGCATGAACGTGCCGTCGATCTACGTGTACGGTGGCACGATCCGCCCCGGCAACTGGAAGGGCAAGGATCTTACGATCGTGTCGTCGTTCGAGGCGGTCGGCGAATTCACGGCGGGCCGCATGTCGGAAGAGGACTTCAAGGGCGTCGAAAAAAACGCGTGCCCGACGACCGGCTCGTGCGGCGGAATGTACACGGCGAACACGATGAGCTCGTCGTTCGAGGCGCTCGGCATGTCGCTGATGTACTCGTCGACGATGGCGAATCCCGACCAGGAGAAGGTCGACTCAGCCGCGGAATCGGCGCGCGTGCTCGTCGAGGCGGTGAAGAAGGATTTGAAGCCGCGCGACATCATCACGAAGAAGTCGATCGAAAACGCAGTCGCGCTGATCATGGCGACGGGCGGCTCGACCAACGCCGTGCTGCACTATCTGGCGATCGCACATGCCGCGGAAGTGGAATGGAGCATCGACGACTTCGAGCGCATGCGCAAGAAAGTGCCGGTCATCTGCGATCTGAAGCCGTCGGGCCAGTACGTCGCCACCGATCTGCACAAGGCCGGCGGCATCCCGCAAGTGCTGAGGATCCTGCTCGACGCAGGCCTTCTGCACGGCGACTGCATGACGATCACGGGGCGCACGATCGCCGAAGAACTGAAGGACGTGCCGGGCAAACCGCGTGCGGATCAGAAGGTCATCTTCCCGATCGAACAGGCGCTTTACAAGGAAGGGCATCTGGCGATCCTGCGCGGTAATCTCGCGGAGGACGGCGCGGTGGCGAAGATCACGGGCCTGAAGAATCCGGTCATCACCGGCCCCGCGCGCGTATTCAACGACGAGCAAAGCGCGATGGACGCGATCCTCGCCGACAAGATCAAGGCTGGCGATATTCTCGTGCTGCGCTATCTCGGCCCGGTCGGCGGCCCGGGCATGCCGGAGATGCTCGCGCCGACATCGGCGATCATCGGCAAGGGGCTGGGAGAATCGGTCGGCTTCATCACGGACGGGCGCTTCTCGGGCGGCACGTGGGGGATGGTGGTCGGCCATGTGGCGCCGGAAGCTTACGCGGGCGGCACCATCGCGCTCGTGCAGGAAGGCGATTCGATCACGATCGACGCGCACAAGCTGCTATTGCAACTGAACGTGGAGGATGCGGAACTCGCGCGCCGCCGCGCCGCGTGGAAGCAGCCCGCGCCGAAGTACACCCGCGGCGTGCTGGCGAAGTTCGCGGCGCTTGCGCAGCCGGCTAACAAGGGCGCGGTGACGGGGTGAATCGGGCGTGACCGGATTGAAGAAGGGGCGCGCGTGCGCCCCTTTGTTTCGTGTGCCGTATGCGCGTTACACCGCGCTCATTCGCCGCGCTGCCGCCGCAACTCATCCTCGACCGCGTCGCGCACCCATTCGCTCATGCGGCCTTCCAGCGCCATCGCGACTTCGCGCGTGATCGCCGAAACGAGTTGCGTCGATTGCTCACGCAGCACTTCGCGGCAGCGGTCTTCGATCAGCGCGCGCGCATCGCCCGTCAGGAAAGTCGTGAAGCGGCCGTTCAGCCGCTCGGCGATCCGCTGCGCATCGTATTCGATCGCGGCTTCATCGGCGGCGCGCGCGCGCGCGTACTCGGGCTTGCCGGGCACGACGACATCGGTCAGAACGGGGATGGACGAATCGAAGGATTCGGGCTTGTCGGTCATGTTCAAAGGTCTCCTGTCGACCAGCGTTCGCGCATCGGCGCTGATTCCGATCTATTGCGAACCGCCATTTCTCAGCAGAGCTTAGTGCAGCAGAGGCGCGGCCTCTGTGCGCTCAACCGCCCTGATTGTGCGTCTCGATGACATAGCCGCGATCGCGATAGAAGCGATACCGCTCACGGCCCGCAGCGAGTTCATCGCCCTCGCTGCCGACGATCTCCACGAGCCGCTCGAAACGCGCGAACTGCGCAGGCACCGGCGCGCCGAGATTCACGAGCACCTGATGATGCGGCGCTTCGTCCAGATTCGACGTGAGCACGACGGGCGTGTCGTCCGCGAGCGGGCTCTGCGCCATGCAGTGCGGCACGAACTCGAGCGGCTGGAAGCTCCACAACTGCTCGTCGAACGCGGCGAGGCGCTGCGGTTCGGCGAGCACGACGAGCGGCTTGCCGCTGAGGTACGCCTTGCGCGCGAGGCGGCAGGCGTACGCGAGCGGATCGCCGACATTCGTATGAAAGTCGATGCGCGTCATGCCTGCTTCAAGCGCCCGCGCGATCGATCAGGAACTGCGAGAGCAGCGGCACGGGACGGCCCGTCGCGCCCTTCGCGGCGCCGCTCTTCCAGGCGGTTCCGGCGATATCGAGGTGCGCCCACGGATAAGCCGTCGCAAAGCGCGACAGGAAGCACGCCGCCGTCACGCTGCCCGCCGGCCGCCCGCCGATGTTCGCGACATCCGCGAAATTCGACTTGAGCTGATCCTGGTATTCGTCGTCGAGCGGCAGTCGCCAGGCCGGATCGACCGCCTCGCGCGACGCGTCGAGCAGTTCGCCCGCAAGCGCATCGTCCTTCGAGAAGAGGCCCGTGTTGTGGTGACCCAGCGCGATGATGCACGCGCCCGTCAACGTCGCGATATCGACCACGGCGGCGGGCTTGAAGCGCTCCGCGTACGTCAGCGCGTCGCACAGGATGAGGCGGCCTTCGGCGTCGGTGTTGAGCACTTCGATCGTCGTGCCGTTCATCGCCGTGATGATGTCGCCCGGCTTCACCGCGTTGCCCGCGGGCATGTTCTCGCAGGTCGGGATCACGCCGATCACGTTGAGCTTCAGACCCATTTCGGCAACGGCGCGCATCGTGCCGAACACCGAGCCCGCGCCGCACATGTCGTATTTCATCTCGTCCATCGCCTCGCCCGGCTTGATCGAGATGCCGCCCGAATCGAACGTGATGCCCTTGCCGACCAGCACGACCGGCGCGTTCTTGCCCTTCGCGGCCGCACCCGCGCCCTGGTACTGCATGACGATGAATTGCGGCGGCTCGATCGAGCCTTTCGCGACCGACAGGAACGAGCCCATGTTGAGCGCTTCGATCTGCTTCTGGCCGAGCACTTCGACCTTCAGCTTGAAGTCGCGGCCGAGCTTCTTCGCCGTCTGGCCGAGATAGGTCGGCGTGCAGACGTTCGGCGGCAGATTGCCGAGATCGCGCGTGAGATCCATGCCGTTCGCAATCGCGACGCCCTGCTTCAGCGCGACCTTGGCGGCTTTCTCGTCGGCGGAATCGATGCTGAACACGACCTTCTTGAGCGAGCGCGCGCCGTTGTCGGGCTTGCTCTTCATCTGCGTGAACTTGTAGGTCAGCTCGCGCAGCGCGAGGATCGCGGCGCGCACGGCCCAGTCGCCGGTGCGTTCCTGGATCGGCAGTTGCGCGAGCGTGAACGTCGCCTGACCGATCTTCGAGCCGAGCACCACGCGCCATGCGGCGCGCACGGCTTCGCCATAGGCTTTCTGATTGAAGGCGTCCTGCTTGCCGAGACCGACGAGCAGCACGCGCGATGCGCCGATGCCGGTGACTTCGGGCACCATCAAGGTCGTGCCCGCGCGGCCGCTCATGTCGCCGGCTTTGACCACGCGCGAGATCAGGCCTTTGGTCGCGACGTCCATGTCGCGTGCGGCGCCCGTGAGAGTCTGTGCTTCGAAGATGCCGAGCACGATGACATCCGACTTCCCGGTAAGGAAACCATTTGCCTCGCCTTTGCTCCAATCACAGGCTTTTATGCTAAAGTCCATCGCGCTTATCCTCGGATAAAATCTTGGCTGAAGGATGAAAGCCGCAATTATCCGCTATTTTTTCCGCGGCGGTCACAGGCAGGCGGCGTGAGGGTAAGCGAATACCCTTCCCGTAAGCCACGAGATGCGCGCCAGATTTCCGCATCCCCGCCGGCTCCAAGCAAAAATTCAATGATCTTCGAACGCTCCCTGCAGCGCGAACTCGCGTACACGGCCGGCGCCGTGTTCATGGTGCTGCTCACGATCATGCTCACGACGATGATGATCCGCATCGTCGGCTTCGCGGCGCAAGGTCAGATCGACCCGAAAGACGTCGTCGTGCTGATCGGGCTCACCGTCATCGGTTATCTCGCGGTCATGCTGATCGTGACGCTGTTCGTCTCCATTCTGTTCGTGCTCACGCGCTGGTATCGCGACTCGGAAATGGTCGTGTGGCTCGCATCGGGCGTCAGTCAGACACAGCTCATCAAGCCGATCGCCGTGTTCTCCACGCCGATCATCATCCTCATCATGTTCTTCGCGTTCGTCGGCTGGCCGTGGTCGAACCAGCAGAGCAAGCTCATCAAGCAGCGCTTTCAGCAGCGCGATGAAGTGTCGCTGCTCGCGCCGGGGCAGTTCCGCGAATCGCCGTCGAGCCATCGTGTGTTCTTCATCGAGAAGATGTCGC
Source organism: Caballeronia sp. INML2 (assembly GCF_023631365.1). Lineage (NCBI taxonomy): Bacteria > Pseudomonadati > Pseudomonadota > Betaproteobacteria > Burkholderiales > Burkholderiaceae > Caballeronia > Caballeronia sp. INML2. Next base: position 45,137 of record NZ_JALQDH010000010.1, on the reverse strand, counting down.
CGGATCAGGGCCACGTCGAGAATGTGTTCGTGACGAGCACGGAAGGCGGCAAGGTCAACGTGATCGTCTCGAAGAACGGTCACACGGAAACGCGCCCCGACGGCGACCGCTTCATCGTGCTCGACAACGGCCGCCGATACGACGGCGAACCCGGCCAGCCAAACTTCCGCATCATGGAGTTCGAGCGTTACGGTGTGAAGATAATGAGTCGCCAGGTCGTGAATACGCCGACCACAACGGGCATCTACACGCCGGATCTGCTCGCCAATCCGACCAAGGAAAATCTCGCCGAATTCGCGTGGCGCATGGGACTGCCGCTCATCGCCATCAACCTGATGCTGCTCGCCATCCCGCTTTCGTATCAGAACCCGCGCCGCAGCCGCACGATCAATCTCGTGATGGCGGTGCTGATCTACCTGACGTATTCGAACCTGCTGAACGTCGTGCAATCGTGGATCGAGCAGGGCAAGCTGTCGTTCGGCGTGGGTATCGTCGGGCTGCACATCGCCGTTGGGGCACTCGTCGCGTTCATCTTCTGGCTGCGGATTCGCAACCGGCCGCTCTTCAAGCTCCCGTCGCTGTCGAAGGGGGCCTGACGCGATGCGCATCTACGAACGATATTTCGCGCGCCAGATTTATCTCGCGTTCATCTTCATTCTGTTCGCGTTCTCGGGCCTGTTCTTCTTCTTCGACCTGATCAACGAACTGAACACGGTCGGGCACGGCAACTACAAGTTCACGCTCGCGGTGCTGCGCGTCGCGCTGCAGACGCCTTCGCGCTTCTACGAGATCATTCCGGTCGCCGCGCTCATTTCTGCCATCTACGTGTTCGCGCAGATGGCGGCGGCTTCGGAGTTCACGATCTTTCGCGTCTCGGGACTCTCGACCGCCGCCGCGCTGCGCTCGCTCCTGAAGATCGGCATCCCGCTCGTGCTCGTCACGTATCTCATCGGCGAAGTGGTCGGGCCTTACACGGACCAGTTGTCCGAGCGCGTGCGGCTGGAGGCGCTCGGGTCGTCCGTGTCGTCGAATTTTCAGTCGGGCGTGTGGGTGAAGGACACCCTGACGGCGAAAGAGAACGGCGAGCAGGTCACGCGCTTCGTCAACGTCGGCACATTGAATCCCGACACGACGATCGCCAACGTGCGCATCTACGAGTTCGATTCGAAGTTCCGGCTGACGAATGTGCGCATTGCGAAAAGCGGCGTGTACCAGCCGCCGGGTCACTGGAAGCTCACGGGCGTCACCGACACTCAACTGAACGATGCGCCGCCGCAGGCGGTCAACCCCGGCGACACGCTGAACCCGGTCTATCGCGCGACGCAAACAACGCTGCCCGAGTATTCGTTGCGTTCGGAGCTGACACCACAGATTCTGTCCGTGTTGCTGGTGTCGCCGGATCGGATGTCGATGTTCAATCTGTTCCGCTATATCCAGCATCTGACGGAGAATCATCAGGATGCACAGCGGTATCAGATCGCGTTCTGGCGCAAGATCCTTTATCCGTTCGCGGTGTTCGTGATGCTGATTCTGTCGCTGCCGTTCGCGTATCTGCATACGCGCGCGGGCGTGGTCGGCGTGAAGGTGTTCGGCGGCATCATGATCGGCATGAGCTTTCAGCTGTTCAACACGCTGTTTTCGCATATCGGCAATCTGAACACGTGGCCCGCGCCGATCACCGCGGCGGCGCCCGCCCTCGCCTATCTCGCGATCGGGCTCGTGGGCCTCAAGTGGGTGGAGCGGCACTGACGTTTCCTGCGAGGAGCGCGCAATGAAGACGCACGGCATCATCCTGTTCGGTCACGGCGCGCGCGATCCGCGTTGGGCCGAGCCGTTCGAACGGCTTGCCGCGAAGTTGCGCGGCGCGCGTGACGAACCGGTTTCGCTGGCTTTTCTCGAGTTGATGTCGCCGGATCTGCCTGCTGCGGTCGATCAGCTAGCCGCCGATGGCTGCAATGCGATTACCGTGGTGCCGGTGTTCTTCGGGCAAGGCGGGCATGTGAGAAGGGATTTACCGGAAATCGTCGACAGGTGCCAGGCGGCGCATCCGGATGTCGTCATTGCCTGCGCGACGGCCGTCGGGGAGGACGACGCGGTGCTGGATGCGGTGGCGCAGTATTGTTTGCGGCAGGTTGCCCGGTAGTTCATCGTTGGCCGTTCGGCTATCGCGGTTCAAAAAAAAGCGCACCGTCTCCGGTGCGCTCTTCGCTTATGGGCCGATCGAACCGACATCAAGCCGCCGCCTGCATCCCCTTCAAATGCACCTTCGGCTTCGCCGATGCACGCTCGCGAAACGCCTCGCCGATCATCAGCAAACTCGGCTGCGACGGATCCAGCCATTCCTGCGCCTCGCCCAGCGCCATGCGCGCCAGCGTCATTGTCAGCGTGCGCTCACGCGGCGTGCTGCATGCCTCGACGATCGCCACCGGCGTCGAGCCCGGGCGGCCCGCGTCGATCAACTGCTGCGCGATATCCGGCGCGCTGTCGCGGCCCATATAGAACACGAGCGAATCCGCCTTTGCCTGCTCGCGGATCTCATCGCTGTCGGGGGCGCGCGAATGAGTCGCCATCGCGACGCTGCGCGCTACGCCGCGCAAGGTCAGCGAACGCTTGAGCGTCGCGGCGCTCGCGAGCGCCGCCGTAATGCCCGGCACCACTTCGAACTCGATGCCGGCCGCTTCGAGCGCGCGCATTTCCTCGTCGGCGCGACCGAAGAGCATCGGATCGCCGCCCTTCAGACGCACGACGATGCCGTGCTCCAGCGCCGCATCGACGATTTGCTTGTTGATGAAGTGCTGGGCCGTCGAGCGCTGTCCACAGCGCTTGCCGACGGCAATCTTCTTCGCGTTCGGCGCGTAATCCAGCATCGCCGGTTCCACGAGCGCGTCGTGCAAGACGACATCCGCCTGCTCCAGCAAACGCATGCCGCGCACGGTGATGAGATCCGCCGCGCCCGGTCCCGCTCCGATCAGATAGACCTTACCCATAGCTTTCATCGATCAACTCGTGTGCTCAGATGGCTCATGCAGAGATTGCACGAATCATACCGGCCGCGACCGTGTGATGCGTCGCTTCGTCGATCAACACGAACGCGCCGGTTCCCTGATGCGTATCGTACTCGTCCGCGACGATCGGCTTTTGCAGCGTGAGCGCCACGCGGCCGATATCGTTCATCGCAAGCGTATTGCGATCGACCGAATGCGACAGCGTATGCACATCCAGCACCTGCTTCACCGCGTCGACGCGCGCGAACACCGTGTTGGTCGTCTGCTTCAGCAGGTACTTGCGCTGCGGCGAGAGCGGCTCTTCGTCGAACCAGCAGATGTCCGCTTCGAGCTTCTTCGCCGGTTCGACCCTGTGCGCCGCGTTGGCGACATTGGGAACGAAGGTGTCGCCGCGCGACACGTCGACGTCCTCCGTCAGGCGAATGGTCACCGTCTGGCCCGCAAACGCGCGATCGACGGGCGCCACGCCGCCCGGCACCGGCGCGATGATCTCGGCGACGGTCGCTTCACGATTGGCCGGCAGCACGAGAATCGCATCGCCGACGCGCACTTCGCCCGCCTCGACACGGCCCATGTAGCCGCGGAAATCGTCGGCCTGCGAGCCGTCCTGACGCGCGACCCACTGCACCGGGAAGCGCAGCGCCTGATCGTTCGGCTGCGCGACCGGCAGCGACTCGAGCAGATCGAGCAGCGGTTCGCCCGCATACCACGGCATGCGCTCGCTCGCCGTCACGATGTTGTCGCCCTTGAGCGCCGACACGGGCACGAAGCGCACATTCGACAGACCGAGCTGATGCGCGAGCGTGACATACGCATCGCGGATCTCGTTGAAACGCGCTTCGCTGTAATCGACCAGATCCATCTTGTTGATCGCGACGATCGCGTGCTGCAGGCCGAGCAGCTTGACGATCGCGCTATGGCGCTTCGTCTGCGGCAACAGTTGCGCGACGCCGTTCTCGAAGGTGACGCGCGTGGCGTCGACGAGAATGATCGCGGCATGCGCCGTCGATGCGCCCGTCACCATGTTGCGCGTGTACTGCTCGTGGCCCGGCGTATCGGCAATGATGAATTTGCGCTTGGCGGTCGCGAAATAGCGGTACGCGACGTCGATGGTGATGCCCTGCTCGCGCTCGGCTTCCAGCCCGTCCGTCAACAGAGACAGATCGATTTCATCGCCCACCGTGCGCTTGTTCTTCGCGCGCGAAATCGCGGACAACTGGTCCGACAGCACAGCCTTGCTGTCGTACAGCAGACGGCCGATCAGCGTGCTCTTGCCGTCGTCGACGCTGCCCGCCGTGATGAAGCGCAACACGCCCAGGTCTTCAGCTTGATAGATGCTCATGATTCTTTCGTTCCTCGGGGGCGTGTGGCTTAGAAATAACCTTGCTTCTTGCGCTGTTCCATCGCGGCTTCGGATGCCTGGTCGTCCATGCGCGTCGCGCCGCGCTCGGTGATTTCCGTCACGGCGGTTTCGGCGATGATCTTCTCGACATCGTCGGCATCGCTCGCGACCGGGCACGTGCAACTGATGTCGCCGACCGTACGGAAGCGCACCTGCGCGATCTCGGCGGCCTCGCCCTCACGCACCGGCGTCAACGGCGTCACCGGCACGAGCAGGCCGTTGCGGCGCACGATCTCGCGCTCATGCGCGTAGTAGATCGACGGCAGTTCGAGCTTCTCGCGGGCGATGTATTGCCACACGTCGAGTTCGGTCCAGTTCGAGATCGGGAACACGCGCAGATGCTCGCCCGCATGCAGCCGCGCGTTATAGATGCTCCACAGTTCCGGGCGCTGGGCCTTCGGGTCCCACTGGCCGAATTCGTCGCGGAACGAGAAGATGCGCTCCTTCGCACGCGCCTTCTCTTCGTCGCGGCGCGCACCGCCGATCATCGCCGTGTAGCCGTATTCCTCGATGGTTTCGAGCAGCGTCACCGCTTGCGCGGCGTTGCGCGAATCCGTCTCGCGGCGCAGGCGCACGGTGCCCTTTTTGATCGAATCCTCGACATGGCCGACAACCAGTTCCGCGCCGATTTCCGCCGCGCGGCGATCGCGGAAGTCGATCACTTCCTGGAAGTTGTGACCCGTGTCGATATGAACCAGCGGGAACGGCAACTGAGTCTTGCGGCCCGCGCCGAGACCGAACGCCTTGAGCGCGAGATGCAGCACGACGACCGAATCCTTGCCGCCCGAAAACAGGAGCGCGGGCTTGCTGCATTCCGCGACAAGTTCGCGAATGATGTGGATCGACTCGGCTTCGAGCCAGTCCAGGTGATCCATGCGGGTCGCCTTGTTGGCGATCGGTGCGGTGACGGTTGAGTCGAGCGTCGTGCTCATGTTCGTCGATCCTTTTTTATGCAGCGTCATGCAGTTTCCACGGCGACGATGCGTTCAATGACAGGGGGTGATGCGGCGTCTTGCGCGCCTTAAATCGTCGAGCTCGGAGCTTCCTCGACGATCTTGATGTTCGTGATGTGCAGGCCGCATTCCTTCGTATCGCGCGATTCCCACCACCAGCGGCCCGCCCGGCTGTCTTCGCCGGGGCGCACCGCGCGCGTGCAGGGCTCGCAGCCGATGCTCGGATAGCCGCGCGCATGCAGCGGATTCACCGGGACATCGAAGGCCTTCAGGTAATCCCACACATCCGTTTCGGTCCAGTCCGCGAGCGGATTGAACTTCGCGATGCCGCGCGGCGCGTCGTGCTCTTCCTCGTGCAGCTCGGCGCGCGTCACCGACTGCTCGCGACGCTGGCCCGTCACCCACGCGGACACATCCGACAGCGCGCGATTGAGCGGCTCGACCTTGCGGATATGGCAGCAGCCCTTGCGCAGATCAATGCTTTCGTAAAACGCGTTCAGGCCATGATCGCGCACGTAGGTGTCGACCGCGTCCTGCTGCGGATGGAACTGCTCGATGTCGTAGCCGTAGCGTGCCTTCACGGTGTCGAGCATGCCGAGCGTTTCCGCATGCAGGCGGCCCGTGTTCAGCGAGAAGATGCCAATCTTCACACCGCGCGACAGAATGGCGTGCGTGAGCACCATGTCTTCGGCGGCGAGGCTGCTGGCTAGCTTGACGCGTTCGTGGCGTGCTGCGATGGAATCGAGCAGCGCATCGAGGCGTTCAACCTTGGCTTGCAATTCTGGCGTCATGCATCAGGCTCCAAGCGCTGCCACGAGTGCCGCGCGACGGCGGAACAGCGGTTCGAGATTGTCGGTCGCGCCCTGGTACAGCTCGGTGAACTCGTTGAACGCGTTCAGCGCGTCGTTGATGTCCTTGTCCGCGCGCACCGCGAATGCGTCGAAGCCGCAACGCGAATGGAACAGCACCTGGTCGCGCAGCACGTCGCCGATCGCGCGCAGCTCGCCCGTCCACTGATAACGCTCGCGCAGCAGACGGCCGATGGAGAAGCCGCGGCCATCGCGGAACACCGGGAAGTCGACCGCGATCACGGAAAGCTGGCCGAAGTCCGGCGCGAGATCGGCGGGTTCATCATCCGGCGCGAGCCAGACGCCGATGTCTTCCTTCGGGCGCGATGCGACGATTGCCGACTTGTGCTCCTTCCACAGCGCGAACGGCACGATGACCTTGCCGGCGGGCAGCGCATCGACAGCGGGCAACGCGCCGTCTTCGGCGGCACGCACGACGGTGAAATGGTCTTCGACGACGGCGCGGTTCTTGATGATCAACGTCATTTGAAATCCTTAAGCGTGAGCCTGGCGCGATGCGTACACGCGCTCCTTGAACGGCGCCATGCCGATGCGGCCGAACGTCTCGATGAAGCGCTCGCCTTCGATGCGGTTGTCGACGAACGTGTCGATCACTTGCGAGATCACATCGGGCATCTCTTCGGCCGAGAACGACGGGCCGATCACCTTGCCGAGATGCGCGCCGGTCGCGCCCGAGCTTTGCTCGCCGCCGAGCGTCACCTGATACCACTCCGAGCCGTCCTTATCGACGCCCAGAATGCCGATGTTGCCGACGTGGTGATGACCGCACGCGTTGATGCAGCCCGAAATGTTCAGCGACAGGTCGCCGAGATCGTGCACGTAGTCGAGATCGTTGAAACGGTCTTGAATCGCGAGCGCAATCGGGATCGACTTCGCGTTCGCGAGCGAGCAGAAGTCGCCGCCCGGGCACGCGATGATGTCGGTCAGAAGGCCGATGTTCGCGGTCGCGAAACCGAGCGCCTTCGCGCGTTCCCACACGGTGTACAGGTCGCGCTTCTTCACGTTCGCGAGAATCAGGTTCTGCTCGTGCGACACGCGGATTTCACCGAACGAGAATTCGTCGGCGAGCGTGGCGACGTCGTCCATCTGCTTGTCGGTGGCGTCGCCCGGCGCGATGTGACGCTGCTTCAGCGACAGCGTCACCGCCGCATAGCCCGGTACCTTGTGCGGACGCACGTTACGCTCGACCCAGCGCGCGAACGGCTTGTCGTCGATCAGATGCTTTTCGAACGAAGCGTCCGTGTCCGCCAACTTTTCGTAGGCAGGCGGCGCGAAGAACGTCGACACGCGATCGACTTCTTCCTGCGTGAGCGTCGAGGGGCCGTCCTTCAGATGCTGCCACTCTTCCTCGACCTGCTTCGAGAACTTCTCCGGCGACAGCGCCTTCACGAGAATCTTGATGCGCGCCTTGTACATGTTGTCGCGGCGGCCGTAGCGGTTGTACACGCGCAGCACGGCTTCGCAATACGTGATCAGGTGTTGCCACGGCAGATCGCGCTTGATGATCGCGCCGACGATCGGCGTGCGGCCGAGACCGCCGCCCGCGAGGATGTCCATCACGACTTCGCCCCGCGCGTTCTTCTTCAGATACACGCCGAGGTCGTGGACCTGCACGGCCGCGCGATCTTCCGCCGAACCGTTCACGGCGATCTTGAACTTGCGCGGCAACCACGCGAATTCCGGATGGAACGTGGACCACTGACGCAGGATTTCCGACCACGGACGCGGATCGACCTGCTCGTCGGGCGCGACGCCGGCGAACTGGTCGGCCGTGATGTTGCGAATGCAATTGCCCGAGGTCTGGATCGCGTGCATCTGCACCGAGGCGAGCTTGCGCAGGATTTCCGGCGTCTCTTCGAGCTCGACCCAGTTGAACTGGATGTTCGTGCGCGTCGAGAAGTGGCCGTAGCCGCGGTCGTGCTCGCGCGCGATGGTGGCGAGCATGCGGAGCTGGTCGCTGCGCAGGTTGCCGTACGGAATCGCGATGCGGTGCATGTACGCGTGACGCTGCATGTAGAGGCCGTTTTGCAGGCGCAGCGGACGGAATTCCTCTTCGGTCAATTCGCCCGACAGTCGGCGGCGGACCTGGTCAGCGTACTGCGCGACACGTTCGTCGACGATGCGTTGGTCGATCTGATCGTATTGGTACATTCGGGGGCCCCAAGTTCTTGTAAAGGCGCCGCGTCCTAGGTTACGCAGCGCGTCTCGTCCATCGAATACCCATTGAGTCGCTGTCGCGAGCGTCGTTCAGACGAAACGCTCATTTGCTTATGACAGATAGAGATATGGATATTGGAAAAATTGGACTGATAGTAAAGAACCTGCTATATATTGCAAACGACTGAAAAATTACTTTGATATGCGGTTGAGTTATAAATGAATCTGCATCAGTTCCGCTTCGTGCGCGAGGCCGTCCGGCAGAATTTCAATCTGACGGAAGCCGCGAAGGCACTGTATACATCCCAGCCGGGCGTCTCGAAGGCGATCATCGAGCTGGAGGACGAACTGGGCGTCGAAATCTTCACGCGCCACGGCAAGCGCGTGCGCTCGCTGACGGAGCCGGGCCGCATCATCCTCGCGTCCGTCGAGAAAATATTGCAGGAAGTCGAGAGCCTGAAGCGCGTCGGCAAGGATTACGCGGCGCAGGACCAGGGCAATCTCGTCATCGCCGCCACGCATACGCAGGCGCGCTACTCGCTGCCATCGGCAATTGCGGAGTTCAAGAAGCGCTTTCCCAAGGTCCACCTTTCGATTCTGCAAGGCAGCCCCACGCAGGTCGCGGAGATGGTCATCCACGATCAGGCGGATATCGCCATCGCGACCGAGGCAATCGCCAACTATAAAGAGCTGATTTCGCTGCCATGCTTCCAGTGGCAACACCTCGCCGTCATGCTGCCGGACCATCCGCTGCTCGAGCGCAAGACGCTCACGCTCGACGACCTCGCGCAATATCCGATCATCACCTACGAAGCGTCGTTCGCCGGGCGCACGAAGATCAATCAGGCGTTCGCGCGACGCAACCTGACGCCGGATGTCGTGCTCGAGGCCATCGACGCCGACGTGATCAAGACTTACGTCGAGCTGGGGCTCGGCGTTGGGATCCTGGCCGATATCGCGTTCAATCCGGAGCGCGACAAACATCTGCGCGCGATGCCCGTCGGCCATCTGTTCGGCACGAACGTCACGCGTCTCGCGCTGAAACAGGGCGCGTATCTGCGCAGCTATGTGTATACGCTCGTCGAATTGCTGTCGCCGTCGCTGAACCGCAAGTTGATCGAGCAGGCGCTTTCCGGCGAGCACGAGAGTTACGAGCTCTGAATAAAATGGCGGCGCACGCTGCCTCAAAAAATTCCCTCCCTTGGAGACCTTTCCGATGATGCTGTCGAAGTTCACGCGCCGGCTCGCCGCCGGCGTCGTCTTGTCCGTAATCGCGGCGGCCGCGCACGCCCAACTGAAAGTCGGCATCGACCTGTCGAGCACCGGCCCCGCCGCCGCGATCGGCATCACGAGCAAGAATGCGATGCTGATGTGGCCGAAAACCATCGCCGGGCAGAACGCGGAGTACATCATTCTGGACGACGGCTCGGACCCGGGCGCGGCCGTGCGCAACATCCGCAAGCTCATCAGCGAGGATCATGTCGACGTGATCGTCGGGCCGAACATCACGCCTGCCGCCCTTGCCGCGCTCGATCCCGTCGCCGAATCGGAAACGCCGATGATTACGCTGATCGGCTCGGCTTCGGTCGTGGAACCGCAGGAAGGCAAGAAGGTGTGGGCATTCAAGATGGCGCAGACCGACCGCGCGATGGCCGACGTGATGACGCGATACATGGCCAATCACGGCGTGAAGACGGTCGGTTTCATCGGTTTCGCGGACAGCTACGGCGATAGCTGGCTCAACGAGTTCACCAAGTTCGCCGATCTCCGGCATATCAAGATTGTCGCGAGCGAGCGCTTCAACCGGACCGATGCGAGCGTCACCGGCCAGATTCTGAAGCTCATGTCCGCGAAGCCGGACGCGGTGCTGATCGCGGGCGCGGGCACGCCCACGGTGCTGCCTCAGCGCACGCTCGTCGAGCGCGGCTACAAGGGCGCGATCTATCAGACGCATGGCATAGCGACGCCCGAGTTCATCAAGCTCGGCGGCAAGGATGTCGAAGGCACGCTGTTTCCGACGCAGCCGGTCGTCGTCGCCCGGACGCTGCCGGCGGATCATCCGTCGAAAAAGGCCGCACTCGCGTTCGTGAACGCCTACGAGGAAAAATACGGCAAGGGCACAGTCACGCAATTCGCGGGCGATGCGGCCGGCGTCTATCCGCGTCTGCAGGATGCGGTGGCGCGCGCGCTTCACACGGCCAAGCCGGGCACGAAGGAGTTTCGCGTCGCGCTGCGCTCGGAACTGGAGCACGCGCATGAGCTCGTCGTGCCGAACGGCGTCGTGAATACGAGCGCGACGGATCACGTCGGTCTGGATCAGCGCGCGAGCGTGATGGGCGTGATCACGAACGGTGCGTTCACGTATCTCGCTCAGTAATTTCCCAGCTTGGGAACACGCCGCCGATGCTGCTTGCCGGCGGCGACGTTTTCGGTCATAATCGCCGACTCGATTGGCTCGTTGCTGCGACGTGTTGCTACGAGTCGATCAAGGCCCAGGTGGTGAAATTGGTAGACGCAGGGGACTCAAAATCCCCCGCCGCAAGGCGTGCCGGTTCGATTCCGGCCCTGGGCACCAGAATTCATGCAAAAGCCGCTCCGAAGTGAGCGGCTTTTTTGCGTTTGGGGCGGACGTGTTCCTGTTCCTATACGTACTTCAAGATCACGCCGCAATGACGTATCCGCGTCGGCCTCGTTGTTACTCGACGCCCGAGCGCCCTTCCGCCTCCTTGACGAAATTGCGAAACAGCCAGTGGACCACGACCGGTACGCCAAATCTCGCGAACGCGCACGCAACCACGACCGGCCAATATTCCCGGAAAAATCCCAAAACGAAGTTCACCACCTCGCCACCCTAGCCTTGCTTTCATTCAACGCAACTGAAAATAGGTAGTAGACCAAAGAATCCCACAGCGGATGAAACGGCAAGATCTCTCTGACCTCTTCACTAAACGAAGCCACGAGCAAGTATATCCATGGAAGCACGCCAATCAGAGAGGCGAAAATTCCCAGATACGCGATAAATATCGCCTGACGGATTCGTTGCGTGGACATCCAGAACTCGCCGCGCATCTCCCCCGCAGCACGGCCAGCGCAAACGATCTCGCCCATGAACAGCGGCAGTCCGACGATCAACTGCCGCGCCGTCGCGTCGAAGCCGTTCGATCGCATTGTCATCATCCTTTTCGTAGCTGATGACACACAATTTCGCCCGCGCAAACATTTGCGGGAAGTCGTCCGGATGGCTATCTCGTGTTCGGACGTCGAAACCGTTTCTCTCCAACGTCACGATTCGCGAATGTGCGCAATCGCGTAGACGCACCTCACCGCGCGCCGTAAAAATACCTTCCATCGGCATTCGGAATCCCGCCGCGGGGAACATCACGGGATGCTCGCTCGCGCAGCGCCCGCATTTCGGGTTGCTTAGGACTATCTCGATGTCGTAACCCGCTCGCGCGATGCGTCGAGCCATAACTCGAAGAAGGGTGCGACATGAATCGACCTGAATACTCGCTGTCGCTCGACTCCGTCATCTGCCAGCGCTGCAACACCGTTTCGCCAGCCGAAGAAGAGACTTGCCCATCCTGCGGCGCCGATCGTCAGGGCGCGATTTTCACGAGCCGCACGGAAACCCGCGCGAGCGTGCCGGTGCCCGCGCAACTCGACATCGTCGATTGGGATGACAGCCACTGGCTGCAGCGCCTCGTGCGCCGCAGGATGTTGACGTCGTATCCGAACTTCATCGAACCCGGCGATTTGCAGGAGCAGCGGCGCAAGTCCGCACACACGGCCATCGCCGTGCTGGTCGGCGGAGTGGTCGCGAGCATCGCGGTCGGCGCGTACTTTTATGCACGTCTGGACGACAACGCACCACCGCCGAGCGACGACCCCGGCATCAGCGTGGCTGGCTCGGTTCACGACCGCGCATCCGCCGCGCCTGGCGCCAACACTGCGCGACAGGCATCGCTGATGCGCTCCAAAGCGGACTCGACGAACGCGCAGGCCGTCACGCCCGCGTCATCGGCAAATCACGCGCGCGAAGAGCACGCGTCCGTCTCGCCAGGCGCTCCCGCGGCCGCGCATGCGACCACGCAAACCACGTCGGTCGCACCTCGCGTAGAACCTCGTGTGGCCGTCGCGAGCATGCCGGCATCGGTCAGTACGGTTGCCGCCGCCGCGCCTGCGAAGCCGCCGGTGCCCGCCGCGCCCGCCGCACCCACGGCTCACGCCACGGCGAGCCCACCGTCGCCCGGCATCGCTCCAACGACTGCCGTAGCGTCGGCGAAGCCCGCCACCACGAACGCGACGACCAGCTCAGCCGCTGCGGCGGGCGCGTCGGTCGCTGCCGCTGCGCCGCCGATCAAACCATCGGCGCCGGTCGTCGCATCGACACAGAAAGCGGAACCGCATGCCAGCACGACGCTGAGCGCAGCTATTCCCATCCCGGCAAAACCGTCGGCGCAAGCGCCCGCGCAAGCCACACCGGTCGCGCGCACGGCCGAGCCGCCTCGAAGTATCCCGGCGATCGCAGCTGCCGAAAAACCCGCTGCACGCCCGGCTCAGCCCGCTGCGGAGCCGCTGCCCGCGGCCGTCGCGCGAAGCATCGCGGCGCTCCAGCAAGCGCTCGCCGCCCGCGATCTCACCGCCGCGCGCCGTCACATGCGCGGCCTCTATGCAAGTGAGCCGCGCAGTCCGGAAATACAGCAGATCGCGGCCGAATTGTCGCGTCAGGAACGCGCACGCGACAGCGCAATGGCGAGCGCCCGCACGTGCGCCGCGAACATGGACCCGGCGTGCGCGTTGCGCAATGCGCGCCGCGCGGTGGCGCTCGACCCGCGCAACGGACAGACGCAGGCGACCCTGCGTCGTGCGCTCGCCGTGCAAAACGAGACCAATACCGAATACTTCCGGCAAGCCAGCGGCATACCGAAGCCGATCGTCCCGACGATGACCTTCGACGGCCGCTGGAGCGCGGGCAATCGGCATCCCGCGATGTCGGCCGATGACGACGATTCGCGCTACACGCCCTTCGGCCTCGGCGTGCCCGTGGTATCGAAGGGACGCAATGACGCGCACTGACGCACATCGACACAACCACACGGATTGCGAACGGAATAAGCCGCGAGGCACATCCGTTTAGAGGTGACGAACATACTGACGGCGGACCGCTGCCGAAGGAGTCACCATCATGCAAACCGGATTGTGGAGCCGCTTCGTCGTCTGCGCCGCCGCGGTCATGACCTTGACGGGCCTCGCCTCGTGCGGCGGCGGCTCGAACGACAACATGCCGGCGGCGACACGCTTCAAGATGTCGATCGTCGTATCCGATGGCGCCGTGTCCGCGCCGCACACGGACCCGAACCTGAAAAACGGCTGGGGCGTCGCGTTCAATCCGAACGGCTTCGTGTGGGTCGCCAACAACGGCACGCAGACGGCCACGCTGTATGACGGCAACGGCGTCGTGCAATCGCTGGTCGTCTCCATTCCCGCGACCGCGGCGGGTCCGGCCAATCCGACCGGAATCGTCTTCAACAAAGGACCGGACCTCACGCTCGCGCGCAACGGCAAGTCGGGCGTCGCCGCATTCATTTTCGCGGGCGAAGGCGGCTCGATCACCGCGTGGGCGCCCGCGGTCGACATGACGCACGCCTTCACCGCCGTCGATTCGAGCGCGTCGGGCGCGATCTACAAGGGACTTGCGATCGCCACCACGGCGGCGGGCGGGCATCGCCTCTATGCCACGGACTTCCATAACAACAAGATCGACGTTTTCGACGGCACGTTCACGAAGATCGTCGTGCCCGGCAACTTCGCGGACACGCAGATTCCGGCAGGCTTCGCGCCCTTCGGCATCCAGGCGATCGGCTCGAAGATCTTCGTCACCTACGCGAAGCAGGACAGCGACGCCGAGGACGACGTGCAGGGCGCGGGCCTGGGCTTCGTCGACGTGTTCGACATCGACGGCAATCTGATGCAACGCTTCGCGGCGAACGGGCCGCTGAATGCGCCGTGGGGCGTCGCGCAGGCCCCGGGCAACTTCGGCACCTTCAGCAACGACATCCTCGTCGGCAATTTCGGCGACGGCACGATCAACGCGTTCGATCCGGTGAGCGGCGCGTTCGTCGGCCAGTTCATGAACACGGACGGCACGCCGCTCGTGCAGCACGGCTTGTGGGGCATCGCGTTCGGCAACAATCTGAACGCGCAGCCCTCGAACACGCTCTTTTTCGCCGCCGGCCCGAACGACGAAGCCGACGGCGTGTACGGGCGCATCGACATGCAATGAAGCGCGCACCGCGTTTGCCTGGGCGATGATGCCGGCCCCGGACGCCCCTTCGTCCGAGTGCGCATCGCCACGCTCGGCGCCGCCCGTGGTTCGGGCGGCGCTCTTTTTTGTCGCCGATGCGAAACGCGCCCGGGCAAGCGCGGGACCGAACGCGCGGCTTGCTAGAATGCGCGCTTCAACTCCGCTCATCCGATGGACCTCGAAACCCTCCTTTTCTCCCAAGGCTTCGGGTCGCGCCGCCAGTGCCGCGGCATCGTCGCCGAAGGCCGCGTGCGCATCGCGGGTATCGTGCGCGACGATCCGCACGCCGATCTTCCCGTCACGGCCGGTCTCGAATTCGAAGTCGACGATCATCTCTGGCCATATCGCGAGAAGGCATACATCGCGCTGAACAAGCCGGCGGGCTACGAATGCTCGCGCGATCCGCAGCATCATCTGAGCGTGTTTCATCTGCTGCCGCCGCAGTTCGTCGCACGCGGCGTGCAGCCGGTCGGCCGGCTAGATCAGGACACCACGGGCCTGCTCCTTCTCTCCGATGACGGCGCGTTCGTTCACGCGTTCACCTCGCCCAAACGAAAGGTGCCGAAGGTCTATCTCGCGACCGTGCGTCATCCGCTCGACGATTCACAGCTCGCGAGGCTCTGCGAAGGCGTGCTGCTGCACGGCGAGCCGAAACCGAGCGCCGCGCTCGCGGCCCGACAACGCGACGAGAGGCTGCTCGAACTCACCGTGCTCGAGGGCAAATATCATCAGGTGAAGCGCATGGTTGCGGCAGCCGGAAACCGCGTGGAGAAGCTGCATCGCGAGCAAGTCGGCGGTTATGTTTTGCCTGACACGCTTGCCGAAGGCGAATGGCGCTGGCTCGATGACGCCGATCTCGGCGCGCTGCGTTGCCAGCCGGATATGACGCCATAGCTTCGCTTCATCGTTCGATTCGCCGGCGCGTTGCGCGCGCACGACGACTCAGCCGAGCTCAAAACCTGCGCGGGCCACGGCCACGGCCAGATGGTCGAATTGAGCATGCAAATCGGTAAAAGCCCTCAGTGGCGGGCGCTGCAGCGCAGCATGCCTTCCGCTCTCCGCACTCATATACTGGTCTAACGGATACCAAAACGACTATCAGAAAAGCAGGAGGGCATCATGGTCTCCCACTCGACCGCCGCGCTGATTGCGTTCGTCGCGCTGAGCGCTGTCCTCATCGGGGTGCTGGGCATCGTCATGCATGTGCGCCACAAGTATTCGCCGAATCTCATCGGCGCATTGATCGGCGCGCTGATGTGCTTTGTCCTGCTCGAAACGATTCCCGCATTGATCTAGCGCCGCACGGCTGCATTCAGGAAATCATCGACGGTCGGATGGCGTAGCACATAACCCAGCTCGCGCTTCAGTCGCGCGTTGGAGAGCCGTCGCGACTCGCGCATGAACGAGAGCGTCATCGGTTCCAGGCGCGTTTCCGCTTCCTCGCGCGAAATACGCGGCACGCGGGACAGGCCGTACGCGTCGGCCACGCGGTCGAAGTAATCCGCCATTCGAAGATCGGTGTCATCCGAGGCGTTGATGACGCGCTGCGGCCGGCCGCGCGCGAGCGCGCGCAAGAGGATCACCGCGAGATCGTCGGCATGGATGTGATTCGTGTAGACGTCATCGGATTCGACGAGCGCGGGCATGCCCTTTTCGATGCGCGCAACCGGCAAGCGATTGGCCGCGTAAATGCCCGGGATCCGCACGATCGACACACGCCACCCGCTTTCCACGCCCGCCGCGCGCAACTGCCGCTCCGCCGACACGCGCCGCCGCGCGCGCTCGTTCCCCGGCCGCGCGGGCCGCGTTTCGTCGATCCACGCGCCGGCGCAGTCGCCATAGACGCCGGTCGTGCTCGCGTATGCGAAGCGCGTGCGCGCTCCGGTCCGTCGCCGGGTAGCTGCGCGAAGGCCGTCGGGTACAATGAAAGACGTTTTTCCGGCGCGATCCGGATGCAGCCAGTGAGTCTTAGCGCCGCGCGCCACAGACCGGCGCGGGCTGCGCAACGCGGCAATCAGCGCGCGCGTGCGGCGGTCCGAATCGCCGTCACGCTGCGGCGGCGCGAGATGCAGCACGTTGCGCGCGAGCCCCGCGAGCCTCCCGAGGCTGCGGCGCACATCGAGATCACCGGAAATCGGCGTCGCGCCGGCCGCGCGCAGTTCGCCGGCGCGCTCGGGATGATGCGTGAGCGCGATGACGCGGGGCGCGCCGGCGCGCGCCTGCAGAAGCGGCAACGCGCGCATGCCGACATCGCCGCACCCGACGATCAGGACACGCGCGCGGCGAAGGTTTCGAGTGGCGATCATCCGGGCATTCTATCCGTCGCCCGAAACCGGCGTGCGGCGTCGAAAAGACGAACGAGACAACTCCACACATCGCAGAAATCGATATATGGCTTTCAACGTAACGCTCCGGCAAAGCGGCCGGCAGTTTCAAGTAGAACCCGACGAGCCGGTGCTGACCGCCGCGCTGCGCCAGGGCATCGGCCTGCCTTACGGCTGCAAGAACGGCGCGTGCGGCTCCTGCAAGGGCGCCGTCGTGAGCGGTGAAGTCGAGCAGGCGCCGCATTCGTCATCGGCCTTGTCGAACGACGAAAAGACGCGCGGCATGGCCCTCTTCTGCTGCGCGACCGCGCAGACCGACCTCGAAATCGACGTGCGCGAAGTCGCGGGCGTCGGCGACGTTCAGGTGAAGAAGCTGCCGTGCCGTGTAAATGCACTCGAACGCAAGGCCGACGACGTCATCGAACTGAAGCTGCAATTGCCCGCCAACGAGCGCCTGCAGTATTACGCGGGCCAGTACATCGAATTCATCCTGAAGGACGGCAAGCGCCGCAGCTACTCGATGGCGAGCCCGCCGCATCACGAAGGCCCGCTCGAGCTGCACATCCGCCACATGCCGGGCGGCACGTTCACGGATCACGTATTCGGCGCGATGAAGGAGCGCGACATCCTGCGCTTCGAAGGCCCGCTCGGCACGTTCTTTTTGCGCGACGAATCCGAGAAGCCGATCGTGCTGCTCGCGTCGGGCACAGGTTTCGCGCCGATCAAGGCGATCATCGAGCATGCGGTATTCAAGAACCTGAATCGCCCGATGACACTCTACTGGGGCGGCCGCCGCAAGAAGGACCTCTACATGATGGATCTCGCCGCGCAATGGGCGAAGGAGATCCCGAACTTCAAGTTCGTGCCCGTGCTCTCCGAGCCCGACGCAAACGACAACTGGACGGGCCGCACGGGCTTCGTTCATCGCGCTGTCATCGAAGACCTGCCAGACTTGAGCAGCTATCAGGTGTATGCATGCGGCGCGCCGGTGATGGTGGAATCCGCGCAGCGCGATTTCACGCAGCATCATCGCCTGCCGGAGGACGAGTTCTACGCGGATTCGTTCACGAGCGCGGCGGATCTCGCGCATCCGGTCTGAAGCCGCATGAAGCCCGCACGCGGACAAAAAATCCGCGTGCACGGTTTACAGGCAGCAACCGCTTAACGTATCCTTCGCGAATGATCAAAATCCTGAACGCACTTCGACGTCGCCGCTCGCCGCTTCCATAGGGATGCCGCTGGCTCGTCAAGCATTTGCGCTCACGGTTCGGTTTGTTCGAAGCGTACGAAATGAAGCCACGGAACTCCGTGGCTTTTGTTTTTTCGGCATCGTTTTCCTCCTTTTCTCGCACTCGCCTTCGTGGAGCCCGCTGTCATGAATTTCAATGAGTACCCCGTTGATTCGCTGATGTACATCACGAACCGCCCCGAGATCGTGTTCACGCGCGGCAAAGGTTCATGGCTCTACGACAACACGGGCAAGCGCTATCTCGACTTCATCCAGGGCTGGGCCGTCAACTCGCTCGGTCACTGCAACGAAGGCATGATCGAGGCGATGGAAAAGCAGGCCCGCACGCTGATCAATCCCTCGCCGGCGTTCTACAACGCGCCGATGGCGCAACTCGCAGGTCTGCTCACCGCGAACAGCTGCTTCGACAAGGTGTTCTTCGCCAACAGCGGCGCCGAAGCGAACGAAGGCGCAATCAAGCTCGCACGCAAGTGGGGCAGGAAGTTCAAGAACGACGCGTTCGAGATCATCACGTTCGATCACAGCTTCCACGGCCGCACGATCGCGACGATGTCCGCGAGCGGCAAGGCCGGTTGGGACACGATTTACGCGCCGCAGGTGCCGGGCTTCCCGAAGGCCGATCTGAACGACATCGCTTCGGTCGAGAAGCTCATCAACGAGAACACCGTCGGCGTGATGCTCGAGCCCATCCAGGGCGAAGGCGGCGTGATTCCCGCGACGCGCGAGTTCATGCAGCAGCTGCGCGAGCTGACGAAGAAGCACAACATCCTCCTGATCGTCGATGAAGTACAGAGCGGCTGCGGCCGCGCGGGGACGTTGTTCGCGTACGAGCTGTCGGGCATCGAGCCTGACATCATGACGCTCGGCAAGGGCATCGGCGGCGGCGTGCCGCTCGCGGCGCTGCTGTCGAAGGCCGATGTCGCGTGCTTCGATGCAGGCGATCAGGGCGGCACCTACAACGGCAATCCGCTGATGACGGCCGCCGGTTACTCGGTGATCTCGCAACTCGTAGCTCCTGGCTTCCTCGAAGGCGTGCGCGAGAAAGGCGCATATCTGAGGCAGGAGCTGCTGAAACTCTCCGACGAACGCGGCTTCAAGGGCGAGCGCGGCGAAGGCCTCTTGCGCGCGCTGCTGCTCGACAGCGACAAGGGTCCGCAGATCGTCGAGAAGGCGCGTCTGATGCAGCCCGACGGCTTGCTGCTCAATGCCGCGCGTCCGAACCTGCTGCGCTTCATGCCGGCGCTCAACGTAACGAAGGACGAGATCGATCAGATGATGACGATGCTGCGTTCGGTGCTCGATTCGCTGTGATCATCCGTGCGTTCGATGCAGGCGATCGCGCAGCCGTAATCGCCCTGTGGCGTGACGTGTTTCCGGAGTACGCGGATACATCGCGGCCGCAGCGCGATCCCGCTTTGTCGATCGCCAACAAGATGAAGACGCAGCCGGAGCTGTTCTTCGTCGGCGCGCTCGATGGCGAGGTGATCGGCACGGTGATGGCCGGCTATGACGGTCATCGCGGCTGGGTGTATTCGCTGGCCGTCACGCCGTCGCTTCGTGGACGCGGGTATGGCAGCGCGTTGATGAGGCACGCGGAAGCCGTGTTGACGAAGCTCGGCTGTCCGAAGGTGAATCTGCAGATTCTGTCGGTCAAGACGGAGTTGCGCGGGTTCTATGAGAAGCTCGGATATCGTATCGATGAAGTCGTGAGTCTCGGCAAGCGACTATGAAAAAGGCCGGCTGCAAGAGCCGGCCTTTCATCGACAGCAAGACGCTTACTCGCCCAGATAAGCCGCGCGAACCTTCGGATCGTCGAGCATGACCTTGGCGTCGCCGGACATCGTCACCGTGCCCGAATCCATCACGTAGCCGCGATTCGCCGCCTGCAACGCGAGACGCGCGTTCTGCTCCACGAGCAACACCGTCAGACCTTCCGCCGAGATCTCGCGCACCACTTCGAAGATCTTCTCGACCATGATCGGCGAGAGGCCCATCGACGGTTCGTCGAGCAGCAGCAGCTTCGGCCGCGAGAGCAGCGCACGCGCCATGGCGAGCATCTGCTGCTCACCGCCCGACAACGTGCCCGCATACTGCGACGCGCGTTCCTTCAGCCGCGGAAAGAAGCCGAACATGCGCTCGGTGTCCTTCTGGATGCCGTCCGAATCGTTGCGCAGATACGCGCCCATCTGCATGTTTTCGAGAATCGACATGCGCGCGAAGATGCCGCGGCCTTCCGGCACCATCGCGAGGCCGCGCTTGAGCAGTTCGTGCGTCGGCACGCCCTTGATCGACTGGCCCATGTACTCGATATCGCCGCTCGAGTACGGCTTGAGACCCGTGATCGCCTTCATCGTCGTGGTCTTGCCCGCGCCGTTCGCGCCGATCAGCGTGACCAGTTCGCCCTGCCCGACTTCCAGATCGACACCCTTCACCGCCTGGATGCCGCCGTAGTTCACCTGCAGACCCTTGACCTTCAACATTGCGCTTGTGGTCGCCATTTAGTGCACCCCCGCACCCAGATATGCCTCGATCACCTTCGGGTCCTTCTGCACGTCCTGCGGCAGACCTTCGGCGATCACCTTGCCGTAATCGAGCACCGTCATGCGGTTGCACAATCCCATCACGAGTTTCACGTCGTGTTCGATCAACAGAATCGTCTTGCCGTCCGAGCGGATCTTGTCGAGCAGACGCGTGAGTTCGACCTTTTCCGTCGCGTTCATGCCGGCGGCGGGTTCGTCGAGCGCGAGCAGCTTCGGATCGGTCGCGAGCGCGCGTGCGATCTCGAGACGCCGCTGGTGACCGTACGACAGATTGCGCGACGTGTAATCCGCGTACTGGAGCACGCCGACGTATTCGAGCAGTTCGAGCGCGCGCTCCTTGATCTCGCGCTCTTCACGGCGCTCGGCGGGCGTCTGGAACACCGCGCCGATCAGACCGTGCTTCGTGCGCACGTGACGGCCGACCATCACGTTTTCCAGCGCGGTCATGCCGCCGAACAGGCGAATGTTCTGGAACGTGCGCGCGATGCCCGCCTTCGCCACCTGATACACGGCCGTCGGCGTATAAGCCTGGCCGTCGAGCTTGAATTCGCCCGAGTCCGGCGTATAGAGGCCGGTGATCACGTTGAAGAACGTCGTCTTGCCAGCGCCGTTCGGGCCGATCAGGCCGTAGATCGTGCCTTCTTCGATCTGAAGGCCCACGTCCGACAAAGCCTGCAAGCCGCCGAAGCGCTTGTTGACGCCTTTGACGGAAAGTCGTGTTTGCTTTTCGCTCATGTTCTGAATCTCCGCCTTATGCACGCGCCGGCTTCTTGCCGCCGCGCTTCGCGATCTTCGCGATCTTGTCTTCGTGTTTCGCGGCGGGCCACAGGCCTTCCGAGCGATACAGCATGATCAGCACCATCGCCAGACCGTACAGGAGCTGACGGATGACTTCGGTATCGACGATCTGATGACCGAAGATGGCGTTTTGCAGCGGGCCCATCGTGGAGCGCAGGAATTCGGGGAACACGGCGAGCAGCACCGCGCCGAGAATCACGCCGGGAATATGGCCCATGCCCCCCAGCACCACGCACGCCAGCACGACGATCGACTCCCAGAACGTGAACGATTCCGGCGATACGAAGCCCTGGAACGCGCCGAACATCGCGCCGGACAGACCGCCGAACGACGCGCCCATCGCGAATGCGAGCAGCTTGACGTTACGGGTGTTGATGCCCATCGCCTTCGCGGCGATTTCGTCTTCGCGGATCGCGGCCCATGCGCGGCCGATGCGCGAATGCTGCAGACGCGTACACACCCAGATCACGAAGAGCGCGCACAGCACGAACAGGTAGTAGTACATGTACACCGACGGGAACTTCATGCCGAACAACTCGTGCGTCTGCGACAGGTTGAAGCCCGCCACCGTCACCGGATCGATGCCCGTAATGCCCTTCGGCCCGTTCGTGATGTTCACCGGACGATCGAGGTTGTTCATGAAGATCCGGACGATTTCCCCGAAGCCCAAGGTCACGATCGCGAGGTAGTCGCCGCGCAGGCGCAGGGTCGGTGCGCCGAGCAGCACGCCGAAGGTGGCCGCGAGCGCCATCGCGACCGGCACGATGATGAGAAACGGCACGTGCAATCCGCCGGGCGCGAGATGCGCGATCCATTCGAATTGCGTGGTCAGTTGCGGCGACGACAGCAGCGCGGCAACGTACGCGCCCACCGCGTAGAACGCGATGTAGCCCAGGTCGAGCAGGCCGGCGAAGCCGACCACCACGTTCAGGCCGAGCGCGAGCATCACGTAGAGCATCGCGAAGTCGAGCACGCGGACCCAGTAGTTGCCGCCTGCTGCGCCGATCACCATAGGCGCGGCGATGACCAAGATGGCGGTGATGACGCCGACGACGAGCGTCTTTGTCGTGTTCTTCTCGGGGATGAGCGTCGTGGACGGCTCGATAGGTTGAATCGAAGTCATTTTTATGAGCTCCTCACACGGTCTTTAAGCGCGGTCCGCGACGCGTTCGCCGAGCAGACCCGACGGACGGAACACGAGCACGATGATCAGCACGACGAAGGCGAACACGTCCTGGTAGTTGGAACCGAAGACGCCGCCCGTCAGATTGCCGATGTAGCCGGCGCCCAGCTGTTCGATGAGGCCGAGGAGCACGCCGCCGACCATCGCGCCGCCGAGGTTGCCGATACCGCCCAGCACCGCCGCCGTGAACGCCTTCAGGCCGGGAATGAAGCCCATGTAGAAGTGCGCGTTGCCGTATTCCGACGCGATCATCACGCCGGCCAAGGCAGCTAACGCCGAGCCGATCATGAAGGTCGCGGAAATCACGAAGTTCGGGTTGACGCCCATGAGGGACGCGACGCCCGGGTTCTCGGCAATGGCGCGCATTGCGCGGCCGAGCTTGGTCTTGTGTACGAGAAGGAGCAGTCCGCCCATCACGAGGAACGCGACGACGATGATCACGATTTCGGTCATCGAGATCACGGCGCCCGGACGGGTTTCGTCGGCGGCGATCACGTTGATCGGGTCGGTCGGCAGGAGCTGCGGGAACGCCAGCGGATTACGGCCCCAGATCATCATCGCGATGGTCTGCAAGAGGATCGACACGCCGATCGCGGTGATCAGCGGCGCGAGACGCGGCGCCTTGCGCAGCGGCCGGTACGCGACTTTTTCGATCGTGTAGCCGACGAGCGCGCA
Organism: Caballeronia sp. INML2; assembly: GCF_023631365.1. NCBI lineage: Bacteria > Pseudomonadati > Pseudomonadota > Betaproteobacteria > Burkholderiales > Burkholderiaceae > Caballeronia > Caballeronia sp. INML2. The sequence goes on along the minus strand of NZ_JALQDH010000010.1, from coordinate 21,678 downwards.
GACGACCGCGGCGATCACGAGCGCGATCGTGAGCATGATCGGCCCGGGCAAACCTGGAGCGTGATTCTGCATGACGCCGATGGCCGAGAGCGCAACCATCGCGCCCACCATCAGCACGTCGCCGTGCGCGAAGTTGATGATGCCGAGAATGCCGTACACCATCGTGTAACCCAACGCGATGATGGCGTAGACGCTGCCAAGCACCAGACCGTTGAGGATCTGCTGGATGAAAATATCCATTTAAAGCTCCTTAGCCCCGTGCGATTCGATAACGCCTTTATGACCGGCCGATAAACCGGTGTGAAGCGAAATCTGAAGCGGCACTGCGCGTACTTTTAAAAAACCGGTAAGGGTTGAGCGCCGATCGTCCGCCCGCCGCCGGATGAGGCTGCGAACGTTTCACGGACGGATACGAAAACGGCGCCGCCGGATAGCTGGCACCGCCAGACTGCCTACTGCTTGACGACGTCGAGTACGTCCTTCTTCTTATCCTTGAAGTCGTACAGCGTGATGGTCCCCGCCTTCAGATCGCCCTTGTCGTCGAAAGCGATATGCCCCGTCAGACCGTTGTAGTCGGTCGTGGCAATCGCAGCGAGCACTTTGGGCGCTTCGGTGGAGTTCGCACGCTTCATTGCATCGACGATCACGTACATCGCGTCATACGTGAACGGCGCGTAAATCTGCACCGGCGTGTGGAAGCGCGCTTCGTACTTCTTCTCGAAGTCCGCTCCCTTGTCCATCTTCGAAAGCGCGGGTCCCGCCTCCGAGCAGATGATGTTTTGCACGGCGTCGCCCGCGAGCTCGGCTACCTTGTCGGTGCAGACGCCGTCGCCCGCGAGGATCTTCGCCTTGATGCCGAGCGCCGCCGCTTCCTTGGCGAACGGGCCGCCCGTCACGTCCATGCCGCCGTACATCACGACGTCCGGCTGAATGCGCCTGATCTTCGTCAGAATCGCCTTGAAATCGCGGGCTTTCTCGGTCGTCGCCTCGCGCGCGGCGATCTTCACGCCGCCGGCCTGCGCCGATTTCGCGAACTCGTCGGCCAATCCCCGGCCATAGGCGCTCGCATCGTCCACCACGACGACCTTCTTCGCATGCAGCGTCTTCATCGCGTAGCCGGCCAGCACGGGGCCCTGCAGCGCGTCGGTCGCCACGACGCGAAACGTCGTCTTGTAACCTTGCTTCGTGTACTCCGGGTTCGTCGTCGACGGAGAGATCTGGGCGATGCCCGCATCGCTGTAGATTTTCGACGCCGGGATCGATACACCCGAGTTCATGTGACCGATCACCGCGATCACGTGGTCGTCGACGAGCTTCTGGGCGGCTTCCGTGCCGACGCGCGGATCGGCCGCATCATCCTGGCCGTCGAGCACGAGACGGATGGAATGTCCGTCGATCGTCAAACCTTGGGCGCTGATCTCTTCCAGTGCGAGACGCGCGCCGTTTTCATTGTCTTTACCGAGGTGGGCCTGCAGGCCCGTCAAGGGCGCGACATGACCGATCCTGACGACGGTTGCCTCACTCGCCGGCGCAGGCGCGGGCGAGGACGCAGCGGACACTGCGGCGGAACTTGCCGCCGGCGCTGCCGTGCTCGCCCCGCCTTCGTCCTTCTTGCCGCATGCGCTTGCCATTGCAACCGCAGCCGCGATGGACACGGCGTGAGCAAACTTGAATCGCATCAAATAGGTCTCCTGCGCCTCTAAAAACTGTCGTCGTGAACCCTTCTGGCCTCAAGACGCGCGCATTGTAACGCTAAATATGAGACGAGCAATATTCTTGCGTGGCGGGGTTTTCCAGCATTGCAACCCTCATTTTCAGCCGATTTTCCGGCAGAAGCGCAACCGGGTTGCGATCCATTTTTGTGCAGTAGTTGCACCATAACGAAAACAGGCTTAATCGGCCGGATATCGAGGGCTACGTCTCGTTATCGGATTTACGGGAAAACCCTTGAGTTATTCAGGAGAAAATGTCGCCACAGCGCGCGCCCCGTTGCGGTGCTCAGTTTTAGCCCTGCGCGCCTGCTTCTCCGGGCGAAAAAAAAGCGCCCGGAGGCGCTTCTTCATAACTCTTCCCGATTTACTGCGGCAGCGACAGTCCGCGTGGCAACGGAAACGAGATCGTCTCCTCAATGCCTTCGAGCGAGCGCACGTTGCGCACACCGAGTTCGCGCAAGCGTGCGATCACGGCCTGAGCCAGCACCTCCGGCGCCGATGCGCCCGCCGTCACGCCGATACGCTTTCTGCCCTCGATCCAGCGCGGATCGATCTGCGTCGGCGAATCCACCATATAGGCGGGAATGCCGCGCTTCTCGGCGACTTCGCGCAAGCGGCTCGAATTCGAGCTGTTCGGGCTGCCGACGACGATCACGACATCGCACTGGGGCGCCAGGAACTTGACCGCATCCTGGCGGTTCTGCGTCGCATAGCAGATGTCCTGCTTCTTCGGTTCCCTGACGTCCGGGTATTTCGTCTTGAGCGCGTCGATGATCGCAGAGGCGTCGTCGACCGAAAGCGTCGTCTGCGTGACATACGCAATGCGCAGCGGGTCGGGCAGATCGAGCTTCTGCACATCCTCGATATCCTCGACGAGATGCATGCCCTCGCCCGACTGCCCCATCGTGCCCTCGACTTCCGGATGACCCTTGTGACCGATCATCACGATGTCGAAGCCCTCCTGACGCATCTTCGCGACTTCCATGTGCACCTTGGTCACGAGCGGGCAAGTTGCGTCGAACACGCGCAGGCCGCGCGCCTCCGCCTCGCCGCGCACCGCCTTCGAGACGCCGTGCGCGCTGAAGATCAGCGTGGCACCTTCCGGTACATCGGACAGTTCTTCGATGAAGATCGCGCCCTTCTTGCGCAAATCCGCGACGACATAGGCGTTATGGACGATCTCATGACGCACGTAGATGGGCGCGCCGAAGAGCTTGATCGCGCGCTCGACGATTTCAATCGCGCGATCGACGCCTGCACAAAACCCGCGCGGCTGCGCGAGCAGGATTTCGACGTCGGTCTGAACTTCGTTGAGGCTTTCAATCATGGTTACAGAATTCCGATGATTTTCACTTCGAAGACGAGCGCCTGGCCCGCGAGCGGGTGGTTGAAGTCGAACAGCGCCGCGGTCTCGCCGACTTCCTTCAGCACGCCCGCGTAGCGCCCGCCAGCCGGCGCGTTGAATTCGACGAGATCGCCGGGGGAAAAATCCTCGCCGATCATGCTGTTTTCGCGCAGCGTCGCGAGCGACACCCACTGGACCAGTTCCGGATTGCCCGGCCCGAACGCCTGATCGGGCGTTAGCTGAAAGGTCGAGTGGTGGCCGACCTTCAGGCCCAGCAAAATCTCTTCCAACGGCTCCGCGAGCTGACCTGCGCCGAGCAGGAGCGTCGCGGGCTTGTCCGTGAACGTGTTGACGATGTCAGCACCGTCGGCGAGCGCGAGCCGGTAGTGAAGCGTGACGTGCGAACCGGGTTTCACCTCGGAGATATCGATGATGCTCATGAGTATTGGATGTGGCCGTTCGTTTGAAGGCAGGGCGCGGGCCCGGCATGGGGCGGATCTTCCGCGCGAGGCAGCGAACCGCGCGGCGCCGGTGCGAACCGGACGCCAAAACCGCTATTGTAAGACAGAGTTGTGTCGTGACGCGTCACGCGGCGGTGTCCTGCGTGCGCTCGGCCGCGCGACAAGACGTCCCGGAGGGCCGCGATGAGCGCCGATCTGCGGCTCGTGAAGCCGCCCGCGGCACCCGACGAAAACATCGCGACGATTGCGCCCTTCATGTCGATCCGCAAGTGGGCGCGCGCCGACCGTCCGCGCGAACGCCTGCTCGATAGCGGCCCGGCGGCGCTGTCGGACGCGGAACTGTTCGCATTGTTCCTGCGCACCGGGGTGTCCGGCGTGACGGCGGTCGATGTGGCGCGCCAGCTTCTGCGGCGCTTCGGATCGCTGCGCGGCGTGCTGGACGCGTCGGCCGCGGAATTGCGCGAGCAGCATGGCATCGGGCCGGCTCGCGCGGCGACGCTACTCGCCGTGTCCGAACTGTGCCGGCGCGCGCTCGCGGAAAAAGCACGCGACCGCGAACTCCTGAACGCGCCGGGCGCGGTCGAGGACTATCTGCGGCTGTTGATCGGCACGCGGCCTTACGAAGTGTTCATCTGCCTGTATCTCGACGCGCGTCATCAGTTGCTGCTCGCCGAGGAGTCCGCGCGCGGCTCGCTCACGCGCGTCGCGGTCTATCCGCGCGAGATCGTTCGGCGCGCGCTCACTTTGAACGCGGCGGGGCTCATCGTCGCGCATAATCACCCGTCGGGCGGCGTCGAGCCGAGCGCGAACGACCGGCGGCTGACCAAGACGCTGCAGGACGCCTTGACGCTCATCGATGTGCGGCTGCTCGATCACATCGTCGTGGCCGCGAACGAGGTGTTCTCCTTCGCGCGGCACGGTTGGCTGTGAACGAAAGGGCCATAAATGGTTTGATATTTCAGCGTTTTTCCTGTTACAATCCGCGTTTGCTTTTCTCAACCCGCCTGTTCTGAGTAAAGTGTAAACTGCGGTGTGAACCGCAAGGTGCACTGGGCGCAGCCCTCATTGGCATAACCGTGCTGCCAAGTCCCCGATCGGCAAATTGGGCGATAAGAGGCATCGAACGGAAGCGAGTGCTTTCGTTTCGAGCGTTCGACTCAGACTTAACGTGTATTTAGGAGTGTCCTCATGGCACGCGTATGCCAAGTAACTGGGAAAGGCCCGATGTCGGGCAACAACGTTTCCCACGCAAACAACAAGACCAAGCGTCGTTTCCTGCCGAACCTGCAGAACCGCCGTTTCTTCGTTGAAAGTGAAAATCGCTGGGTCCGTCTGCGCGTTTCGAACGCCGGCCTGCGCCTGATCGACAAGAACGGTATTGACGCCGTGCTCGCAGACCTGCGCGCACGCGGTGAAATCTAAGGAGCACGCAAATGGCCAAGGGCGCACGCGACAAGATCAAGCTGGAATCGACCGCAGGCACGGGTCACTTCTACACGACGACCAAGAACAAGCGCAACATGCCGGAAAAGATGGCGATCAAGAAGTTCGATCCCGTCGTCCGCAAGCACGTTGAGTACAAGGAAACCAAGATCAAGTAACCCCTTGATTCGAGATTCCTGAACGAAGACAGCAAAAAGCCCCGCAAATGCGGGGCTTTCTGTTTTATGGCGCGCGCTTTCTCACGCGCTTTACACACGACCGTGCGGGGGTTTTCGCTGTCACTGAATGTTCATGCGGGTTATGCTTTCCGGCTATCGACGAGAACACGGACGGAGAACCGGCAGCATGAATTTCGATGTAGCGATCGTAGGGAGCGGACTCGCAGGTTTGAGCGTCGCGCTGAATCTGGCTGAGACGCGTCGCGTCGCGATCCTCGCAAAGCGCGGCGCGAGCGTCGGCGCGAGCGACTGGGCACAGGGCGGCATCGCGGCCGTACTGGATTCCGCCGACAGCGTCGACAACCACGTCGAGGATACGCTCGTAGCCGGCGGCGGCCTGTGCGACGAAGCCGCGACGCGCTTCATCGTCGAAAACGGGCGCGCGGCGATCGAATGGCTCATCGAGGAAGGCGTGCCCTTCACGCGCGACGTCTCAGCCGAACTCGGCTTTCATCTGACGCGGGAAGGCGGTCATAGTCACCGCCGGATCATCCACGCGGCGGACGCGACCGGCCACGCGGTCGTCACGACGCTCGGCGAACGTGTGCGCAACCATCCCAACATTACCGTTCTCGAAGATCATTACGCGATCGATCTGATCACGTCGGATCGTCTCGGGCTGCCCGGCCATCGCTGCCACGGACTTTACGCGCTCGATCTGAATACCGGCCGCACTGTCACCATTCAGGCGCCGCACACCGTCCTCGCGACGGGCGGCGCGGGCAAAGTCTATCTCTACACGACGAACCCCGACACCGCGACCGGCGACGGTATCGCAATGGCGTGGCGCGCGGGCTGCCGCGTCGCGAACATGGAATTCATCCAGTTCCATCCGACGTGCCTTTTTCACCCCTACGCGAAGTCGTTCCTCATCTCCGAGGCGGTGCGCGGCGAAGGCGGCCTCCTCCGCCTGCCCGATGGCACGCGCTTCATGCCCGCGCACGACGAGCGCGCCGAACTCGCGCCGCGGGATATCGTCGCGCGTGCGATCGATTTCGAAATCAAGAAGCGCGGCATCGACTGCGTGTATCTCGATATCAGCCACCAGCCGCGCGCGTTTCTCGAAGAGCACTTTCCGACGATCCTCGCGCGCTGCCGCGAATTCGGCATCGATATCGCGAAGGAGCCGATTCCGGTCGTGCCCGCCGCGCATTACACGTGCGGCGGCGTCGTCACCGATCTCGCGGGGCGCACGGATCGTCTCGGGCTGTATGCGGTCGGCGAGACGTCGTGCACGGGTCTGCACGGCGCGAACCGGCTCGCGAGTAATTCCCTGCTCGAGTGCCTCGTGATCGGTCGCGCGGCCGCGCAGGCGATCGAAGCTGACGGATTCTCCAACGGCTGTCACGCGGAATTACCCGACTGGGACGAAAGCCGCGTGTCCGATCCGGACGAGGAAGTCGTCGTCGCGCATAACTGGGATGAACTGCGACGCCTGATGTGGAACTACGTCGGCATCGTGCGCACGGACAAGCGCCTCGCGCGCGCGCAACATCGGCTTGCCATGCTGCGCGACGAGATCCACGAGTATTACGCGAACTTCAAGGTGAGCCGCGATCTGCTGGAATTACGCAATCTCGTTGATGTGGCGTCGCTGATCGTCGAAAGCGCGTGCTCCCGGCGCGAGAGCCGCGGCTTGCACTACAGCCGCGACTGGCCCGAGACTTTACCGAAGGCGCTGCCGACCGTGCTGATGCCGCCGGTCGCCCGCCGCACGAGTATTTAGAGCAGGCGCATCGAAAAATCGGTCGCGCGCACGTCCTTCGTGAGCGCGCCGATCGAGATGCGATCGACGCCGGCTTCCGCGATCGCGCGAACCGTGTCGAAGTTCACGCCGCCGGACACTTCGAGCAACGCGCGGCCCGCGGTGATGCGCACGGCATCGCGCATCATGTCCAGCGTGAAGTTGTCGAGCAGAATCGATTCGGCCCGGTGCGCCAGCGCCGTTTCGAGTTGCTCGAGTGTTTCCACTTCGATTTGAATCGGCACGCCCGCGTTCAGCGCGAGCGCCGCGTCCATCGCCGCGCCCACGCCGCCAGCGGCCGCGATGTGGTTTTCCTTGATCAAAATGCCGTCGTAGAGCGCGAGGCGCTGGTTCGCGCCGCCTCCCACGCGCACCGCATACTTCTGCGCGAGCCGCAGGCCCGGCAACGTCTTGCGCGTATCGAGGATGCGCGCGTGCGTGCCTTCGATCGCCTCGACGTACCGGCGCGTCGCGGTCGCGACGCCCGACAGCAATTGCAGAAAATTGAGACCGTTGCGCTCCGCCGTCAGCAGCGAGCGCGCGGGACCGTTCAGCAGCACGACGGGCGAATTCGCCGTCATGCGATCGCCTTCGCGATACTGCCATTCGACTTCGATCGACGGATCGACGCGACGCATCACTTCATCGAACCACGGCACGCCGCACAACACCGCTTCCTCGCGCACGATGATGCGCGCGGTGCGTCGCGCGTCCGCGGGCACGAGACGGCCGGTGTGATCGCCGGCGCCGACGTCTTCGTCGAGCGCATCGACGACATTGCGCGCGAGCGCCGTGTCGAACGCTTCGCCGTATTGGGCGCGGACTTCGTCAAAAACGGGCGAAAAAGCCATCACGCCGCTCCCACATTCGTGAACAGGGACGTATCTTTCGCCAGATCGCCGCTCGCTTGCACGCGCTGCTTATGACGCGCGGCGAAGTCGAGCATGCGGTCGATCGGCACGCGCGCGCGCAATCCGATAGCCGGATCGACGTGGATCTCGTTGTGACCGCGTTCCAGGACATCGGCGAGGTTTGCCAGGCCGTTCATCGCCATCCACGGGCAGTGCGCGCAGCTCTTGCAGGTCGCGCTGTTGCCGGCGGTCGGCGCTTCGATGAACGTCTTGCCCGGCGCGGCCAGCCGCATCTTGTGCAGGATGCCGAGATCCGTCGCGACGATGAAGCGCTTCGCGTCGAGCTTCACGGCGGCGTCGATCAATTGCGTGGTCGAGCCGACGACATCCGCAAGCACCACGACGCCTTCCGGCGATTCCGGATGCACGAGGATCTTCGCGTCGGGGTATTCATTACGCAGCAGGTCGAGCTCGATACCCTTGAACTCGTCATGGACGAGACACGAGCCTTGCCACAACAGCATGTCCGCGCCGGTCTTCTTCTGGATGTAACTGCCGAGGTGACGGTCTGGCGCCCACAGGATTTTTTGGCCGCGCGCGTGAAGATCGGCGACGATTTCGAGCCCGATCGACGACGTCACCATCCAGTCCGCACGCGCCTTCACGGCCGCACTCGTGTTCGCATACACAACGACGGTTCGATCGGGATGCGCGTCGCAGAGGGCGGAAAACTCGTCGGCGGGGCAGCCGAGATCGAGCGAGCAAGTCGCGTCGAGATCGGGCATCAACACGCGTTTGCCCGGGCTGAGGATCTTGGCGGTCTCGCCCATGAAGCGCACTCCCGCGACGACCAGCGTCTTCGCTGCATGGTCACGCCCGAAGCGCGCCATTTCGAGCGAATCGGCGACGCAGCCGCCGGTTTCGTCGGCGAGTTCCTGCAGTTCGGCATCGACATAATAATGCGCGACCAGAACCGCCTCTTCCCGCCGCAGCAGCGCGCGAATGCGTTCCTTCAGCTCGCGCCGCTTTTCGGCCGATGGTGCGTCCGGCACTCGCGCCCACGCCTCGCCCACCCCACAAGTCAGGCCTTGCGGCCGGTCGTACTCGACGCTTCTGATCGCTTCCATGTCTCCTGTCCCCACTTGCAACTCAAGCAAAACGAAATGCGAAAATCGGCCGCCCAAAAACAAAGACCCCGCCAGAGCGGGGTCTTGTGACGTTCATAAATTTTAACGGATATCGCGCCTCAGGCGTAGCGGCGCAGACGCAAAGCGAAGTCCTGCAGCGCCTTGATGCCGCTCTCTTCCGCGCGATGGCACCAGTCCTGCAACTGCGTCACCAGTTGCTCGCGCGACGCATTGGAGCGATCCCACATGGCCGACAAGTCCTTGCGCAGTTCGATGAACGTGCGCAGTTTCTGGTTATCCGACGTCAGTTCCGGAAGTTGCTTGAGCTGCGGCTCGTCCAAGCCGTCCTCTTCCTTGTGGAACCACTTGCGCGCGCCGCGCATCAACTGATACTTCTCGCGCGCGCCGGCTTCCTTCAGCTTCGTCAGTTCTTGCGCGTAGGCGCGCTTGAGCGCCTTGCCGTAACGCGCCATCACTTCGTAACGGTTCGACAGCACGGCCTGCAACGTGTCCTGATCAACGACTGCCTTGCTCGCCGCGAGCTTCGGGGTGGGCGCGACCTTCTTCACCTTCGCGAGGCCGACCATGGACATCAGGCGGATATACATCCAGCCGATGTCGAACTCGTACCACTTGCTCGACAGCTTCGCGGAGGTCGCGAACGTGTGGTGATTGTTATGCAGCTCTTCGCCGCCAATCAAAATGCCGAGCGGGAAGATGTTCGTCGACGCATCCGCCGAGTTGAAGTTGCGATAGCCCCAGAAGTGAGCGAGACCGTTGACGACGCCGGCCGCCCAGAACGGAATCCAGATCATCTGCACGGCCCACACCGACAGACCGACGATGCCGAACAGCGCGACGTCGATGACCATCATGATGCTGATGCCGAGAATCGGATAACGCGTGTAGACGTTGCGTTCGATCCAGTCGTTCGGCGTGCCGTGACTGAACTTGCGCATGGTTTCTTCATTCTTCGCTTCGGTGCGATAGAGCTCCGCGCCCTCGAGCAGCACCTTCCAGATGCCGCGCGTCTGCGGGCTGTGCGGATCTTCCTCGGTCTCGCATTTCGCGTGATGCTTGCGGTGGATCGCCGCCCACTGGCCGGTCAGCATGCCCGTGGTCATCCACAGCCAGAAGCGGAAGAAGTGGCTCGCAACGGGATGCAGATCCAGCGCGCGGTGCGCCTGGCAACGGTGCAGATAGATCGTGACGCCGGCGATCGTGACGTGCGTCATCGCAAGCGTGAACAGCAGAATCTGCCACCAGGAAAAGTCCAGCAATCCGTTGGCGAGAAATTCGAGAGAAGAATTCAGCAAGGCGGTTTACCTGTATAGCTGTGAAATTCGGGAAAAATGGCCAGTCAAAACTGACTTCGAGCAACTTGTTGTGCACGTGAAAGGAACGTGCGCAGGTTCGATCGCATTTTACTGCATGCGTTCCAAGTCTTTGTCCTAAAGGTGAAATTTTTTGAATCGTACCGAAACAAGGGAAAACTCACGCCCCGAATTGGTGTTGATTCATCGGGCAAATCGAGGGATCGCAACTCTGCCGATCGGCATTCAGGCGACAGGTGCAGCGCCTTGGTCGCCTCGTTCGGCATTTAGTACCGATTTGCTGCTCACCGTACCGGCATCGCCGAGAATTCTTATGTCGCGCTGCGCGTAAGGGATTTCAATGCCATGCTCGCAGAATAACCGCCAAACAGCGCGATTGACCTGCGACTTGACGCCGCCCGTGCCCTTCGCGGCCTCCTCGATCCAGAAACTCAGTTCGAGATTAATCCCGTCCGCGCCAAAACTCGACAGCAGCGCAGCGGGCGCCGGGTCTTGCAGCACGCGCTCCACGCCCTGCGTCGCCTCGACGAGCAGTTGCATCGCGCGCTCGACATCGCACCGGTAGCTCACCTGCACCGCAATCTTCGCGTTGCCGCGTGTAAGGAACGACGAATGGTTCTGAACCACGTCGGTGATGAGCTTTTCGTTCGGAATCAATGTTTCGATGCCGTCCAGCCCACGCACGACCGTGTAGCGCGTGCGAATCTGCGTGACCGTGCCCTGATTTCCGCTCACATTGATCATGTCACCTAGCCGCAAGGAACGGTCCAGCAGAATGATGAAGCCCGACACATAATTGCTCGCGATTTTCTGCAAGCCGAAACCGAGCCCAACGCCGAGCGCCCCGCCGAACACGCCGAGCACCGTGATGTCGATTCCGACGATGGACAGGCTCACCAGAATCGCAGCGAGAATCATCAGCGCCCGGCCGACGCGCGCGAGCACCACTTTGAGATTCGCGTCGAGCGAGCGCGCGCGCATCAGGCGATCGTCGAGCAGCGCGCCCGCCCACATCGCGACGATCAGCGTCACGCACACCCACAGCACGCCGGAGGCGAGCGAGAGCAGCGTCATGTGCGCGTTCGCGAAATTGAAGCGCACGCTCGCCATCCAGTGCACGACATCGTCCTGGATGCCCATCACGGTGAGCACCATCGCTATCCAGACGATCACCGTCACGAGCTTCTCGAACAGATAGAGCAGCGCGTTCGCCTCGTGCTCCGTCTGGCCGCGGCTGAACACGCGCCGCGCGACATAGAACATCGTATAGATGACGGTGATGCCGCATAGCGGCACGAGCGAGAGACGCAGGAACGACGTATGGATGAACGGCGCCAGCACGACCTGGGCGATCGACACGAAAACCGTGCCAAGCAACGGGAACAGCGCCTTGTTGAGACTTTCCGCGCCGAAACGAACGGCTTCGAATCGCGCCTGGCGGCGCGCATCCAGCTTCTTGCGAAGCAGACGCGCGCACCACCAGGCGACTACGAGCAGACCGAGCAGAACCGCCACCTGCCAGATCACTTCCGGCTCGCCGAAATCGCGGAAGAGCCGCGCGGAGAGTTCGCTCAGGAAGTGGTTCTGCATTGCTTAGGCAGTTTCTTCAGCCGCCTTCGGCGCCTTCGCGGCGTCGGGCACGCGCTCCAGCACGGCCGCGAAGAAGCCGTCCGTGCCATGCTTGTGCGGCCAGAGCGACAAATACTCGCCGGTATCCAGATCGATGCGCTGTTCCGCCAGCACGTCGCGCGCCGGCACGACGCGGAAGTTCGGATGCGCTTCGAGGAACTGCTTCACGACGCTTTCGTTTTCAGCTTCGAGCATCGAGCACGTCGCGTAGACGAGACGGCCGCCGGTCTTCACGAGGCGCGCCGCGCTCGTCAGGATCGAGAGCTGTTTGGGCATGAGCTCGGCGACGGTCGCGGGCGACTGGCGCCACTTCAGGTCGGGATTGCGACGCAAGGTGCCGAGGCCGGAGCACGGCGCATCGACGAGCACGCGATCGATCTTGCCCGCGAGACGCTTGATCTTCGCGTCATGCTCGCTGTCGATCAACACCGGATTGACGTTCGACAGACCGCTGCGCGCGAGACGCGGCTTAAGCTTGGCGAGCCGGCGATCGGACACGTCAAAGGCGTAGAGACGGCCGGTCGAACGCATCATCGCCCCGAGCGCGAGCGTCTTGCCGCCCGCGCCCGCGCAAAAGTCGACGATCATCTCGCCACGGCGCGGGGCCATCAGCGAGCAGAGCAACTGGCTGCCTTCGTCCTGCACCTCGATCCAGCCTTCCTGGAACGGCGCGAGACGCGTGAGCGCGGGCTTGCCGTCCACGCGGATGCCGAACGGCGCGAATGGCATTTCGCCCGCGTCGATGCCCGCCTCGGTCAGCGCCTTCAGCGCGATTTCGCGGCTCGCCTTGATCGGATTCACGCGCAGATCGAGCGGGGCGGGATAGTTCAGCGCGGCGGCAAGCTGCGCGAGTTCCTCGGGCGCGAAGCGCTTGGCCATCGCGTCGAAGATCCACTGCGGCAGGTTCGTGCGCACGCGCACCGGCAGGCTCGCCGGATCGATCTTCGAGACTTGCGCGAGCCATTGATACTCGTCCGCCGATACGAACGGCTTCAGCGCATTCAGGCCGGCGGTTTGCATCAGCCCGAGCAGCGCGAGGCGGCGCGCCTGGTTGCCGCTGCCGCTTTCCGCCAGGTGAGAAAACTCCATCTTCCGGCGCAGCACGGCGAAGACAGCTTCGGCGATCACGCCGCGCTCGCCATGTCCGAGCTTCGGATGGGCGCGAAAGAAGCGGCTCGTCGCGGCATCGGCGGGGCCGGAAAAGCGCAGCACATCCGCGAGCAGCGTTTCGGTTTGACCAATCAGAAATCCATGCAGCCTCATACGCCCTCCCCGGCAATGTCGGCAAAGAGCCATTGCGGCTCAGACGGCGTGAGCACCACACGCCCATCCTGGCGCTCCCCTTCGATAGAAAGACGCCCTTCGATAAACCAGCGCACCGCGCGCGGATAGATGTCGTGCTCGACCTTCAGCACGCGCGCGGCGAGCGCCGCGGCATCGTCGCCGGCGACGACGGGCACCGCTGCTTGCGCGACGATCGGCCCGTGATCGAGCGTCGGCGTCACGAAATGCACGCTCGCGCCGTGCACGCGCACGCCGGCGTCGAGCGCCTGCTGATGCGTGCGCAAGCCCGGAAAACTCGGCAGGAGCGATGGATGGATGTTGAGCATGCGCCCCGCGTATTTCGCGACGAAGGCGTCGGTCAGCACGCGCATGAAGCCCGCCAGCACGACGAGATCGGGCTCGAAGCGATCGATCTCATGCGCAAGCGCGGCATCGAACGATTCGCGAGCGTCGAACCGACGATGATCCACCACCTTTGTTTCGATGCCGTTCGCGGCCGCAAAGCCTAATCCGGCGGCATCGGGCCGGTTGGAAATGACCGCGCAGATGCGGGCCGGCCAGCCTTCGCGCGCGCACGCACGCACGACGGCCTCCATGTTGCTCCCGCGTCCGGAGATCAGAATGACGATTTTTTTCATCCGCGGATTTTATCATTCGGACGGTGCGAGAATCGTGCCAAACTGGGTCGGTCAGGCGTCGAGCCGGGCCGCTCGCGCCCGTCGTCCCGTGCGAGCGTTTATAATCTAACGCTTTGCAGCATCAGCCCCTCCCATCGACCATCGCCTATCGTGAGAGTCTTTCGCGGCCTCCCCAATGCCGAAAGCCGGGCGCCCTGCGCACTGACCATCGGCAATTTCGACGGTGTCCATCGCGGTCACCAGGCGCTGCTCGCGCACGTGCGGGCGGCCGCCGATGCGCGCGGCCTGCCGGTCTGCGTGATGACCTTCGAGCCGCATCCGCGCGAGTTCTTCAATCCGGCGGGCGCGCCGCCGCGCATCGCGATGCTGCGCGACAAGCTCGAAGCATTGCGCACCAACGGCGTCGACCGCGTGGTGGTCGAGCATTTCAACAAGACGTTCGCCGGACAATCGCCTGATACGTTCGTGAAGAATGTCATCGTCGATGGCCTGCATGCGCGCTGGGTCATGGTCGGCGACGACTTCTGCTACGGCGCCAAACGCGCGGGCAATTTCGATTCACTCAAAGCCGCCGGCGACAAGTACGGCTTCGAAGTCGAGCAGATGGCCACGGTCGCGCATCCGAACGGCGCGCGCATTTCATCGTCGTCGGTGCGCACGTCGCTCGTCGCGGGCGATCTCGACGCCGCGCAGGTCGCCCTCGGGCGGCCGTACATCATCAGCGGGCACGTCGTGCACGGCGCGAAGCTCGGCCGCGATCTCGGCTTTCCGACGCTGAATCTGCCGATCGCGCACAAACGGCCGGCGCTCGCGGGCATTTTCGTGGTGCGCGTGCACGGCCTCGCCGATGAACCGCTGGCCGCGGTCGCGAGCCTCGGCCTGCGTCCGACCGTCGACGACTCCGGCCGCGTGCTGCTCGAAGTCTTCGTGCTCGACTGGCACGGCGACGCGTACGGCAAGCTCGTGCGGGTCGAATTCCTGAAGAAGCTGCGCGACGAAGAGAAATACGTCGACCTAGAGAAGCTGTCCGCCGCGATCGCGAAGGATGTCGACAACGCGCGCGCGTACTTCGGCCTTCCGCCCGCAAGCAACGCCGGCAGCCGTGCCACGGGCTTTGCCATTTCGGCGACCGACCGAATTAGGTGAGCGCGCGGCGCATCATGCGCCGCCCGCTGCCCCGCCTCCGAATCATCGCGCGCCAAGACAAGCGCCGTCTCACCGAATTCACCGAGTCATTCATGAGCGACAAGAAAGAGAAAGCCTCTTCGAAGTATCCCGTCAACCTGCTCGACACGCCCTTCCCGATGCGCGGCGACCTGCCCAAGCGCGAACCCGCGTGGGTCAAGGAATGGCAGGACAACAAGATCTACGAGAAGATCCGCGCCGCCTCCAAGGGCCGCAAGAAGTTCATCCTGCACGACGGCCCGCCATACGCGAACGGCGACATCCACCTGGGGCACGCGGTCAACAAGATCCTGAAGGACATGATCGTCAAGGCGCGCAATCTCGCCGGCTTCGACGCGGTCTACGTGCCGGGCTGGGATTGCCATGGCATGCCGATTGAAATCCAGATCGAAAAGCAGTTCGGCAAGTCGCTGCCCGCCGCTGAAGTGATGCAAAAGGCGCGCGCCTATGCGGGCGAGCAGATCGAGAAGCAGAAGGCCGGCTTCCGGCGTCTCGGCGTTCTGGGCGACTGGGACAATCCGTACAAGACGATGAACTTCGCCAACGAGGCGGGCGAAATCCGCGCGCTCGGCAAGATCATGGAGAAAGGCTTCGTGTTCCGCGGCCTGAAGCCGGTGAACTGGTGCTTCGATTGCGGCTCCGCGCTCGCCGAGGCGGAAGTCGAATACAAGGACAAGACCGATCCGACCATCGACGTCATGTTCGCCTTCGCCGAGCCGGAGAAGACCGCGCAGGCGTTCGGCCTGAACGCGCTGCCGAAAGCGGAAGGCGGCATCGTCATCTGGACGACGACGCCCTGGACCATTCCCGCCAACCAGGCGTTGAACGTGCATCCGGAGATTGTCTACGCGCTCGTCGATACGTCGCGCGGCTTGCTGATCCTCGCGCAAGAACGCGTCGAAGCGTGCCTGGAGAACTACGGCCTGACGGGCGAAATCATCGCGACGGCGACCGGCGAACAGCTCGCCAACCTGCGCTTCCATCATCCGCTCGCGGCCGCGCACCCGGGTTACAAGCGCACCGCGCCCGTCTATCTCGGCGACTACGTGACGACCGAAAGCGGTACGGGCATCGTGCACTCGTCGCCGGCGTATGGCGTCGAAGACTTCGTGTCGTGCAAGGCGCACGGCATGGCGGATGCCGACATCATCAACCCGGTGATGGGCGATGGCCGCTATATCGAATCGCTGCCGCTTTTCGGCGGGCTGTCGATCTGGAAAGCGAATCCGCAGATCGTCGAAGCGCTCCAAGGCGCGGGCTCGCTGCTCAAGAGCGAGAAGTACACGCACAGCTACATGCACTGCTGGCGCCACAAGACGCCGATCATCTATCGCGCTACATCGCAATGGTTCGCGGGCATGGATGTCACGCCCAAGGACGGCGGCAAGACGCTGCGCGAGACCGCGCTCGAAGGCGTCGAGAACACCGCGTTCTACCCGTCGTGGGGTAAGCAGCGTCTGTACAGCATGATCGCGAACCGTCCGGACTGGACGCTCTCGCGCCAGCGCCAATGGGGCGTGCCGATGGCGTTCTTCGTGCACAAGGAGACAGGCGAGCTGCATCCGCGCACGCTGGAGCTACTCGAGGAAGTGGCGAAGCGCGTCGAGGAAGGCGGCATCGAGACGTGGCAATCGCTCGATCCCCGAGAACTGATCGGCGACGACGCCAACATGTACGAGAAGAACCGCGACACGCTCGACGTGTGGTTCGACTCCGGCACGACGCACTGGCACGTGCTGCGCGGTTCGCACAAGGATTCGCTGCAATTCCCGGCCGACCTCTATCTCGAAGGCTCGGATCAGCATCGCGGCTGGTTCCATTCGTCGCTGCTCACGGCTTCGATGCTCGACGGCCGTCCGCCCTACGACGCGCTGCTCACGCACGGCTTCACCGTCGATGGCGAAGGCCGCAAGATGTCGAAGTCGCTCGGCAACGGCATCGATCCGCATGAGGTGTCCAATCGCCTCGGCGCGGAAATCATCCGCTTGTGGATCGCGTCGACGGACTATTCCGGCGAACTCGCGATCTCCGAAGAGATCCTGAAGCGCGTAACGGAAACGTATCGCCGTATCCGCAACACGTTGCGCTTCCTGCTCGCAAACCTGTCGGACTTCGACTTCGCGAAAGACGCGGTGCCGGTGGAAAACTGGCTCGAAATCGATCGCTATGCGGTCGCACTCACGCACAACCTTCAGGACGACGCGCTCTCGCATTACGAGAAGTACGAGTTTCATCCAGTCGTCGCGAAGATCGCTACGTTCTGCTCGGAAGACCTCGGCGGCTTCTATCTCGACGTGTTGAAGGACCGTCTCTACACGACGAAGGCCGATTCGCGCGAGCGCCGCAGTGCGCAGACGGCGTTGTATTACGTCGCGCATGGCCTGCTGCGCCTGGTCGCGCCGTATCTTTCGTTCACGGCGGAAGAAGCGTACAAGGTGCTCAAGCCCGGTCAGGACACGATCTTCAATGAAGTCTTCGCGACGTATCCGGACATCGCGAACGGCGGCGAACTGCTCGACAAGTGGACGCTCATCCGCCATGCGCGCGGCGACGTGACGAAGGCGCTGGAAGAAGCGCGCACGGCGAACCAGATCGGCTCGTCGCTGCAAGCCGAAGTGACGGTCCGCGCGAGCGGCGCGCGTTACGACGCACTTGCAAGCCTCGGCGATGCGCTGCGCTTCGTGCTCATCACGTCATCGGCTCGACTGGAAAAGGTCGCGGGCGAAGCGGAAGAAGGCGTCGATGTCACGGCATCGAGCTACATGAAGTGCGAGCGGTGCTGGCACTACTGCGCGGACGTCGGCTCGCACGCGGACCATCCGGGTCTGTGCGGCCGCTGCTTCTCCAATCTCTTCGGCGCCGGTGAAACGCGAGGCGCAGCATAATGGCTCGAACGATGGCGAAACAAACTTCCAGCAGTGGATCGCTTGCGCCGTGGCTCGGCGTTGCGCTCATCGTGATCCTGTTCGACCAGTTGACGAAGATCGCCGTGCAGCGCGTGTTCGCCTACGGCGAACCTCACGCGCTCACGCCTTTCTTCAACCTGCTGCTCGTCTACAACCGCGGCGCGGCGTTCAGCTTCCTCGCGATGGCGGGCGGCTGGCAGCGCTGGGCGTTCACGGCGCTGGGCGTCGTCGCGGCAATCGTGATTTGCTATCTGCTCAAGAGGCATTCGGGGCAGCGGCTCTTCTGCACGGCGCTCGCGCTCATCATGGGCGGCGCGATCGGCAACGTGATCGACCGGATCGCGTACGGGCACGTCATCGACTTTCTGGATTTTCACGTGAAAGCGTGGCACTGGCCGGCGTTCAATCTCGCCGATAGCGCCATTACCATCGGCGCGGTGTTGCTGGTGTTCGACGAACTGCGGCGCGTGCGCGGTTCGCGTTGATGTTCACGTGCGGCTCCTTCCTCGGAGCCGTGTTCTTTTGCGATGGAGGCAAATTGGAACTCGCGGGCAAACATCTCGTTCTAGGTCTGACCGGCGGCATCGCCTGTTACAAGATCGCCGAACTTACGCGCTTGCTCATCAGGGCCGGCGCGACCGTGCAGATCGTGATGACGGAAGCGGCCACGCAGTTCATCACACCCGTGACGATGCAGGCGCTTTCGGGCCGTCCCGTCTACACGTCGCAGTGGGATGCGCGCATGCCGAACAACATGCCGCATATCGATCTCTCGCGCGAGGCGGATGCCATCGTCATCGCGCCCGCCTCCACCGACTTTCTCGCAAAACTCGCGCACGGCATGTGCGACGACCTGCTCTCGACGCTATGCATCGCGCGCGACTGTCCACTGCTCGTGGTTCCGGCGATGAACCGGCAAATGTGGCAGAACCCGGCGACCCAACGCAACGTCGCGCAGCTTCGCGCTGACGGCGTCGAAGTTCTCGGACCGGATTCGGGTTCGCAGGCGTGCGGCGAAGTCGGCGACGGCCGCATGATCGAGCCGGAAGCCGCGTTCGAAGCGATCTGCGCGTTCTTCCAGCCGAAAATTCTGCGCGGCCAGCGCGTGCTCATCACGGCGGGCCCGACTTTCGAGCCGCTCGATCCGGTGCGCGGCATCACCAATCGTTCGTCGGGCAAGATGGGCTTCGCGCTCGCGCGCGCGGCAGCGCAGGCAGGCGCGGACGTGCATCTCGTCGCCGGTCCGGTGTCGTTGCCGACGCCGTGGGGCGTGTATCGCGAGGACGTGCAGACCGCGCAACAGATGCACGACGCCGTCATGGCCGCGACGCCTGACGCGGACATCTTCATCGCGGTGGCGGCAGTCGCGGACTGGCGCGTGGATCATGTCAGCGAGCAAAAGATCAAGAAAACTGCGGACGCGATGCCCACGTTCAACTTCGTCGAGAATCCGGACATTCTCGCGACGGTGGCAAAGCAGCCGAATCCGCCCTACTGCGTCGGCTTCGCGGCCGAAAGCGGCGATCTCGAGGTCCACGGCGCCCAGAAGCGCGAGCGCAAGGGCGTGCCGCTGCTCATTGGAAATATCGGACAGCTGACGTTCGGTCAGGACGACAACGAAGTCGTTCTTTTCGAAGAGCGCGGCACGACGCCGCTGCCGCGCGCCGGCAAGCAGGCACTCGCGCGCACGCTGATCGCGGAAATCGCAAAGCGCGCGCCGAAAGCCGGCGGCCAGCTGCTGTCCTGACACGATGACAAAGCTCTCCGTTCTCGATCAGACGCCGGTCATCCACGGCCACAGCGCCGCCGACGCCATCGCGGCGACGCTCGATCTCGCGCAGCTCGCCGACGATCTCGGCTACACGCGCTACTGGTGCGCGGAGCATCACGGCCTGCACGGCGTGTCGAATCCGTGTCCCGAAGTGATGCTCGCGCGCATCGGTAGTCTCACGAAGCGCATCCGCATTGGTTCGGGCGGCGTGATGCTGCCGTATTACTCGTCGTTCAAGATCGCCGAGCAATTCCTGATGCTCGAAGCGCTGTTCCCGAATCGCGTGGATCTCGGCGTCGGTCGCGCACCCGGCGGCGACATGCGAACGGCGCAGGCGGTCGCGGCAGGTTCGTACAATCGTGGCGATATCTTTCCGCAGCAAGTCGCCGAGCTGATCGCCCTCTTCAGCGGCAACATTCCCGACGATTCGCTCGCCAAAGGCGTCCTGCTGCAACCGCAGATCGACACGCGTCCCGAACTGTGGATGCTCGGCTCGAGCGATTTCGGCGGCTTGCTTGCCGCGCAGCTCGGCGTTCGGTTCGCGTTCGCGCATTTCATCAACGCGCAATATGGCGATCGCGTGGCGCAGGCGTATCGCGAGCGCTTCACGCCGGGTCACGAGGAGAAGCCTTATCTCGCCGCCGCCGTGTTCGTGATTTGCGCCGATACGGATCGCGAAGCCGAAGCGCTCGAGCGCGCGGTCGACCTGCGCCGCGTGCAGATGGCGTACGGGCTCAATCAGCCGATTCCATCGATCGCACAAGGCATCTCGCAGGTCTACGGAGAGCGCGAGCTCGCGGTGATCGCGCATGAGAAAGCGCGCAGCATCATCGGCACGCCGGAACGTGTGACGGAAAAACTGCAAGCGCTGCAGGAACAATTCAACGCCGACGAATTGATCGTTCTGACGGTCTCCGGCAGCTACGCCGCACGCACGCGGTCCTATCAACTTTTGGCCGACGCCTTCGAGCTCGGCCGCTGAAGCCTCGATCCATGAAACTCGACGTCAAGATTCTCGACGCGCGCATGCGCGACTTCATGCCCGCCTACGCCACGCCCGGCAGCGCGGGGCTCGATCTGCGTGCGTGTCTCGATGCGCCGCTCGTCATCGAGCCGCACCAGACCGTGCTCGTGCCGACCGGCCTCGCCATTCATCTCGCCGATCCCGGCTACGCCGCGATGATCCTGCCGCGCTCGGGCCTCGGCCACAAGCATGGCATCGTGCTCGGCAATCTCGTCGGGCTGATCGATTCCGATTATCAAGGCCAACTGATGGTCTCGACATGGAATCGCGGCGACACCG
Organism: Caballeronia sp. INML2; assembly: GCF_023631365.1. Taxonomy (NCBI): domain Bacteria; kingdom Pseudomonadati; phylum Pseudomonadota; class Betaproteobacteria; order Burkholderiales; family Burkholderiaceae; genus Caballeronia; species Caballeronia sp. INML2. Next base: position 727 of record NZ_JALQDH010000010.1, on the reverse strand, counting down.
CGTTCACGCTCAACCCGATGGAGCGTCTTGCGCAGATGGTGATCGTGCCCGTCGTGCAGGCGGCGTTCAATATCGTCGAGGACTTCGAGGAGAGCGAGCGCGGCGCGGGCGGTTTCGGGAGCACGGGCAAGCATTGAGCTTTCCCAGCTCAAAAAAAACGGCGCGGTCGAACTGAACTGCACCCCAAAAGTTGGATACCGATCCAACCTTTGGGGGTGTTTTTCATGGCGAAGTACAGCGAGCGATTCAGAAGACGGGTTGTCGAGGAATATCTTGCCGGCGAAAGCGGCTACAGGGCATTGGGGGCGCGTTACGGAGTGGGCTTCTCGATGGTTCGCCGCTGGGTGGCAAGCTATCGTGTGCATGGGGTTGCGGGGCTGCGCAAGAAATACAGCCATTACGATGCGCAGTTCAAGTTGTCGGTGCTGGAACGGATGTGGCAGGACGAGTTGTCGTACACCCAGGTGACGGCGCTGTTCGATCTGCGTAACCCGCGTGGCGTCGCGACGTGGGAGCGCCTGTATCATGAGGGCGGTATAGATGCCTTGGCGCCCCGTCCGCGGGGGCGTTGCCCAAAGATGAAAGCTACCCAGCCCGACAAGCCTGCCGAAGGCAAAACGCCAGAGGCGCGCACGCGCGAAGAACTGCTCAAGGAGAACGAATACCTGCGCGCGGAGGTGGCGTACCTAAAAAAGCTCGATGCGCTGCTCAAGGAGAAAGCGCGGGC